>NZ_VRSV01000001.1:917091-1222788 GCF_008017415.1 Microbacterium hatanonis | reverse complement strand
CGACCAAGCCGCGCACCCAGGGCGGGGCGATCACGCTCGCCGCGATCGAGGTCGCCGAGTTCGTCGAGGCCAAGTACCTCTGCATCTTCACCGAGTCGGGCGACTCCGCGCGCCGCATGTCGCGCCTGCGCTCGCCCATCCCGATGATCGCGTTCACGCCCGAGCCGGGCATCCGTCGTCGTCTCGCCCTCACCTGGGGCGTGCGTTCGACCCTGGTGGAGCACGTCGAGCACACCGACATGATGTTCCTCCAGGTCGACGACTACTTCCTCTCGAACGACCTCGCGAAGGTCGGCGACAAGGTCATCGTCATCTCCGGTTCCCCTCCGGGAATCGCGGGGTCGACCAACGACCTGCGCGTGCACAAGATCGGCGACGCCGTCCACGGTGCGGCGCCCATCTATCAGCGCGAAGCCTGATCCCTCGCACGGGCGTCCGGGTTCTCGGACGCCCGTGCGATATGGTTCGGATGCTGAAGTGCTCGCCGGTGTGGCGGAACGGCAGACGCGGGGCACTCAAAATGCTCTGTCCGAAAGGGCGTGTGGGTTCGAATCCCACCACCGGCACTCCAGTGAGAAGTCCATCGTCCGTGAATTCGGCTCCTGGCTCTTTCCCCCCACCCCGGGTATCGGCGGGTATGCCGACCCCCTGTCTTAGGATGAATACGTGACTGACCTAGATCCGGGCACCGCCCCCGTGGCATCCGCCCCCCGCCGTGTCGTGGTCGCGGAGGATGAGTCGCTCATCCGCCTCGACATCGTCGAGATCCTGCGTGACAACGGCTTCGACGTCGTCGGCGAGGCGGGCGACGGGGAGACCGCGGTTCAGCTCGCCACCGAGCTGCGCCCCGACCTCGTCATCATGGACGTGAAGATGCCGCAGCTCGACGGCATCAGCGCTGCCGAGCGTCTGAGCAAGAACCACATCGCCCCGGTGGTGCTGCTGACGGCGTTCAGCCAGAAGGAGCTCGTCGAGCGCGCCAGCGAGGCGGGTGCACTCGCCTACGTGGTGAAGCCCTTCACCCCCAACGATCTGCTCCCCGCGATCGAGATCGCCCTGGCCCGTTACGACCAGATCATCACGCTCGAGGCCGAGGTCGCCGACATGGTCGAGCGCTTCGAGACGCGCAAGCTCGTCGACCGCGCCAAGGGTCTCCTGAACGAGAAGATGGGTCTCACCGAGCCCGAGGCCTTCCGCTGGATCCAGAAGGCGTCCATGGACCGCCGCCTGACGATGCAGGACGTGGCCAAAGCCATCATCGAGCAGCTCGCGCCGAAGAAGTAGCGCGACCTCATCAGAACCTCACCGAAGAACGGATGCTGAGAACCAGCATCCGTTCTTCATTTCTGCGGGGCGTCCTTAATGTGGTTCGTGATGCGGACCGTCGAGCAGCGACGGCCCTGCTCGTCGGTCACGACGATCTCGTGGACCGTGATCGAGCGACCGAGGTGGATCGGCGTGCAGACCCCCGTGACGATGCCCGAGGTCGCCGATCGCGTGTGGGTCGCGTTGATGTCCACGCCGACCGCGAGCCTCCCCGGCCCGGCGTAGAGGTTCGCCGCCATCGAGCCCAGCGACTCGCCGAGCACGACATACGCGCCGCCGTGCAGCAGTCCAACCGGCTGCGTGTTGCCCTCCACGGGCATCGTGGCGACCGCGCGCTCCACGCTGAACTCGACCCACTCGAAGCCCATCTTCTCGGCGAGGGAACCCATTCCGCGCCCCCTCACCCATTCGAGACCGGAGGGGGAGTCGGAAACGGTCTCGGTCATGATCGCCTTCGCTCGGTGACGGATGAGTGTCGTCGGGCCTCGTTAGCATTGACGAGTGACGGACTCCGGAAAGCCTACTCTTCTCGTCGTCGACGGCCATTCTCTGGCCTACCGGGCGTTCTACGCCCTCCCCGTCGACAACTTCTCGACGAAGGACGGGCAGCACACCAATGGCATCTACGGATTCCTGTCGATGCTCGTGAACCTGATCAAGGCCGAGCAGCCCACACACCTGGCCGTGGCCTTCGACACGTCCCGGCAGTCGTTCCGCACCCGCGAGTACACCGAGTACAAGGCGAACCGCTCCGAGACACCGGCCGAGTTCAAGGGCCAGATCCCGATCCTCCAGGACTGCCTGGCGGCGATGAGCATCCCCGTCATCCAGAAAGAGGACTTCGAGGCCGACGACATCCTCGCGACCCTCGCGACCCAGGGCGCCGCCGCCGGCTTCCACGTGCTCGTCTGCTCGGGAGACCGCGACACCATCCAACTCGTCACCGACGACGTGACGCTGCTCTATCCGAACGTGCAGGGCGTCTCGCAGTTGAAGCGCTACGACCCGTCCGCCGTCGTGGAGAAGTACGGTCTGCCGCCGGCCCAGTACCCCGAGATCGCCGCGCTCGTCGGCGAGACGAGCGACAACCTCCCGGGCGTCCCGAAGGTCGGTGAGAAGACCGCCGTGAAGTGGCTGACCCAGTACGGCTCGCTCGACGCGCTGCTCGAGAACGCCGACAAGGTGACCGGGGTCGTGGGCAACAACCTGCGCGAGCACCTCGACGACGTTCGGCGCAACCGGCACCTGAACCGTCTCCTCACCGACGTCGAGCTTCCTCTGGCTCCCGCCGATCTCGCCGTTCGCCCCATCGACGCTCAGGCCGTCCGCGATATCTTCGCGCGACTCGAGTTCCGCACCCTCCTGCCGCGCGTGTTCGAAGCGGCCGGGGTCGACCAGTCCTCGGGGAGCAGCGCCGATGCGCCCACCGCCGAGGCCCCCGCCTCTCCCGAGCTCGACGCGGCGGCGCTGGCCGCCTGGGCGGAGTCCGCCCAGGGACAGGTCGGTGTCACCGTGGTCGTCGCCGGCGGGCGCCCGACGCGCCTGGGGCTCGCGACGGCGGATGCTGCGGCCGAGGGGGAGTGGACCCCCGAGCTGTCGGCGGCCATCGCGCCCTGGCTCGCCTCCTCCGCGCCGAAGGTCTTCGCCGATGCCAAGCCGCAGCTGAAGGCCCTCTCGCGCGCCGGTCTCGACGTCGACGGGCTCGTGTTCGACGTCATCCTCGCCGGGTGGCTCCGGCGCCCGAGCTTCCCCGACAAGACCCTCGCCGACCTCGTCGACCGCTACCTGGGCGAGAAGCTGCCCGAGGCCGACCCGACCCAGCTCGTACCCGAGACCGAGGGTGCGACGCCGGGGCAGGTCTCGTGGTTCACGCTCCGCGTCGCCGAAGCGCTGGCCGCCGAGCTTCCCGACAGCGTCCGGGAGGTGTTCGACACGATCGAGCTGCCCACCCTTCGCACGCTCGCCGCCATGGAGCTGGCGGGCGTCGCCGTGTCGCACGACAAGCTGTCGTCGTTCTCGGCCGAGCTGGGCTCGCGCGCCGACCGGCTCGCCGAGCAGGCGTACGCGGCGATCGGCCACGAGGTGAACCTGGGCTCTCCCAAGCAGCTCCAAGAGGTGCTGTTCGAGGAGTTGCAGCTACCCAAGACCCGCAAGACGAAGACCGGCTACTCGACGGATGCCGCGGTGCTCGCCGATCTGCAGGACTCTCACCCGCACGCGTTCCTCGATCTGCTCCTGCAGCACCGCGAAGCGACGAAGCTGCGGCAGATCATCGACTCCCTCGACGTCGCGATCGACGACGGGGGCCGCATCCACACCACGTACGTGCAGACCGGCAGCCAGACCGGGCGCCTGTCGAGCACCGACCCCAACCTCCAGAACATCCCGATCCGCAACGAGGAGAGCCGTCGCATCCGCGCCGCGTTCGAAGTGGGCGAGGGATACGAGACCCTTCTCACCGCCGACTACTCGCAGATCGAGATGCGCATCATGGCGCATCTGTCCGGCGACCCCGGCCTCATCGAGGCGTTCAACTCGGGCGAGGACCTCCACCGGTTCGTCGGCGCGCGCGTCTTCGGCGTCACGCCCGAGGAGGTGACCGCCCCGATGCGTACGAAGGTCAAGGCGATGTCGTACGGCCTCGTCTACGGCCTGTCGGCGTTCGGACTCTCGAAGCAGCTGCGCATCGAGCAGAGCGAGGCGAAGCAGCTGATGATGGAGTACTTCGCGCGATTCGGCGCCGTGCGCGACTACCTCCGATCCTCGGTGGAGCAGGCTCGCGTCGACGGCTACACCGAGACGATCTTCGGCCGTCGCCGCCCGTTCCCCGACCTGACGAGCCCCAACCGAGTGCTCCGCGAGAACGCCGAACGTGCGGCCCTCAACGCCCCCATCCAGGGCAGTGCGGCCGACATCATGAAGATCGCGCTCTTCCACATTCACGACGATCTCGTCGCCGCCGGCATGCGGTCCCGCGTGCTGCTGCAGATCCACGACGAGCTCGTGGTCGAAGTCGCCGCGGGGGAGTGGCAGCAGACCGAAGAGATCGTCCGCGCACGCATGGGCGATGCCGCCACGCTGTCCGTCCCGCTCGACGTGCAGATCGGGCGCGGGGGTGATTGGGACGAGGCGGGTCACTAGGCTCGAATGATGACCGACGCTCCCCGTAACCCCACCCCGATCGACGCGATCGCAGACGCCTGGGTCGACACTCTCGCCGAGATCTCGCCGACGACGGCGACGTACATCGGCCGATCCGAGTTCAACGACCGCTACGGCGACTACTCGCCCGACGGTCACGCGCAGTACATCGGTGCCGTCCGCGACACGATCTCGAAGCTCGAGAGCGCGCAGCCCGTCGACGCGATCGACGCGGTCACCCAGGAAGACCTGCTGCGCGAGCTGAAGCTCGACGTCGAGCTCGACGATGCCCGGTGGCACCTGCGCGACCTGAACGTCATCGCCTCTCCCGCGCAGGACATCCGTCAGGTGTTCGACCTCATGCCGACGTCTACCGTCGACGACTGGTCGGTGGTGGCCACGCGCATGCGCGCGCTGCCGGCGGCCATCGAGGGCTACGTCGAGACGCTCAAGGAAGGCATCGCGCAGGGTGTGGTGCCGGCGCGTCGCCAGGTCGTCGAGGTGGCGACGCAGATCGCCCGCTACACCTCCGACACCGGCTTCTTCACCGAGTTCGCCGGCGACGCCGCCCCCGAGTCGGGGCAGCTGCCGGCCTCGCTCGCCCGCGAACTCGCCGACAGCGCGAACGCGGCGCGCGTCGCCTACGACGCGCTGGGCCGGTTCCTGACCGGCGAACTGGCTCCCGTGGCGACCGAGAAGGATGCGGTCGGACGTGAGGTGTATCCGCTGCACTCGCGCCGCTTCCTGGGCGCCACGATCGACCTCGACGAGACCTACGAATGGGGCGTCGAAGAACTCGCCCGCATGGTCGCCGAGCAGGAGGCCATCGCGAACGAGATCCTGCCCGGAGCCACCGTGGAGGAGGCCGTCGCGTTCCTGGAGAACGACCCGGCGCGCAAGCTTCACGGCACCGAGGAGCTCCAGCAGTGGATGCAGGTGACGAGCGACCGCGCCGTCGCCGAACTGGGCGCGACCCACTTCGACATCCCGGAGCCCATTCGCCGTCTGGAGTGCATGATCGCGCCGACGCGCGAAGGGGGCATCTATTACACCGGCCCGACCGACGACTTCTCCCGCCCTGGCCGGATGTGGTGGTCGGTGCCCGAGGGCGTCAACGACTTCGACACGTGGCGCGAGCTCACGACCGTCTACCACGAGGGTGTTCCCGGTCACCACCTGCAGATCGCGCAGGCGGTCTACAACCGCGCGCAGCTCAACTCCTGGCGCCGGCTCCTGGCCGGTACGTCGGGTCACGCCGAGGGGTGGGCGCTCTACGCCGAGAGGCTCATGGAGCAGCTCGGGTTCCTCGACGACCCCGCCGACCGGCTCGGGATGCTCGACGGGCAGCGCATGCGGGCCGCTCGCGTCGTGCTCGACATCGGTGTCCACCTCGAGAAGCCGCGTCTGTCGGGCGACGGGGTCTGGGACCACGACTACGCGCTCGACTTCATGCGACGCAACGTCAACATGTCCGACGAATTCGTGCAGTTCGAGGTCAACCGTTACCTCGGGTGGCCGGGCCAGGCGCCGTCCTACAAGGTCGGCCAGCGCATCTGGGAGCAGGCGCGCGACGAAGACCGCGACCGGCGCGGCGACGCGTTCGACATCAAGGACTTCCACAAGCGCGCGCTCGACATCGGAGGTGTCGGCCTCGACACCCTTCGCAGCGCGTTGAAGAGCTGAGACGGAACGGGAATAGCCCGCGGGCACGGTAGGTTCATTCAGGCGAATAGAAAAGAGGCTTGGCGTGGACACAGTGGAACTCGGGCTCGACACCTTCGGTGACATCTCTCGGGGTGACGACGGCATTCTTCTGAGCGACGCTCAGACGATTCGGAACGTCGTCGACCAGGCGGTGCTCGCCGACCAGGTGGGGCTGTCGTTCTTCGGCGTGGGGGAGCATCACCGCAAGGACTTCGCGGTGACGAGCCCCGAGATCGTTCTCGCCGCAGCCGCCGCCCGCACGAACGCGATCCACCTCGGTACCGCGGTGACGGTCCTCTCATCAGACGACCCCGTGCGCGTCTACGAGCGGTTCGCGACGCTCGATGCCGTCTCGAACGGGCGCGCCGAGGTCATCCTCGGACGCGGCTCGTTCATCGAGTCGTTCCCCCTTTTCGGCTTCGACCTGCGCGACTACGAGGTGCTCTTCGAGGAGAAGCTCGACCTCTTCTCCCAGCTCCTGCTCGAGAAGCCGTTGACGTGGTCGGGCACGACGCGCGCACCGCTCGACGCGGCCGATGTCTACCCGAAGACGGAGAACGGGCTCACCGCCTGGGTCGGCGTCGGCGGCTCGCCCGAGTCGGTCGTGCGCGCTGCGCGCTACGGATTCGGATTGGTGCTGGCCATCATCGGTGGCCCGTCTCACCGTTTCGCGCCCTTCGCCGACCTCTACCGGCGATCGCTCGAGTCGTTCGAGCGGCCGACACTGCCGATCTCGGTGCATTCGCCGGGCCACATCGCCGAGACCGATCAGCAGGCCTGGGACGAGGCCTACGAGGGGGTCGCCGAGCTGAACAACGTCATCGGCGCGGAACGGGGATGGCCGACGTACAACCGTCTCCGCTTCCAGCACGATGTCGGCCCCGAAGGAGCCCTGTACGTCGGATCGCCCGAGACGGTGGCACGGAAGATCGCAGACACCGTTCGCACGATCGGCGCGTCGCGCTTCCAGATGAAGTTCGCCAGCGGGTCGCTCGCGCACTCCAAGCTCGTGTCGAGCATCGAGCTCTACGGCACCCGGGTGCTCCCGCTCGTGCACGACATGCTGGCCTCCGACTGAGCCCCGCTGCTCCTACGCTGTCTCCATGAGCGACGCGCCGCCGTCTACTGCTCCGACCATCTCGGAGCAGCTCGACGACCTTCCTTTCACCCGTCGGCACCTGAAGATCCTCAGCGGATCGGGAATCGGGTGGGCTCTCGACGCGATGGACGTCGGGCTCATCTCCTTCATCATCGCCACCCTCGCTGTGCAGTGGAGTCTGCAGCCGGGGGAGACGGCGTGGATCGCGTCGATCGGCTTCGTCGGGATGGCGATCGGGGCGAGCGTCGGCGGGCTCCTGGCCGACCGGTTCGGTCGTCGCCAGGTGTTCGCCCTGACGCTCGTCGTCTACGGCATCGCGACGGGCGCCAGCGCGCTGGTCGGCGGGCTCGTCGCCCTGCTGATCCTGCGATTCTTCGTCGGCCTCGGTCTCGGTGCGGAGCTGCCGGTCGCGTCCACCTACGTGAGCGAGTTCGCTCCCGCCCGCATCCGCGGACGCATCATCGTCTTCCTCGAGGCGTTCTGGGCCGTGGGATGGACCGCCGCCGCGCTGATCGGTTTCTTCGTCATCCCCACGTCACCCGACGGATGGCGGTGGGCCTTCGCGCTCGGTGCGATCCCCGCCGCGTACGCCCTGATCGTGCGGTGGGGTCTCCCCGAGTCGCCGCGGTGGCTGGCCCGCCGCGGGCGGTCGACCGCAGCGGCTGCCATCGTGGCCGATCTGCAGCGATCGGCCGGCCGTCTGCCGTCGGCGCCGCCCCTGTCCGACACGACTCCTGCGGCGGCGAAAGACGCCGGCGGGCGTCTCGCAGCGCTGTGGACTCCGGAGTTCCGACTGCGCACCGCGAGCCTCTGGGTGCTCTGGTTCTGCGTCAACTTCTCGTACTACGGCGCGTTCATCTGGATCCCCACCATTCTGGTCTCGCAGGGGTACGACCTCGTGCGCTCGTTCGGGTTCACCCTCGTCATCACGCTCGCCCAGCTGCCCGGCTATGCGGTGGCCGCCTGGCTGATCGAGGTCTGGGGGCGCCGCGCGACGCTCGCCGTGTTCCTCGCCGGCTCCGCGGTCTCGGCCGTGCTGTTCGGAACGGCGACCGGGGAGGTCTCAGTGATCGCCGCGGGCATGGCTCTGTCGTTCTTCAACCTGGGTGCCTGGGGAGCGCTGTACGCCGTGTCGCCCGAGACGTATCCCACGTCGCTTCGCGCCACGGGATCGGGATGGGCCGCCGGCATCGGACGCATCGCGTCGATCCTCGCGCCCCTGTCGGTGCCGCCGCTTCTCGCGTGGGGCGGCGCCCCGCTCCTCTTCGTCGTGTTCGCGGCGTTCTTCGCGGTGGCGGTGGTGGCATCGTTCGGGGTCGCCGACCACCGGGGCCGCGCACTCGACGACCGCTGACGCGCCTAGGCTGAGCACGTGGCATCTGTTCGCTTCGTCGCCATCGGCGACTCCTTCACCGAAGGCGTCGGCGACGAGCTGCCCGACGGCACCGTCCGAGGCTGGGCCGATCTGGCGGCACAGGGATGGGCGGATGCGGCGGGCGAGTCGATCTCGTACGCCAACCTCGCCATCCGCGGCAAGCTCGCCGCCCCGATCGTCGAGGAGCAGCTCGAACCGGCACTCGCCCTCGGGCCGACGCACCTGTCGTTCAACGGCGGCGGCAACGACATGCTCCGGCCGAGGGCCGATATGGAGCGCATCGCCGACCTGTTCTCGCGCGTCAAGGACCGATGCGACGAGGCCGGCGTGCAGCTCATCTTCCTGTCGGGCGCCAATCCGTCGTTCCATCTGCCTCTCGGTCGCGTGGTGCAGCGCCGTGGCGACCTGCTGTCGGAGGCGGTGCTCGCGCGCGTCTCGGACCGGCCCGACATCGTGCGAGCGCTCAACTGGCCGGACACCGAGTTGTCGCAGGAGTCGTACTGGTCGCCCGACCGTCTGCACATGAACGAGCGCGGGCACCACCGCGTGGCCGCCCGCGTCATCGATGCGCTCGGCTACACCCCGCCGGCGGAGTGGTGGTCGCTTCCCACCCGTGACGGGATGGTCGTGCCGCGCGGCGCCGCGTACTACCGCGAGCACGTGGCCCCCTGGGTGCGACGACGACTGACCGGGCGCTCGTCGGGTGACGGTCGTCAAGCCAAGTTCGCCGACTGGGTCGAACTCACCCCCGCGGGCTGACCCGGTACACGAGCTCGGCGAGCTGCCCCTTCTGCTGCACCTGCTCGAGGTGGAGCCGGTCCGACTCGAGGCGGCGGGGGAGCAGGGGCCTGCCCGACGGGAGAACGGCCGGGGCGACTGAGACGCGCACCTCGTCGAGACGGTCGATATCGGCGAACTGACCCACGAGATCGCCGCCCCCGACGATCCAGACGTCCTTCCCCGCTGCCGCCTCGATGACCGTCTCCACCCAATCGGCTGCGGGTCCTTGCACGAAGGTCACGTCGGCGCCCTCGGGGGTGCGGAGCTGCCGGTGGGTGACCACGAAGCACGGACGCGATCCGTACGTCGCCGCCCACGACCCCGGATTCTCCTCCTCGTCGTTCGCCCACACCCACTCGTAGGTCGTGGCTCCCATGACGAAGGCTCCGACCCCGTCGAGGAACCTCGCGAAGTCGTCCTCTGCCTCCGGCGCTCCGGGCACGGCGAAGAGCCAGGCGAGCGAGTCGGCGTCGTCGGCGAGGAAGCCGTTGAGAGTCGTGGCGGTGTTGTAGACGATCCGAGTCATGGTCGTCAGAGTAGGGCCAGCCTCCGACAGGAGCCGCCGCGAGGCGCTCGCACACCGTGAGACATCTCTATCGGCTCAGACAGCCCGCCAGGCGCGATGTGTCGGCCGATCGCGATGTCTGACCCGTGGGCCGCGGTCACACTCGCAGCATCCGGCCTGTGTCAAGCCCTCGCCGCGTCGGGCCCCAGCCTGCCATCGTGTCGATGTGCGGCACGTGCCGCCTCGAGAGGAGTGCTGTCATGAGCATCGGAGCCGGAATCGCGCTGTTCGTCATCGGCGCCATCCTCGCGTTCGCCGTCAACGTCGACGTGCCGGGGGTCAACCTCGACATGATCGGCTACATCCTCATGGGCGCCGGCGCGCTCGTCTTCCTCATCGGCATCATTCTCATGGCGCGTCGCCGCCAGACGGACACCGTCACACGTACCGCCGTCGATCCGGCGGCGGGGGAGCGCGTCACCCGTCAGACGACGCGGTCCGACGACACACTCTGACGCTCGCCGTACCCCGGGTCGGCCAGCGCCGGCGGCCACACGACGGCGAAGCGCTCGAAGACGATCTCGTCGTCCTCCGACCAATCCCGGCCCTGGGCCTCGCTCACGCGGGTCCAGTAGACCCGGTGCTCCCGGCGCCAGCTGTCCAGAGTCAGGTCGTCCTCACCCTCGTCCGCCGCGAAGGCGGCATCGACGGATGCGAACGTGCCGATCCGCAACTCGGTGCTGCGGATGACGATGCGGGGAACACCGCGGCCGTCGCACGCGATCCAGTGCGAGCCGATGCGCGGAACGGGGTCGCCTCGTTCGAGGAAGTCGGCGACCAGCTCGGACGTCGCACGCTTGCGTCCCGAGAGGACATGGGCGAGCAGCTCATCGGCGAGGCGTACCGTGTCGCCGAAGTGCTCGATCGTGTACTCCGGCGAGGCCGCGACGGCTGCGGGGTGCGCTGCGGTGTAGTCGGCCCAGATCTCCTCGCCTGCTCGACGGTCGGGAGGGGCGACGCGCTCGGAACTCACCGCCCAATGGTGTCACGATCGAGGGGCATCCCCGGCCGGAAGCTGGCGGTCGTGCCGACGGACCCGTCACACTGACGACATGAGCCCCGCCGCACCCGTGTCCCGCGCCGCCCCCGACGTCGCCGTTGCACCGCGGCGGGCCGAGTCCGAGGCCGCCGTCGCGGCGTTCGCCATCGGAGCGCTCGGCGCCGTCTACGGACTGATCCTCGCGATCGTCGAGCCGGGGGAACTGCTCGCGGACGGCGCGACCTCGTTCGCGCTGTGGGCCGCCGTGGCCAGCGGTGTCGGCGCGGCGCTCGCGGCTGCTCTCGGCTACTGGCGCTCCCGCTCCCTGCCCGGTCAGCTCTGGCGGCGCTCCCTCCCGACCTGGAAGCTCACGGCGAACACCCTCTCCGTCGTCATCGTCCACACGGTGCTGGCGTTCATCGAGACCTACGTGATCTACCGCCTGATCGGGCTCGGGTTCATCGGGCTCCCCGTCGGCCCGATCTGGTCGATCGTCATGATGGCTGTCACGGTCGGGCTGACCGCGCACCTGGTGTACCTGTCCGTGTCGAGGATGGACACGCAGCGCATGTCGTCGCTCCTGCGCACCTTCATCGCCTTCGGCGTCTTCACGGCCATGATCATCGCCCCGGAACCGGACTGGTGGAAGGTGCACTTCAGCCACCTGGGCACGTTCCACGGCGAGCTCTCGAGCGTGTTCTTCAACGGCACGCTCATCGCGGGCGGCTTCCTCGTGACCACCTTCGCGGTGTACATCGCCCACGACATGACGGCGCTGGTCGCCGACGGCGTGCTGGCCTCACCCCGGTCGCCGCGCATCGTCTCCGCGCTCTTCGTGGTGATGGGGGCCGCGTTCGCGGGCGTCGGTCTCGTGGCGGTCGACGTGAACCGCCTGTGGCACGACGTCGCGGCCCTGGCGCTGGCGGCCATGTTCCTCGGGATGCTGATCGCCGGCCCGTGGCTGCTGCGCGGCCTGCCGCGCACGTACTTCGTCTGGTCGTGGACGATCCTCGCCGCGGTCGTGGTGTCGGGGCTGACGTTCGCTTTCGGCGCGTTCTCCCTCACCGGTGTCGAGATCGTGGTCTTCGTGCTGATCTTCGGATGGATCTCGCTGTTCATCCGCTATCTCGGCGTGGCAGGGCAGAGCGCCCCGCCCGAGGTCACGCCGAGAAGCCCCCGTCGCTCGTGATGAGCTGACCGGTCACCCAGGCCGCCTCGTCCGAGACGAGGAATCGCACGAGGCGAGCGGCGTCGGCGGGGGTGCCCAGACGGCCGGTCGGCTGCTCCGCGACGAGAGCCCGACGGGTGCCGTCGTCCATCCACCCGGTGTCGATCGGCCCCGGATTGACCAGGTTCGCGGTGATTCCCCGCGCTGCGAGCTCGCCGGCGGCCGCGAGGACGACGCGGTCGAGCGCGCCTTTGCTGGCCCCGTAGGGGAGATTGTGCACGACGTGATCGCTCGTCAACGCCACGATCCGGCCCGACGTGCGCTCGAGGGCGGCGAACTCGCGGATGAGCAACCACGCCGCCCGCACATTGACGGCGAAATGACGGTCGAAGCTCTCGACGGTCGTGTCGGAGATCGAGGAGTCGATGCTCTGCGAGTGGGAGAGCACGAGAGCGTCGAGCGTCCCGAGTTCCCGAAGGGCGCGCGAGACCACCGCCTCGGGGACGTCCGGGTCGGCGAGGTCTCCGTCGATGCGGGCCACCCGCGCGCCGAGACTCCGCAGGCGCCGCTCGAGGTCGTCGACATCGCCGACGCCGCCGCCGTACGACGTGGATTCGTCGTAGCTCCGCCAGCCGAGGAGCGCCAGGTCCCATCCGTCCTCCGCGAGAGCGACCGCGATGCCGTGGGCGATACTCGCCGCTCGTCCGACGCCGGTGATGAGCGCGGTGCGGCGACGCGGCTCGGGGGAGTCGGTGCGCACGCTCATCGGCCCATCACCGCTCGGCGGACGACGTCGACGACGTTCGCGCGGGCCGCGGCGCCGACCTTCGTCGGCAGCAGGGGGTACACGTGCACGTGTCCGTGAGCCTCGTAGAGATCGATGTCGACCCCGGCGGCGACCGCAGCATCCACGAGCAGATGCGCGTCGGGATTGAGCACGTCGCGCGTGCCGGTGAACAGCGCGATCGGAGCGAGCCCCCTCATCTCTCCGAACAGCGGGCTCGCCACCGGGTCGGTCAGCTCGCGATCGCCGCGCCAGAGGTCGGCGAGCACGCGCCCGCCGGGAGTCGCCAGCCACGGATCGCTGGGCTGCACCTCGGGGATGCGGGGATTGCTCCAGGTGAGGTCGAGTGCCGGGGAGATCAGGATGCTGCCGGCAACCGCCACACCCGCGTCGCGCAGCGTCTGCGCCGCCGACAGCGCGATCTGCCCGCCGGCGGAATCACCGGCAAGCATCGTCGTCCCGTACCGCGAGATGCTCCGTTCCACGAGCGCGACGACTCCGTCGTGAGCGATCGAGGCCGTCCCGAACGGGACGAGCGGGTAGATCGGAACGGTAACGGCGACGCCCGACTCCGCCGCGAGTCGGGCGATGAGCTGCCAGTGCTGCGCGACGATCTCGTTGACCCAGCCGCCGCCGTGCACGTACACTACGCCGCCGGACGGCTCCCGGTCGCGCGGCGCGACCGTGTAGACCGGCCAATCGGCGTGATCGACCTCGACCCGCAGATCCGCGCGCAAGCGCGGGGGAGGTCCGTAGGCGGACGGCCGCAGCTCGCGCTCCCGCACGCGTCGTCGCGCCCCGTCGCCGGTGACGAAGGTGCGGTTCGCACGCAGCATCCGAAGCACGATGGGCACGAGGGGAGCGGGGACGGTCGCCATCCGTCCATCCTGTCGCAACGGGCTCGGTCGGGCGTCAGCTCTCCGGGTCGAAGGCGAACGCCCGCAGTTCTTGCGCGCACCGGCAGGCGACGGCGAGTTTCGCCGCCCATTCCACCGCGGCGTCGCGCGACGGCAGGTCGAGGATCGCGTATCCGCCCTCGAGCCGCGCCGTCTGCGGATACGTGCCGGGTGCGACCGCACCGGCCCCGTCGACCAGGACGGGCGGGATGCTCTCGTCGATCCCGCCGCCGAAGACCCAGACGCCCGCCGCCTTCGCCTCCCGAACGACGGCGTGCGAGGCCGCCGACACGGCCGGCAGATCTTCCGCGGACACCTGCATCGCCGCACTGGGGAAGGAGATCAGGTACTTCGTCATCGGGAGCTCCTCGGTCTTGGTCACGGGCCTGCATCCGAGACCGTATTCCGCGCACGGCGACGAGACAAGAGCATCATGCGGGGCTGCGAGTACCTTGAGGGCATGCAGGAACCGAGCTCGTCCATCGCCTGGGCGACGTGCGCCGTCGAGGTCAGGGGAGGGGTGATCGCGGCGCAGGCCGCGGGGGAGCCGTCCGCCGACCCCGCGCTCCTGTTCCTCGGTGGCGCCACCTGGTCGCGGGACGGGTGGTCCGACGCCTTCTGCGCCGAGTTCATCGACGCTGGCGTGCGGGTGCTGCGTTTCGACGCGCGCGACACGGGAGAGTCGACGATCTCTCCTGTCGGTGCGCCGGCGTACACGTCCGACGATCTCGTGGACGATGCGATCGCGGTCGCGGATGCTTTCGACGTCTCGCGCATCGTCGCCGTCGGGCTGTCGATGGGCGGTGGTCTCGCGCAGCAGCTCGCGGCGACGCATCCGGGACGTGTCGTCGGACTCGTCCTCGTCTCCACCTCGCCGGCCGACGACCTCGTTCGTTCGCTGCCCGGCCCGTCCGCCGAGATCGCCGCGACCCTCGACGCGCCGGTCGCTCATCACGACTGGACCGACCGCGCCGCGGTGATCGACTGGGTGGTCGAGAGCGAGCGTCCCTACGCCGGGCCGGGAACCTTCGACGAGGGGGAGATGCGCGCCGTCGTCGGCCGGGTGTGGGACCGCACGCCGTCGCTCGAGAGCGCGATGACGAACCACTTCCTGGTGGCCGGATCGGCGCCGCCGGTCGATCTGTCCGCACTGACCTCGCTGCCGTCGATCGTCGTGCACGGGTCGGCCGACCCGCTGTTCCCGCTCGCGCACGGCGAGGCCCTCGCGGAGGCACTCGACGCACCGCTGATCGTCCTCACCGACGTCGGGCACCAGGCTCCGCCACCACGCACCTGGCCGAGCCTCGTTCCTGCGATCCTCGGGGTCGTCCGCGACGCCCGCGACGGGGGAGATCGCTGACGAGAGCCGGGGGAGAGCGCCCGGCTACTCCCGGGGGCGCACCCGGGCTGCGGAGCGCACGTCGAGCACGGCGGCGGTGACGGCGACCGGCCACGCGCACAGGCAGACGATCTGACCGGCGCCGTCGAGGGCCTCGATGCCGATAGTGCCTCCGACGACGCGAAGACCCGCACCGACGACGAAGGTGACGATGGCCGTCCAGTACAGCGCGGTGATGAGGGTGCGGATGCTCAATGGAAGACCGCCTCGAGGATGATGATGGCAAGCCCCACGGCCCCCGTGGCAAGACCGGCCAGGATGCTGAGGTACCAGCGCACCCGTCGCTCGATCGCCGCCGCCGTTCCCAGCACGACCAGCACGGCCAGACCCGCCACCACGGCCAGGACGTAGGAGAGAGTGTCGTCCATGATGTTCAGCGCGCCGGGGACGAGCGCGAGGACCGATACGGACGGCCCGATGAGAAAACCCGCGGAGTGGTGCGTGGCATGTGCGGCGGCTGCCCGGAGCGCCTGCCTGCCGTGAGCGGCCCCGTGGCGAGCGACGATCGTCGCGAAGACGTGCGCCGCCCACAGCACGAACGACCCGGACGCGACGTTCACCAGGAGTTCGCCGTCCGAGGAGTTCTCCTCGGCCAGCGCCAGGACGACGCCCGTGAGCAGGGTGCCGTACACGGCCTCAGGCGTGACCCAGATCGACCGGCTGATCCGCCCGGCTCGGCGCGGTAGTCGTGCGGCGGTCGATCCTTCGGTCACCGGTCCATTGTGGCGGCTCGGCGTGCTCGACGGTTGCAGCGCGCCCAGGAGAACAGGGCGGCGTCGTCACGATACCGTTCGGTCAAACTGACATAATGTGCATTATCGGCAATGACCACCGCGCTCGTCGATCTCGTCCCGGCGGAGCCCACGCGGTAGGCCGGTGAGGCCGCTCAGGCGAACCACGGCACGGCGCGGAGGTGCTCGCGCCGCTCGTCCGCGGAAAGGGGCGTCAGCGTGAGGATCAAGCCCGGGTCGCCGTTCACCCTCTGCAGGGTCACCCGGTGCACTCCTTCATGTACGGACAGACGGACCGCGCCGGAGCTCGTCGGCGCCTCATCATCGAACTGGGCGGCCATCGTCAATTGCGCATAGTCGGTCACCCACAGCCCTCCCGGTCCGACGACGACGCTGCCGACCGCATCACTCGTCGTCATCGGGCGCGCCGCCCGCTCCACGAAGGCCACGGCGGCACCGGCGTCATCGGGACCGGGGTACGCGATGAAGAGCGACCCCAGGTTCATCTGAGAGACGAAGTGGCCGAGCAGCTGGCCGAGCTCCCAATCTTCGTCGACGAAGCCGTGGTAGGTCTCGGGCGCCACGAGGCAGACGAATCCATCCTCGTCGACGTTCAGGGCGAAACCGTCACTCATGCCAGCACCGTAGCGCGAGCCTGTTGTGCGGCGTCGCACCCTCTGGGTACCGTGCTCGCCATGAGCGACGTACGCATCCTCCCGGCGACGGCGGATCTCTTCGACGATGCAGAGCGAGTGCTCGACGCGAGCGCGGACGGCGCGTCGTGCCAGTGCCAGTGGTGGATGCTGACGAACGCCGACTATCAGCGCGCCGACCGTGACGAGCGCTCGTCCCTGCTGCGCGATCAGATCGGCGCCCCGGTGGCGCCCGCGCTGATCGCCTACGTCGACGACGATCCCGCCGGCTGGGTGCGTGTCGGCCCGCGGCCGGCGCAGGTCAGGCTCGCTCGCACCAAGGAGTTCGCCGCCGCCACACAACCCTGGGACGACGATGCCGTGTGGGCCGTCTCGTGCTTCGTCGTCCGCAAGGAGCACCGCGGCCGCGGAATGGCGACGCACCTGCTCGATGCGGCCGTCGATCACGCCCGCGCGAACGGTGCCACGGTCGTCGAGGGCTATCCGCTCGATCCGGAAACGGCGAGACCACCGGCCGACAAACTCTTCCGCGGAGTGCTCTCGGTGTTCGAGAAGGGCGGTTTCGAGATCGTCGACCGCCCTCAGCCGGGCCGCACCATCGTTGCGCTGACGCTCTGAGGTGGGGCGTCGGGCTCCGCTGCGCCGCCTGTCTAGAGTGGAAGCGTGACTGCGCCCGACTCCCCCGCGGACGCCGCCGAGGTGCTCGACGGCCGTTACCGCCTCGAGACGGTCGTCGGTCAGGGTGGCTACGCGCGGGTGTATCGCGCGACCGACGCATCGCTCGGGCGTCAGGTGGCCGTCAAGGTCTTCACCGTCGAGGCGTCCGACGAGCGCGATCGCAGACGACGCGAGTCCGAGACGCGACTTCTCGCGGGCCTGAGCCATGAATCGCTCGTCACGCTGTTCGATGCGAGCCTCGACACCGATCCGGCCTATCTCGTCATGGAGTTCGTCGACGGCCCGACTCTCCGCACCGCCATCGCCGACGGCCCGCTCCCTCCGCGCAAGGCAGCGCGGCTGGCGGTCGAGCTCAGCGAAGCGCTGCAGGTCATCCACGCCGCCGGGGTCGTCCATCGTGACATCAAACCCTCCAACGTGCTCCTGCGCCCACCGCGCACCGAGTTCGGCGAGGACCGGGCCATGCTCGCCGATTTCGGCATCGCGTCGCTCGTCGACTCGACGCGTCTCACCGGCACGGGAACGTTGGTCGGCACCGCTGCCTACCTGAGTCCCGAGCAGGCTCGCGGCGATCGCGCGGGCGCAGCATCCGATGTCTACTCGCTCGGGCTCCTCCTTCTGGAGGCGCTCACCTCCGAGCGCGCCTTCGCCCAGCAGACGCCGCACGAGGCACTGGCCGCACGCATCGCCCGCACCCCCGAGATCCCGCCGCAGCTGCCCGCCGACTGGCGTGCGCTGCTGAGTGCGATGACCGCTCTCGAGCCCTCGCACCGCCCCGACGCGGCGGCGGTGACACGCGCCGCGAGACGGATCGAGAGCGAGGATGCTGCGCTCTCCCCCGCCGCGCGGAGCACGGAGCTCACCGGCGCCACGGCGGTGCTCGAGCCGGGTGCGACCGCGGTGCTCGACCCTGCCACGCGAGTGCTCGAGCCCGCAGCCGACGCACCCGCGCGACGCAGACCCCCGCGCTGGCTCTGGTGGGTGCTGGGCGCCCTCGTGGTGGCCATCGTCGTCGCCGTCGCGGTCGGAATCTTCCTGTCCGCGGCCGCCTCCCCGGCCGATCCGGCGTTCCCCCCTCTCCCCGATCCGCTCGGCTCGCACTTCGACGACCTCTGGAGCACGCTGTGATCCGCCGCGCCGGACTCCTCTCCGCCGTCACGGTCGCCGCGGCGCTCGTGCTCGCGGGGTGCTCCCCCGCTCCCGAGGACGGCTGGCGCGACCAGGTCTCGCAGGCGGCCGAGCAGGCCTCGTCAGGTGACTACGCCGCTGCCGATGCGACGCTGGCCGCCGTCGAACAGGCCGTGACAGCCGCCCGCGACGACGCGCGCATCGACGATGCGCGCGCAGGTGAGATCCTCGCCGCCGTCGCGACCGTGCGTGCCGACCTGTCGACGCTGGCGACGCCGTCTCCCGCTCCCTCGGAGTCGACGCCCCCGGCGGAGAGCACGACCCCCACGCCTACGCCCGAAGAGACGGACGAGGACGAGCCGGCCGGTCCCGCCCCGGGCAACGGCAACGGCAACGGCAAGCCAGGACCCAAGAGCGACAGCGGCAAGGGCCCCGCCGACAAGGGAGATGACGAGTGAGCCCGTGCTGAGCGTCTTGACGGGGTTCCTGGTCGTCGGAGTGGCGATCGTCGTCGGCTACATCGTGGGCAGGATCGACCTGCTCGGGCCCCACGCGCGGTACGTGCTCAGTCGCCTGACGTTCTTCGTCCTCTCGCCCTTCCTGCTGTTCGTCGTGTTGGCTCGGGCCGATGTCGCGACTCTGTTCTCCGCTCTCCTCCCCGTGTCGATGCTCGCGGCGGCGGTGATCTTCGCGATCTACGCGGTGGTGGCGAGATTCGTCCTGCGACGCGGGGTGGGTGAGTCGGTGATAGGCGCCCTCTCCGGCGGTCTCGTGAACTCGAACAACATCGGCATCCCCATCTCGCTCTACATGCTCGGGAACGCCGCGTTCTCGGCGCCCGTCATCCTCTTCCAGCTGCTCATCGTGATGCCGATCGCCCTCGCCCTCCTCGACGCGGCCACATCCGGCGCCCGCTCCGCCGGACGCATCCTTCGACAGACCGCCCGCAACCCCATGCTCATCGGCTCCGCGCTCGGCGTGCTCGTGGCCCTCCTCGACATCGAACTCCCCCCGATCGTCTTCGACCCGCTCACGCTGGTGGCCAACGCATGCGTGCCGATCATGCTGATCTCGTTCGGTATCTCACTGCACGGGCAACGCGTGCTCGCGACCGGCGGGCGCCGCGCCGACGTGCTGGTCGCCTCCACGCTGAAGCTGCTCGTCATGCCGGTGGCGGCGTGGCTGCTCGCGCTCGCGTTCTCGCTCCCGTCGGAGCAGGTGCTCATCGTCGTCGTCCTCGCAGCCCTCCCGACCGCTCAGAACGTCTTCAACTACGCCCAGCGCTATGACATCGGCGAGATCATCGCGCGCGACACCATCTTCATCACCACCCTCGGCTGCGTGCCGGTGCTCTTCCTCGCGACCCTGCTGCTCGGCTGACCCGGTGGGGTGCCGACGCTGACGCATGCCGTCACCTCCCCCACTCCCCTGCCCGGTGGGTCTACAGTGAGGGTGTTCTCAGCGTTCTCTCAGAAAGGCAGCGCATGTCTGCGACCATCTCGTTCGACAAGTCCGCGGTGACGGCCATCCGCACCGCCCTCGGGATCGGTGGCGTGATCTCGATCATCGCCGGCATCGTGATCCTCGTCTGGCCCGGTCACGCTGCGGAGGCGGTCACGGCGATCATCGCCATCTATGTCATCGTCGCCGGCCTGGTCTACGCCGGTCTGGGCGTCTTCTCGCGCACCCGTCAGGGGTGGTCGCGGGTAGGCCACATCGCGCTGGGCGTCCTCTTCGTGATCGCCGGCATCATCGCGCTGGTGAACCTTGCCGCGGCCACCGTCGGTCTCGCGGTGTTCATCGGCGTGCTCATCGGCATCCTGTGGCTGATCGAGGGCGTCGTGTCGCTGTCGACCCTCGGTGACTCGGGATCGAAGGGCTGGACCATCTTCTTCGCGATCATCAGCATCATCGCCGGCGTCACGCTGCTCTTCTCGCCGCTCTACGTCGCGATCCTGTGGCTCTTCGTCGGCGTCTCGCTGGTCGTGCTCGGCATCTTCCAGGTGGCGCGCGCCTTCACGTTCGGCAAGACCGTCCGCTGATCCGCTGACCGAAGAACGCCCCGCGACCGGATCGCGGGGCGTTCATCGTCATTCGGCGACGGGGAGGTGGCGATCCCACCAGTCGAGGATCGCCTCGAACCGCTCGACGCGGTGCCGCGGTCGCCCCGCGCGGGTGAGCTCGTGGTCCTCCCCGGGGAAGACGAGCATCTCGGCTTCGGTGCCCTGGCGCTTCAGCGCGCTGTAGTAGCGCGTGGCCTGCTCGAGCGGGCACCGGAAGTCGAGCTCCGAGTGGATGACGAACGTCGGCGTGGTCACCCGCCCGACGACCGCCATCGGACTCTGCCGCGCGATGGCCGCCGGGTCGGTACCGACGTACTCGTGTCCGAAGAAGCTGCCGATGTCGCTGGTGCCGTCGAACGTCGCGGGGTCGAGCATCCCGCGCTCGACGATCGCACCGGCGAACCGGTGGTCGTGAGCGATCGTCCACGCGGTCATGTAACCGCCGTACGAACCGCCCATGACGCCGGTGCGGGAGCCGTCGAGACGGGAGTCCGCGGCGAGCACTCCGTCGAAGAAGTCCTGGATGTCGGTGTAGTCCACCGTCCCCATCGCCTGGCGGATGGCGCGGCCGTGGGCGCGACCGTACCCGGCGCTCCCCCGCGGGTTGCAGTAGACGACGGCGTAGCCGGCGTCGACGAGCACCTGGGTCTCGTCGAACACCCGCACGCCGTACGACGCGTACGGCCCGCCGTGGATCTGCAGGAGCACGGGGAACGGACCCTCGCCCGCGGGCGTTGCGACCCACCCGTGCACCGGGTAGCCGTCGCGCGCGGTGATCTCGAGCTCGCGCGGCTCCGCGAGCCCCGCGTCGCGGAGGGCGGACCCGAAACTCGTCACCGCGCGCGCCTCACCGTCGCTCACGACCGCGAGCTCGGAGAACGAATCGGCCGTGCCGACCGCGACGACGACGGTCTGGGCGGATGCTGCGTGGCCCGACACGTCGACGTCACCGCCGAGCACCTCGGTGACGGTTGCGTCCCGCGTCACACGCAGCAGTCGGACGCGACCGCGGGTGCGGTCCTGCACGAGGGCGTCGTCCCCGATGACGGTGATGCGGCTCCCGGGCTCGCCCAGGTCGATCGTCTCGGGATCGGTCAGGCGCCGTGGCTCACCGTCATCTCCGAGCGCCCACAGGGCGGTGCCCGGCGCGACGAAGTCGACGTGGCTCTCGCCCACGTCGCTGGCGATCAGCCACACGAGACCGTCGGCCGCGACGGCGACGTCGTCGATCGAGAGCGACCGCTCCGCGCCCAGGAGTTCGCGGGATCCCGATCCGTCTGCGGCGACGGCGACGAGACGGTCGCGCAGGTCGGCGGAGTCGTTCTCGATCACGTCGGGGACGACGAGGATCTCTCTGCCGTCCGCGGTCCACGTCGTCCCCGACCAGCTTGCGGGGCCGTCGGTGAGGCGGATGGCGGATGCGGCGACACGGGGCGTCTCAGCGACCTTCTCCCCCTCGGCGAGCACCCGCGGCGCGGCGTCGTAGAAGGGTTCGCTCGACGGGTCGGGTGCAGCGATCCGGAACAGCTGCGCCGGTCGGTCGGCGATGTACCCGAGTCCGTTCGCGTGCCAGCGGATGCCGGTGATGCGCCGGGGCGCCTCATCGGAGGCATCCAGTCCTTCGACCGTGCCGTAGCGACCGCGCTCTGCGACGCGCGCCGTGAACGCGAGATCTGCGCCGTCGGGCGACCAGGAGAATGCCAGCACACCGGTCTCGGCGTCGGTGGCCTGCACCGGTTCGCCGCCGTCGGCGGGCATGACGAAGACCTGCGCATGCCGCGCCGCATCGGCGCGGAGGAAGGCCACCCGCGTCCCATCGGGCGAGAGCACCGGGCCGGAGTCGGCCGTGCCGCGGGTCAGTCTGCGGGGCTCGCCGTCGGGCAGGCCCACGCGCCACACCTGGCCGACGGCCCGGTTCGCGTCGAGATCGGGTCGCGAGGTCGCGAAGACCGCGAACGATCCGTCGGGAGCGATCGAGGGGCGCCCGACCGAGATGAGGGACTCGATGTCGCGGGCGCGCATCGTCACTCCCCCTGGAACGAGTCGGTGTCGCCGACCAGCCGAGTGTGACCGTCGGGGATCGGCTCCACCGCGGCGAGGGCGACCTCGGCGGCGAACTCCGACACGTTGTAGAGGCGCCCCGCCGACTCGCGGCGAGCCGAGATCGCACCGGGGTTGGCGCGCTCGAGCAGCGTCGCCGTGATGGTCCCCTCGATCATGTCGCCCGAGACGACGACGAACTCGATCCCTCGTTCTTCGAGCGCGGGGATGTGCTCGCGCAGAGCATCTTCACCGGCGCGCTTCGAGCGGGCGACGGGCTCGTACTCCGGCATGGTCGGCGTCGTGCGGATGAAGTGGGCCTGGTGGCTGGTGACGAACACCACTCGCGAGGCGCGTCCGAGGAGCGGGAGGGCCGACTCGAGCACACCGACCTGCGCGTCTCGGTTGAGCTTCAGCGCGTAGTCCTCGGCCATTCCCGACTCCATGCCGCCCGACGCGTTGAGCACCAGCACGTCGAGGCTGCCGAACGTGCGTTCGACCTCCGAGAACATGGCCTGCACGGATGTCGGGTCGGTGAGATCGGCGCCCACCACGAGCACCCGCACACCGAGCTCGCGCAGTTCGGCGGCGAGCTTCTCGGCGCGAGGCGCCTTGTTGCGGAAGTTGATCACGACGTCGGCACCGGCCTCGGCCAGGTAGCGGACGGTGTCGGCTCCGATGCCGCGTGACGACCCCGTCACGAGGGCGGTCTTGCCCTGGAGCGAACCGGCGGCGAGAGGCTGGGACATGCGAGAACTCCTGGTCGAATCGAGGCGCGGCCGCGGGGATTCGACCTGTCATCAGCCTATCAACGGGCCCGGTCGGACCCCCGGATGTTAGGGTTCGAACAAGAGCGGGAGAGGATGCCCGATGTTTCCGGATCTGACGCAGTACATCTGGATCGCCTGGCTTGTGCTGGTCCTGCTCTTCGTGATCATCGAGCTGCTGACCCTCGAATTCACCTTCCTGATGCTCGCCGCCGGTTCTCTCATCGGCGGCCTCGGCGTCTTCCTCCTCGGCGGGCCATGGTGGTTGCAGGTCGCGATCGCCGCCGCCGTATCGGCGCTGCTGCTGTTCACGATCAGACCCCTTCTCCTGCGTGCGCTCCATCGCGGCGAGCCGCCCGCACGCACCAACGTGGATGCCCTGTACGGGATCGGCGGTCGGGTGGTCGCCCCGTTCCTGGAGGGTGCCGGCTCCGTCCGCCTCGACAACGGCGAGACCTGGACGGCCCGGTTCGCCGAGGTGCTCCCCTACCCCGTGGTCGCCGCCGGCGACAGGGTGATCGTCGACGCGGTCCACGGCGCCACCGTCGAGGTCACGCCCGTTCCTCGCACGATCCCCCCGAGAGAGAGTGAGACCAACGATGGTTGACGTAGGCGCCTTCATCGGCCAGATCTTCGTGATCGTCCTCCTGGTGGTGCTGGCGATCTTCGTGGTCGTGGTGCTCTTCCGAGCGATCCGCATCATCCCCCAGGCGTATTCCGGCGTGGTCGAGCGGCTGGGTCGCTACCAGCGCACCCTGAGCCCGGGGCTGAACCTCCTCATCCCGTTCGTCGACCGCGTACGACCCCTCGTCGACATGCGCGAGCAGGTCGTGTCCTTCCCGCCGCAGCCGGTCATCACCGAAGACAACCTGGTCGTCTCGATCGATACCGTGGTCTACTTCCAGGTCACCGACGCCCGCGCCGCGACGTACGAGATCGCGAACTACCTGAGCGCGGTCGAGCAGCTGACCACCACCACGCTCCGCAACGTCGTCGGCGGCCTGAACCTCGAAGAGGCGCTGACCAGTCGCGACAACATCAACGGGCAGCTCCGCGTCGTCCTCGACGAAGCGACGGGAAAGTGGGGCCTTCGGGTCTCGCGTGTCGAGCTGAAGGCGATCGATCCGCCGCTGTCGATCCAGGATTCGATGGAGAAGCAGATGCGCGCCGAGCGTGACCGTCGAGCGGTCATCCTCACCTCGGAGGGTTCGAAGCAGTCCCAGATCCTGGAGGCGGAGGGCCGCCGACAGGCCGAGATCCTCCGCGCCGAGGGCGACAAGCAGGCGGCCGTCCTGCGCGCACAGGGCGAGGCCGAGGCCATCGAGATGGTCTTCAACGCGATCCACGTCGGCGACCCCGACGACAAGCTGCTGGCTTACCAGTACCTTCAGACCCTCCCCAAGATCGCAGACAGCGCCTCGAGCAAGATGTGGATCATTCCGAGCGAGTTCACCGAGGCGCTCAAGGGCATCGGCGATGCCTTCGGCGGGCGCGCCGCGGCGACCCCGTCGTCCGCGAAGGAGGGCGGTCGCGCGACCACCGCCACCACGAGCACGGCCCAGGAGGCCGTCGACGCCGCACGCAAGGCGGCGAGCGAGGCCGACGACATCGCCATGCAGGTGCGCAGCAGCATGCCCGGCGGCGCCGGCTCATCGACCGTCGCCGGCGCCGAGACGACTCCGCCCGCGGACCCGGCGGCGTGACGCATCCCTGGTTCGCGGGGGCCGCGGTCCCCCGCGTTCTGGCCCACCGCGGACTCGTCACGACGGATGCGGCGGCCCACGGCGTCGTCGACAATTCGTTCGCCGCGGTGGCCGCCGCTCACGCCGCCGGTGCCCTCTACGTGGAATCGGACTGCCATCTGACGAAAGACGGGACGGTCGTCCTCTTCCACGATGACGACCTCTCCCGCACCGTCGGAGATCCTCGACGAGTCTCCGACGTCACGCTCCGCGAACTCGAGGAGCTGATGTCCGAGCGGGGTGGCCTCATCACTCTCGAACAGGCGCTGGAAGCCTTCCCCGACGTGCGCTTCAACCTCGACGTGAAAGCCGCCGCCGCCGCCGAGCCCGTCGGACGCCTCGTTGCGCACGCGGCCGCACGCGTGCTGCTCACGAGCTTCTCCGACGCCCGGCGCCTGACGGCTCTGCGCACCGCGGTCGAGGCGGGCGCGAGCGTGCGGCCCGCGACCTCGGCGGGGCGCGAGACGATCGCGAAGGTGCTCCTGGCTGTCGCCCTGCGCTCCCGGTCGCTGGCGGAACGGGCGCTCCGAGACGTCGATGCGCTGCAGATCCCCGAACGTCAGGGGGCCGTCCGCGTGCTCAGCCCGCGTCTGATCGAGACCGCTCACCGCCACGGCGTCGAGGTGCACGTCTGGACCGTGAACGACGCGTCCGACATGCGCCGGCTCACCGACCTCGACTGTGACGGTATGGTGACAGATTGCGCTGACGTCGCGCTGAGGATCCTGGGTCCCGCGTCACTCTGAGCATCGTCTGTGAATGCGAACCGTTCACCCGATGTTCGGATGGATCGCCCAGGCCGAGACGTTATACCTGATCAGCGACGAGAGGACCACAAAATGGCAGACCGCAGCCTGCGCGGCATCCGACTCGGCGCCCAGAGCTTACAGAGCGAAGAGGGCGTCGTTTTCCATGACCGTACAAAGCACACCTACAACTGCACGTCCTGTGGACGCGACAGCACCCTGACGTTCGCCGCCGACGCGGAGGTTCCCGACAGCTGGGAATGCCGCACCTGCGGTGGCGAAGCACTGCGCCGTGTCGGCGACACGACCGCGACGGTCGACCACAGCGACGACAAGGCGGCCCGGTCCCACTGGGACATGCTGCTCGAGCGGCGCTCGCTTCCCGAGCTCGAAGAGCTCCTGGAAGAGCGTCTCGCCTTCGTCCGCGCCCGCCGTGGCGGTGGCGACGTAGAGCGCATCAGCGCCTGACGTTCCGTTTCGTCTCCTGACGCCGATCCCCTCGGGGGTCGGCGTCAGTTCTTTTCCCGGCGCACGAACGCGAAACCTCCGAGCACCATCAGAGCGAGGAGGCTCCCCCACCCGATGACGGCCTGCACGCCCGAGCCGATGATCGCGGCCGGAGTGAGCCCCTCGCGCAACGGCACCTCCGTGAGCATCGCCCCGGCGGTGTCGGCCGGGAGGGAGTCGATCGTCGAGCCGTCGGGCGCGATCACCTGACTCGTTCCGACCGTCGAGATGTTCACCACCGCCCGACCGGTCTCGATCGCGCGCATGCGGGCGAACGCGAGCTGCTGCAGGTTCTCGTCGGTGCCGCGGAAGTCGGCGTTGTTGGTCTGGAACATGTAGACCTCGGCGCCGTCGCGGACGCCGTCCCAGACCACGTCGTCGTAGATGACGTCGAAGCAGATCGCGAGGCCCACCCCGACGCCGTTCAGGTCGAAGAAGGGCGCGTTCGTGCCCGGGGTGTACTCGCGCCCGATGAGGCCGATGAGATCGGGGGCGAGCATGGCGTAGAAGTCCCGGTCGGGCACGTACTCCCCGAAGGGCACCGGGTGGGTCTTGTCGTGGAGCTGGGTCGCCCCGTCTCCGGGCTCCCAGAGCATGGACGTGTTGAAGATGTCGTCGCCGCGTTCCGTGGCCGCGTTGACGATCAGCGGCGCGTCCACGCGCTCCGACAGCGCGTCGAGGGTTGCGGCGGTGGCGGCATTCGACAGCGGGTCCGAGTCGATCCCGCCCTCGGGCCACAGCAGCACGTCGAGGTCTTCGCCGAAGAGCGGGGCGGATGCGGCGAGCTGAGCGTTGAGGATCGCTCCGCGCTCGCGGCGGTCGAAGTAGCCGCTCGGCCCGTTCCCCTGCACGCTCCCGACGGTGAGCGACCCGGCATCCGTCGTCGGGAACGCGGGGACGACCAGCAGGATCATCGCGAGCGCGGCGGCGGGGACCGCGGTGACCACGGCGCGCCAGCGCGCCTCGCGGATCCACTGGATCGCCGCCGCGACGAAGAACACGATCAGAAACGTCAGACCCGTGACCCCGACCCACGACGACAGGTGGGCGAGCGGACTCTCCGATTGGCTCATGCCGATCCGCCCCCACGGGAACCCGGTGTACGGCCACGAGCCGAGAATGAGCTCGCGCATCGTCCAGAGGCCTCCGGCTAAGGCCGGAAGCACCAGGAGACGCCCGACCGCCCCCGGGAGCACGCGCGGCATCCATCGGTAGGCCAGGGCGATCGGGATCGCCAACGCCCCCATGATGGCCGTCTCGAGGCCGGCCAGCGCGAACCACGGCACGACTCCGAGGTACCGCGACGTCCAGTCCACATGCGTGAACCAGAACGACGCGCCGAAGAGCAGCCCCACCAGGAGCGCCCCGCCCGCGCGTCGCCCGATGAGCGACACGAGCGAGAAGCCGACGCCGACGAAGGCGAGCGGCCACCACCCGACATCGGGGAAGGACAGGTCGAGGGCGAAGCCGCCGACCACGGCGGTGAGCGATGCCGCCCAGAGCGGGAGGACGGGGCGGACGGCCGAGATTCGGGGCACGGATCTCACCCTAGATCGCCGCACCTGAGCGCTCGCTGCGGCGGGTCACACCGTGGCGTACGCCACGATGCCGCGGCGCACCGCGTCGAGCGCCTTGCGAGCGGTTCCGGCAAGCGCGGGCTCGGCGACGAGCGAGATCTGGTCGAGCAGGTCGATGGTCTGCTTCGACCAGCGGACGAAGTCCCCCGCCGCCATGTCGGCGTCGGCCAGGACGCGATCCAACGGCAGACCGCGCGCCCACGAATGCATCGCCGAGGCGAGGCCGGCCGAGATCGGCTCGGTGCCCGGAAGATGGTGGTCGCGCTCGAGGTCGTCGAGCTGCTGCCAGAGCGTCTCGGTGTCGGACAGCACCTTGCGGAACGCACCGCGCGGCAGACCGTGCTCTCCCGGGCCGGCGTCGTCTCGACGGGGCTCGTAGACGAGGCTGCATGCCAGGGCCGCCAGAGCCGCCGCATCCAGCTCCTTCCACAGACCTCGTCGCAAGCACTCCGCGATGAGCAGGTCGCGCTCACCGTAGATGCGGCGCATCGTGCGGCCGGCCGGTGTGAGCGTCGTGACCCCGTCGCGCTCGGCCACGTAGTCGAGGGCATCGAGCACATCGACGACGCGGTCGAAGATGCGCGCGACCGTGCCGGTGCGCTGCTCGATCTGGCGTCTGATCTTGTCGGTGCTGCGCTTCAGCTTCCAATACCGCTCCGCCCACCGCGCGTGACTCTCGCGGTCGGGGCAGGAATGCGCGGGGTGGCGCTGCATGCGCTTGCGCAGGCCCGACAGCTCCCGCTGCCGCTGCTCGCGCGTCGCGCGCGAGGCCGTCGCGTCGCGCCGGTTGAGCTTCTCGAGATCGGCGAGCTGGCGCCGGATCTCGGAGTACTCGCGGAAGTCGCCCCGGTCGCAGGTCATCGCCTTCTCGTACCCGGCGAGCGACTCGTCGGCCTCGCGCACCTGGCGTGCGAGCCCGACGACGGCGCGATCGGCCTGGAACTGCGCGAACGACGATTCGAGGATCTCGCGCGAACGCGCACGTCCGAACTGGTCGATGAGGTTCACGGCCATGTTGTACGTCGGGCGGAAGCTCGAGTTGAGCGGGTAGGTGCGGCGTGAGGCGAGGGCGGCGACCGACTGCGGCTCCAACGCCGCGGTCCACTGGATGACCGCGTGACCCTCCACGTCGATGCCGCGGCGACCGGCGCGCCCGGTCAGCTGCGTGTACTCCCCCGACGTGATGGCGACACGCGCCTCGCCGTTGAACTTCTCGAGCTTCTCCAGCACCACGGTGCGTGCGGGCATGTTGATGCCCAGCGCGAGGGTCTCCGTCGCGAAGACGGCCTTGACGAGCTTGCGCTGGAAGAGCTCCTCCACGACCTCCTTGAACGCCGGAAGGAGGCCCGCGTGGTGGGCGGCGACGCCGCGCTCGAGGTTCTCGCGCCAGTCCCAGAAACCGAGCACCGACAGGTCCTCCTCGAGGAGACTGCGGGTGCGCTCCTCGACCACTCGGCGGATCTCGTCGCGTTCCTCGGGAGTGGTCAAGCGCACACCCGAGCGGCGGACCTGCTGCACGGCGGCGTCGCAGCCGACACGGCTGAAGATGAAGAAGATCGCGGGGAGGAGGTTGGCGCGCTCGAGGAGTGCGACCACCTCCGGCCGGTCGAGCCGTTCGATCCGCTGCGCGTGGGTGTTGCCGATCGGACGCGAGCCGCGCTGGGACGAGCGCCCGCGCTGCACCTCGTAGCCCGCGTGGCGGGAGCTGCGACCGGCCTGGGCGCGCCGATTGTTCTCGTAGGTCGTCCCACCCGCGGAGCGCATACGCAGCAGCTCCTGATTCACCTGCGCGGTGGCGACGCCGGCTCGGTCGTCGAAGAGCGGCAGCAGATCGCCCCGCACGAGCACGTGCTGCTCGAGCGGCACAGGGCGCGTCTCGGAGACGATCACCGCGGTGTCGCCGCGGACCGTGTCGAGCCAGTCGCCGAACTCCTCGGCATTGGACACCGTCGCCGACAGCGAGACCAATCGCACGCTCGGCGGGAGGTGGATGATCACTTCCTCCCACACCGCGCCGCGGAACCGGTCGGCGAGGTAGTGGACCTCGTCCATGATCACGTACCGCAGGCCTCGGAGCGCGCCGGAGTCGGCGTAGAGCATGTTGCGCAGCACCTCGGTCGTCATCACGACGATGCGCGCGGAGCCGTTGATGTTGGTGTCACCGGTCAGGAGACCGACCTCACCGGCCCCGTAGACGTCGACGAGCTCGCGGAACTTCTGGTTCGACAGCGCCTTCATCGGCGTCGTGTAGAAGGCCTTCTCGCCCGGCTCGAGCATCGCGAGATGGATCGCGAACTCGCCGACGATGGTCTTGCCGGCGCCCGTGGGCGCGGCGACCAGAACGCTGCGGCCCTCTTCGAGCGCCTGGCATCCGGCGATCTGGAACTCGTCGAGTTCGAACCGCTGGGAGGCGGCGAAGTCCGCCGTACGCGGGTGGCTCACGCGCTCGGATGCCCGAGCGAACCGCTCGGCCGGGCTGAGAGAACTCACGCGGTGGCTTCCGGCGGGAGCAGGGTTTCCTGACGCTTCCTGCGGCGGCGGTCGAGCAGCAGGGTGAGGCCGGCCGCGGCGAGGTACAGCACGATCAGGATGCCGGCGAGGCCGAGCATGCTCACGACGTCGGCCGCGGGCGTTGCCAGGGCCGAGAAGATCGTGGCGATCAGGATGGCGACACGCCATCCCTTCAGGATCGCCATTCCGCTCATCACGCCGGCGAAGTTGAGAGCCACGAGGAAGACCGGGAGCACGAACGCGACGCCGATGAAGATGAGCAGCTTGAAGACGAAGTCGTAGTAGTTGGCCGCCTCGAACAGCTGCGCCCCCTGCTCGGGGACGAACGTGGCCATCAGCTCGATGATGTGGGGCATGATGAACACCCCGACGACGCACCCGCCGAAGAACAGCGGCACCGCGGCGGCGACGAAGCCGATCGTGTAGCGCACCTCGGACCGCGTGAGCCCGGGCATGATGAACGCCCAGATCTGCCACAGCCAGATGGGGGCCGACAGCAGAAGACCCAGGGCGAAGGCGATCCGCATCCGGAGATCGAAGCCCGACGTGACTCCGGCGAAGTTCAGCGCCACGAGATCGGTGCCGCGCTGCTCCGCCACGATGCGGATGGGCTCGGTGAGCACATCGATCACCGGCCCGGTGATGAAGAAGGCGACGACCATGCCGATGACCAGGGCGAGAGCGGCGATCATCAGCCGCTTCCGCAGCTCGACGAGGTGCTGGCCGAGCGACATGCGTCGATCGCGCCGCGGCTCACGCCCTCCCACGCGAGGGGGCTCGGTCGTCACCACGACAGGTCAGGGCTTGGGGTCGACGGTACCGCGCGCGGGGTCGGCCGCGACGTTCGAGGCATCGCGGACCTCCGGCGCGACGACCGGCGATGCGGTGGTCGGGTCGGCAGCGTCTTCCTTCTTCATCTCTTTGATCTCGCTGCGGAAGACGCGGGCCGACTGGCCCATGCTCTTCGCCAGAGCGGGGAGCTTCGCGGCTCCGAAGAGGAGGAGGATGACCGCGAGAACGATCAGGAGGTGCCATCCTGTAAGACCGGCCATGATTGTTCCCTTCTCGAGGTGCGTGGCCAGTCTAACCCCGCCGACTGCGGCGAGGCTGATGACGCGGCTGTGGGTCGCCTATGCGCCGTGCGCGTCGCGGTACTGCGTCAGCCCGGCCTGAGCCCAGGCTGCGGCGGCCCGGCGGGCGGCGAGGGGTTCGAGGATCTCGACCTGGCCGCCCCGGCGGGCGGCGAGACGCTTCAGGCTGTGCTCGTCGGCGACGCGCACCGTGGCGACCGGCTTGTCGCCCGACTCGTCGACGACGGCGCGTTCCAGGTAGACGCCGAGAAGGGGTGCGACCGCGGGGTCGTACCGCACCCGCGCGACGGGATCGTTCTCGCCGGGTTCGAACAGCGCCGGCACCGGCTCCCCGCCGTGCGTGATGGGGATGTCGGTGAGGACCACATCGCTCACCCGCTCGAGGTGGAACGTGCGCACCGCCTGGCGGAGGTGGCACCATCCCTGCAGGTACCACTGGCCGCTCGCGATGTGCACCTTCACGGGATCGACGGTGCGCGTGGTGGCCGCGGCATCCGGAGCGCGATAGGTGAACGAGACCGCCACGCCCCGGCGCAGCGCGTCGGCGACGACGTCGCGCACCCCGTCGACGGGGCCGGGCGCCACGATCACGTCGGCCGGCGCGGTCGCCGCCCCGCGAGCGAGCTTGGCGAGCAGCTCCGCGACGAGCGGGCTGTCGCCCACGCCCGGCAGGGTGCGAGCGAGCTGGAGCCCGGCGAGGAGCGCAGCGGCCTCTCGCGCACTGAGCTTCGGGGAGCGCTCGAGTCCGACCGTGTTGGTGATGACGATGAGATCGCGCTCGTCGAGCAGATCCCAGTTGATGTCGAAGAGGTCGTGGGGCAGCTGCCAGAAACCACCGTCGCCGGGGAGCCCGATGACGGTGAGCTTCTCGACCATCGCCCGCATCTGATCGGGGGTAACGTCAAACTCGTCCGCGGCCTCGGCGATCGACACCTCGCCCTTGCCCACGAGGTACGGGACGAGCTGCAGCATGAGGGCGGCACGATCGGTTGCGATCAGCGGCCGGGCGCTCATGATGGCCCTCCGTGCAGCGCCAGCGTCGCTTCGAGCCGCCGGATGACCTGATCGCGCAGTTCGGCGGGCTCGACGACGCGCACCTCGGGTCCGTACGACGCGATCTCGTCGGCGAAGACGTGCACGTCGACGTAGGGCACGCGGATCTCCTGCCCCTCGGTGCTCGCGCGACGACGCAAGCGCAACGCGGCCTCCGTTCCGGGATGCACGGCCAGCAGCGCGCTCTGGCGCGACGCGAGTTCGCGGAGTCCGGCCAGACCCCGCTCCCCCGCGCCCGTGCGCAGGGTGGAGTCGAACGACTCCTTCGTGACGACGACATCCCCGACGATGCGGGAGAGGAGGAACGTGCGCTCGGCTTCGACGCCGAGATCGATTCCGAACACGTGCCACCGCGCCTCGTATTCGACGAGGGCGAGAGGACGGATGCGGCGCACCCGGGCGGTCTCTTCGCCGGGGCGCAGGTAGGCGAACTCCACCACGCGACTGAGCTCGATCGCGCGCTGCAGGGGCGGGAACGAGGCATCGCGCAGACTGATGCGCGGCGCGTAGCCGATGATCGGCTCATCGACCTCGATGCCGAGCGCCCGGATCTTCCGAAGGCCGCTGCGGGCGTCGGCCGAGAGCGACTCCGACCCCCACACGCCTCCGGCGAGGTTGAGCAGAGCGACCTCGGCGGGGGTGAACTCGATGTCGTCGGGCAGCTCGTACTCCGCCGTCGGCACGCGGTAGCGGGCCTCCCGGAGGTCGTCGGGATCGGCGTAGTCGCCGATCGTCTCGATGGGCACCCCGAGGCCGCGGAGATTCTCCTTGTCGCGTTCGAACATCTTCTCGAGCGCGTCGCGCGAAGCGCCGGCCTCGGACTGCTCCCGATAGCCCGCGACCGAAGACAGGATGGTGTCTTTCGTCAGCCCCTGCTCGGTGGCCATGAGAGCGACCACGAGATTGACGAGGCGCTCTTCCGGGGCGTTCTTCGAGGCGGGCGAGGGCACGCCTTCATCCTACGGGCGGGAGGGATTGCGGTGGCCGCCGAGGTGTAGCCTGACGCGCGAATGCACCCGGACGGGTGCGCGACGGGAGGGGTCGGGCATGTGCACGAGTTTCCAACTGCGGGCGACGGACGGCAGCGTCTGCGTCGCGAGGACGATGGAGTTCCCCGACATGCTCGGCGCCCGGCTGACCGTCATCCCGCGCGGGCTCGCGCTGACGTCGACGGCCCCTGCCGCGGACGGCATCTCGTGGACCAGCCGGTACGGCGTCGTCGGGATGGATGCCGTCGGAACCCCGCAGCTGCTGACCGACGGTATGAACGAGAAGGGCCTCTACGCCGGGGCCCTCTACATGCCCGGATTCGCTTCGTACGAGGAGCCGGGCGACGACGCGTCGACGACACTCGACGTGCTGGACGCCGTCGTCTTCGCCCTCACCACGTGCGCGACGGTCGGAGAGGTCTTCGAGGCATTCGCCGGTATCCGCGTGTGGGGTCGGGACAATCCCGTGATCCAGGGCGTACCGCCCCTGCACCTCGTGCTGCACGACGCCACGGGTGCCGCGGGCGTCATCGAGTTCGAGGACGGCGCTCAGCAGCACCGCGACAACCCTCTCGGCGTCGCGACGAACGCCCCCTACCTCCCGTGGCACCACGAGAACGTGCGCAATTGGCTTCCTCGCCTCACCGCGGCCAACCCCGCGCCCGTGGCCATCCGCGGCGTGGAGTTCGCTCCCCTTTCCCAGGGGCAGGGGTTCGTCGGGCTGCCCGGAGACTCGGGCAGTGCGGGACGGTTCCTGCGCGCCACCGCCTACGTCATGACGTTGCAGCCACCCGACGACGCCGACGCGCTCGAACTGCTGAGCCTGCACGCCCTCAACAACTTCGACATCCCCGTCGGCATGATGAGCGGTGTCGGTGGCACGGGTATCGAGCAGGACGACCAGACGAAGTGGTCGAGCATCTCGAGCCTCACCGCGCGTCGCTACATCGTGCGCACGCAGGCGAACCCGACGCCGGTGGCGGTCGACCTCGACGCGACCGACTTCACCGGCGACGCACCGCGACAGCTCGAACTCGTCGCGGGCGGTTTCGCCTCAGTGACGATCTGACCGCAGGGGTCGAGCCGGACCGGTTTCAGCCGACTCCGAGAACGTCGATCACGTAGACGATCGCGGGCTCGGACTGCGCGGCGTCGGCATCGCCCGCAGGCTGCACCACCAGCAGCTGCGAACCGACCGGCTGCCCGCGCAGCGCGTCGGCGATCACCGGCGGAAGGGCGTCGAGCGTCTGGCGGAGCGGCTCGGAATCCCACGTCGTGTTGACGGTGGTCTTCGGGTCGTCCCAGTCGACCGAGGTGAAGGCGAACAGCACGCTGTCGTCGTCGTTGACCTCGGCGCCGTCGCCCTTCTTCAGCACCTGGACGACAGGATCGATCGGCGCGTCGGCGTCGGGGACGATGATCCCGGGACGGCCGTCGGGCGCCCGGACCACCGTCGGCAGACCGCGGGCGTCGTTGTACTGGTCGGCGCCGTCGGCTTTGGGCAGATAGACCTTGCGCACGTCGACGACGGCGATCGCCGACTCCCCGTCCTCGAGTCCGAGGCCGGCCACGGCGTCGGGCGAGACGCCGTCCGCCGACAGCGCGACGACGACGCGCGAGCCTTCGCTCGCGCACATCAGCGCGTCACCGAACTGCGGGAACGTCTGCTCCCACTGCGTCAGGCTCAGCGGGCGACTGGTGTCACCGGTGTAGGAGGTCGAGACCAGCGGCTGCCCGGTCTCGCCGCTGACGAGGGAGAGATCGAGCACCACGAGCTGCGAGTCGGTCGTGATCTGCGCTCCGTCACCGGTCTCGAGGTCGTACGAGGTCGTCTCGGCGACGTGGAACGGGGTGCGGACCTCGATGTCGGGCGCGGTGTCGACCGCCCCCGAGACGTCGATCAGGTCGGACGTCGTCGACGATGCGGACGGACGCGGGCACGAGGCGTCGACGGAGGTCGACGCACAGCCGACGAGACCCGCCGCAGCGAGGGCGGTCACAGCGACGATTACCGGGATTCTGCGCACCGGGACAGTCTACGGGTTCGACTCCGCAGCATCCTGCCCCGCCTGGCGTACGCCGTCGGCCGCCTTCTGCGCCTCGCGAACCCGCTTGCGGAGGTTCTTGTCGGTGATCTGGCGGTCGCCAACGGCGCCGGGGGTCCACAGCTCGACGTCCTCGTCGCCGTAGCTCGACTTCGACGCCCGCCGCTTCTGCTCGGGAGCGACGGCACCGGGCGCCAGGCGGCGCGCGGTGAGGAGGAACCCGGTGTGGGCGATCATGCGGTGATCGGGACGCACGGCGAGACCCTCGACGTGCCAACCGCGCACCATCGTCTCGTTCGCGTCGGGCTCGGTGAACAGCCCCGTCGCGCGGATGAACTCCGCCACGCGGCTGAGCTGAGTGGCGGTCGCGACGTAGCAGAGCACGACGCCGCCCGGGGTGAGGGCGTCGGCGACGACGTCGATGCACTCCCACGGTGCGAGCATGTCGAGCACGACCCGGTCGACCGACGCGGGAGCGACGGCCTCGGGGAGCGCCTCGACGAGATCGCCGACGACGACCTCCCAGGTCGCCGGGGACTCGCCGACATAGGTTTCGACGTTGGCCTTGGCGACGTCGGCGAACTCCTCGCGGCGTTCGAACGAGACGAGACGGCCGGTGGCCCCGATCGCCCGTAGCAGCCAGAGCGAGAGCGCCCCCGAGCCGACGCCGGCCTCGACCACGACGGCGCCGGGGAAGATGTCGGCCTGCGACAGGATCTGCGCGGCATCCTTCGGGTAGACGATCGCGGCTCCGCGGGGCATCGACATGACGAAATCGCGCAGGAGCGGGCGGAGCGCGAGGTACTCGTGTCCCGAGCTGTTGACGACCACGCTGCCGTCGGGCTGGCCGACGAGGGCTTCATGACGCAGCACGCCGTGGTGCGTGTGCAGCTCTCCGCCCTCGCGGAGCGTGATGGTCGACAGCCGGCCCTTGGGGCCCGTCAGCTGCACGCGGTCGCCGACGCGGAAAGGTCCGCTCAGCCGGGGGATCTCGCTCATCGTGCGTCCACCGCTCGCACGTGGGCGGCGTGCAGGGCGGCGAGGTCGGCCGCGGTGCGGCCCTCCAGACTGGGCCACAGTTCGTGCGCGCCCACGCCCTCGAGCGGCAGCATCAGGGGAACGCCCAGGCTGACGGCTCCGCTGGCGACGGCCGATCGCAGGCCGTTCGGGGAGTCCTCGATCGCGACAGCGTCGGCGATGTCGACTCCGAGCGCCTCGCAGGCCTGGAGGTACGGGTCGGGGAACGGCTTCGGGCGGCGAGCGTCATCGCCCGCGACGACGACGTCGAAGGCGTCGAAGTCGATCAGGTCGACGACAGTGTCGGCCATCCGCCGCATCGACATCGTCACGAGAGCGGTCTTCACTCCCTGCGCCTTGAGATCGGCGAGCAGCTCGCGCGCGCCGGGGCGGAAGGGCACACCGGTCTCGGCCAGGCGCGCCATGACCGAGTCGGTCAAGTGGTCGATGATCTCGGTGACACTCAGTCGCACGCCGGCGGCCTGGAAGATGCGCGCGGAGTCCTCGAGGCCCAGGCCGACGAGACCCAGCGCCTGCTCGTGCGACCACGTTCCGCCGAAGCTCTCCACGAGGGGCGTCTCGGCCGCCATCCAGTACGGCTCGGTATCGACGAGCGTGCCGTCCATGTCCCACAGGACGGCCGCGGGCATGGTTCTGGTCATCCGTCCATCGTAACCGGGACGACCCTCGCGCCCGCGGCCGAGGGCCGCTCGGCGAGGAGATGCACCTATCCTTGATGCATCCCGTCGCGGCAGAGGAGGTTGCGTGGAAGCACTGGGTCGCCGAATCATCGTCTGCGCGTTCGACGGATGGAACGACGCGGGCGAAGCGGCATCCGCCGCCGTGACGCTCCTGCGCGAACAGGGCGAGTACGAGCCCGTCTTCTCCGCCGATCCCGAGCTGTACTTCGATTACCAGTACACGCGCCCCCACATGGTCGCCGACGGCGACGGTGGACGGAGCCTGCGCTGGCCCGAGGCCACGCTCTACCGCCCCATCCGCACGCAGCGCGGTGTCACACAGCTCTGGGTGCTCACGGGCGTCGAGCCCGCCCGCGCGTGGCAGGCCTTCGCCAGCGAGTTCATCGACGTCGCCCTCCGCGAGGACATCACGGGCTTCGTCGCGCTGGGCTCGATGATGTCGGACGTTCCGCACACGCGGCCCATCTCGATCTTCGCGGGCAGCGAGAACGAGAGCGTCCGCGACCAGCTCGGTCTCGAGCGGAGCACCTACGAGGGTCCGGTCGGCATCCTGTCGGTGCTCGGCAATGCGGCGGATGCTGCGGGCATCCCGTCGGCGAGCCTGTGGGCGAGCATCCCCCACTACGTCGCGGGGCACACCCCCTCGCCGAAAGCGACCCTCGCGCTCCTCGACCGACTCGAAGACGTCACCGGCGCCGAGGTGCCGCGCGCGACCCTCGCGGTGGATGCCGCCGCCTGGGAGGCGTCCATCGACGCAGCGGCGGCCGACGACGAGGAGATGACCGACTACATCCGCCAGCTCGAGCAGACCCGCGACACGTGGGACTCCCCCGAAGCATCCGGCGATGCCATCGCGCAGGAGTTCGAGCGCTACCTGCGCCGGGGCGGCGACGGACCGACGAAGCCCGGCAGGGACGACCCGCCCCGACGCTGACGGCGGCGCTCACGGCTTCGCGCCGGGCCTGCTCTCCTCCTTCGCCGCCTTCTCGGCGGCCCGCTGGGCCTCGGCGGCGGCTTTCGCCGCCTCGCGCTCGTCGGCCTTGCGTGCGTTGTCGGCTGCGACCTCCGCGGCGCGGTCGCCGCCGTTCGAGACGCCGGGCGCGATGACGGGCGACTGCGCCGGGGAGGTGTCGTCCGGGCCGGCCGGCGGCGCCTCGCCGTTCCCGCCGGTTCCCGCGTCCGGCTCGTTCCGGCCCGGGTCGACCACGACGCCGTCCGTCGGCGCCACCGGCGACGAGTCGCCCGTGTCGGAGTCGACCGTCGCGACGTCGACCTCGGGTTCCGTCGTCGGCGCGTCGGACGGGACGGTGTCGACAGCGACGGTCTCAGCCGGCGAGGGCACGGCGGCCCCCGGACCGCCGAAGAGCCAGGCACCGAGGACGATCACCGCGGCGGCCGCGGTCGTTCCCCCGACGATGGCGAGCCCGCACCGGAGCGGGCGACGAGGCCGGCGGCGCGCAGCGCGAGAGACGCTGGGCGCCGTGAACTCGGACATGGGGGGCGCCGGCACGGGTCGTGACGCGACCGGGGCCACCGCGGTCGCGGCCGTCTCGAGCGGGTTCGCGGTGTGCTCGAGCGCCGCGGCGGACGCCGCGACCTCCGACGCGGTCGGCCTCTGCGCGGGATCGAGCGCGGTCATCCGTCGCAGCAGCCCGGCCCACTCGTCGCCGAGCGCATCGGGCACGTCGGGCGATGACGTCACGCGGGTGACGAGCGACTCGACGCCGCCGATCCCCCCGAAAGCGCGGTCGCCGGTGAGCGCCTCCAGCACGAGCAGCCCGAGAGCGTAGATGTCGGCGGGTGGGGCCGGCGGCTCCCCTTTCACTTGCTCGGGAGCGAGGTAGGCCATGGTCCCCACCACGAGGCCCGGCGTCGTCACTCGCGTACTGTCGACGAGGTAGGCGATGCCGAAGTCGGCCAGGCGCGCCCGATGCGGTCGGCCCGGCAGGCTGGGCGGTGACAGCAGCACGTTCGAGGGCTTGATATCTCGGTGCACGATCCCGGCCGCATGCACGACGTGGAGGGCGTCGGCGAGCTCGGCGGCCAGACGGGCCGCGTCGCGAGCGGCGAGCGGGCCGTCGTGCAGCACGGCGCTGAGGGTTGGGCCGTCGACGAGTTCCATGACGAGGTAGCTCACCCGACCCGGCGCGATCCGCGCGTCGAACAGCGTCACCAGCGAGGGGTGGCTGAGCGATGCGAGCACCCCCATCTCGCCGCGGGCACGCTCCAACGCTGTCGCGTTCTCGGTGCCGTCGCGCATGACCTTGATCGCGACGGAGCGTCCGAGCGCGTGGTCGAAACCGCGGTGCACGCGCGCCATACCGCCCTCGCCGATGCACTCCTGCAGCTGGTAGCGACCATCCAGCAGGGCCTCGGTCGGGGCGTCGTCGTCGGGTGTCATCGAGGGCCCTCCATGGCGCCGCGACGGGTGGCGCGCGCCACGGCTGAAACTATCCGGAGGGACACCGGCCCGATCCGCTCTTGACGCGGGGCGGAGAATGCGCTTGGGCTTCGCGCGACTCAGTAGGCCTGGAGCACCCCGGTCGACAGCAGCACGAGCAGCGCGACGCCGAGCACCACGCGGTAGATCACGAAGGGAAGGAAGCTGCGCTTCTTGATGTACTGCATGAGGAACGCGATGACGCCGAGCCCGACGACGAAGGCCACGACCGTCGCCACGGCGGTCTCCCCGGCACCGTACGGCCCGCCGGGTTCCTCGAAGCTCTTGTAGAGCTCGTAGAAGCCGCTGCCGAACACGGCGGGCACGGCGAGGAGGAACGCATACTCCGCTGCGGCGGGGCGGGTGTACCCGAACGCCAGACCGAGCGTGGTCGTGGCTCCCGACCGTGACACGCCCGGGACGAGCGCGAGGGCTTGGGCGAAGCCGAGCCCGAGGCCATGCGGGAACGTCATCTGCTCCATCTCGCGGCGCCGAGAGCCCCAGCGGTCGGCGGCTCCGAGGAGGAGACCGAACACGATCAGCACGATCGCGACCAACCAGAGGTTGCGGAAGGTGTCGCGGATGACGCTCTGGAACGCGAAGCCCAGCACACCGATCGGGAGCGTCCCCACGATGATGAGCCAACCCAGACGCGCATCGGGGTCGTTGCGGGGCACCTTGCCCGTCAGCGACTGCGCCCACCGCCCGATGATGCGCACGATCTTCTTCCAGAAGTAGAGCAGCACGGCGAGCTCCGTGCCGATCTGGGTGATCGCGGTGAAGGTCGCCCCGGGGTCGGTGGCCGACGGCAGGAACTCCCCCACGATGCGCAGGTGCGCGCTGGACGAGATCGGCAGGAACTCGGTCAGGCCCTGGACCAGACCGAGGACGATGGCCTCGATGAACTGCATGTGCGCTCCTAGTAGGTCCGGATGAGGTCGGTCAGCACCTGCTGGCCGAACACGAGCGCGTCGACGGGCACGCGCTCGTCGACGCCGTGGAACATGCCGGTGAAGTCGAGGTCGGCGGGCAGCCGCAGCGGAGCGAACCCGTAGCCGGCGATCCCGAGGGCCGCCAGCGCCTTGTTGTCGGTGCCGGCACCCAGCAGGTAGGGGATCACGGGGACGCCGGGGTCGTGGCGGCCGAGCGATGACACCATCGCCTCCACCAGTTCGCCGCGGAACGGCACCTCGAGGCCGATGTCCTGGTGAACGATCTCGATGTCGACCTCGTCGCCGACGATGCGGCGGATCTCCTCGAGCGACTCGGCCTCGGTGCCCGGGAGCACGCGCACGTCGATGAGCGCCTCGGCACGGTCGGGGATCACGTTGTGCTTGTATCCCGCGGTCAGGCCGGTCGGGTTGGTCGTCGTGCGGAGGGTCGACCGGAGGAACGCGGATGCTGCGCCCGCCCGCTCGGCGAGTGCATCCGGGTCGCCCCCGGCCGAGTCGCCGGTGAGGCGGGTGACCGCCTCCAGGAACTCGGTGGTCGTGTCGGTGAGACGCACCGGCCAGGTCGTCCGGCCGAGGCGGGCGACGGCCTCGGCGAGCTTCGTGATGGCGTTGTCAGGGTGCAGCCGGCTGCCGTGGCCGGCACGGCCCCGCGCGACGAGCTTGACCCAGATGAGGGCCTTCTCGCCCACCTGCAGCAGGTACGCACGGCGGTCGCCGAACGTGATCGAGTAACCGCCCACCTCGCTGATGGCCTCGGTGGCGCCCGCGAACCATTCGGGACGGTCGCGGACGACGAGCGCCGAACCCTCCACTCCCCCGTTCTCCTCGTCGGCGAAGAACGCCAGCACGAGGTCGCGCTCGGGCTGCTCGCCCGCGCGCAGCAGGTCGGCGACGGCGGTGAGGATCATGGCGTTCATGTTCTTCATGTCGACGGCGCCGCGGCCCCACAGCATCCCGTCGCGGATCTCGCCGGCGAACGGATCGACGCTCCAGTCCTCGGCGATCGCGGGGACGACGTCGAGGTGGCCGTGCAGGATCAGGGCGGGCTTGTCTCGATTCCGCCCCGCCACCCGCGCGACGACATTGGTGCGCCGCGGGATGGGCTCGTAGTACTCGGGGGTCAGCCCGAGCCCCTCGAGGTAGGCGCCGACGTACTCGGCGGCTTCGCGCTCCCCGTTCGCCGTCCCTCCGCCGAAGTTCGAGGTGTCGAACCGGATGAGGTCCGCGGCGATCCGGGCGACCTCGGGAAGGCCGTCGTCAGGCGTGGGCATGAGGGCTAGGTTATCGCGCTGTCGCGTCGGTCTTGTTTCGGCGGAGCGCATACGCGTCACGAATCCACACATGCCCGTTCGAGCCCACATCGACCGGCTGATTCACGGCGTGGATTCGCGCACCGATGTGTTGATCCGCCCGTCGAACCCCGGGGTGGTTCGCCGTGCGTTCCGGTGCATGGTAATGTCGTTCCTCGGTTGCGAAACCGAAAAACACCCAATGCGCGGGTGGCGGAATAGGTAGACGCGCTAGCTTGAGGTGCTAGTGCCCGTATTAGGGCGTGGGGGTTCAAGTCCCCCCTCGCGCACAGAACGAAGAACGGCTCCCCGACAGGGGGGCCGTTCTTCGTTTCGCGCTCGGACACCCGCATGGGCCGAGAAACCACGCCAGGCGGCGCGTCTCGGCCGATCGCGGTGTGTCAGCCGGCGGAGACGCCGAAGAGCAGTCCGAGCACGTAGGTGACTGCGGCGGCGCCGTAGCCGATGAGCAGCTGCCGGAGGGCTCGGCGCAGGGGCGGTCCGCCCGAGAGGAGCCCGACCATCGCACCCGTGGCGAACAGGGCGATGCCGACGAGGGCGAGCGCGAGCACGACCGCCGCGAGACCGGAGAGCCCGAAGATCCACGGCAGCACCGGGATGATCGCGCCCGAGGCGAAGAACAGGAAGCTCGAGATCGACGCGCCCCATGCGCCGCCCACGATCTCGTGATCACCGGATGCTTCGTGGGCACGCGGGTTCGGAAGCCCGGGCCGGCGCGACTCCTCGACCGCGCGACGGGCGTTCTCGAGGGCCTCCTCGGGGTCCATCCCCCGTGCGCGGTACACCAGCGCCAACTCGTTCGCGTCGATGTCGAGGTGCGGGATCGCCGCGTCGGCGAAGTCGCTCGGCTCGGTCGAGGCGAGCAGCTCGCGCTGCGAGCGGACGGAGACGAACTCGCCCGCACCCATCGACAGCGCCCCGGCGAGAAGCCCGGCGATGCCGCTGAAGAGCACGAACCCCGGCGCGACCCCCGTCGCGCCGATCCCCATCACGAGCGCGAGGTTGGAGACGAGTCCGTCGTTCGCGCCGAACACGGCGGCCCGGAAGGTGCCCGACAGACGTCGTCGGCCGCGCGCGGCCAGCCCTCGCACGACCTCGTGGTGCACCTTCTCGTCGGCGGCCATCGCCGCGGTCGCGTACGGCTCGTCGTCGTAGGGCGACCGTGCCTCGGCGTTCTGCGCGAGGGCGAGCACGAAGATCGAGCCGAAGCGCTGCGCCATCCACCCCAGCATCCGACCGCCCATACCCGGTCGCGGCAGCCGCGCGGGCTCGCCCCCGAGGAGCTCGAGCCAGTGGGCCTCGTGCCGACCCTCCGCCTCGGCGAGCGAGAGGAGGATCGCCCGCTCCTCTCCCGACCGACGGGCGGCGAGCCGTCGGTAGATCCTCGCCTCGGCGCGCTCTTCGACGAGGTATCTCGCCCACCGCCGTCGGTCTCGGGGGGTGGGCGCAGCCGTCACAGTCGTTCGATCCTCTTCGCGATCCGGAAAGTCACCCCACGCTAACGGCGCCGACGACGACGTCGCCCCGAAAGCCCGGGATTGCCAGCATTTCGGGGATCCGAACCGGTTCGGCTCAGGAGTGCACGCGCTTGCGCAGCACCTCGATGCGCGCCTGCAACTGCGCCACGGTCGCGTGCGAGACCGCGGGGCCGCCGCAGATGCGTCGGAGTTCCGCGTGGACGAGCCCGTGGGCCTCGCCGCTCTGACGCGCGTAGAGCCCGACCAGGCTGTTGAGCAGTTGGCGCTGTTCCTTCAACGTGCGGTGCAGTGCCGCGGGAGGTGCGTCGTCGGGCACCGCGTCGCCCGTGGGGGCGTCGCGCTCCTTCGCCTCGCGAGCGGAGCGGTGGCGCCCCTGCTTGGCCTGCCTCGCCATCAGCACCTCGTGCACGTGCTCGGGTTCGAGCAGCCCCGGGATGCCGAGGAACTCTTCCTCCTCCAGCGTTCCGGGAACCGCCAGCTGGCCGAACTCCTTGCCGTCGAACAGCACCCGGTCGAAGTGCGCGAGCGAGCCCATCGCCTGGAACTCGAACTCCTGCTCGAGCGCGTCGGAGGCCTTGTCCTCGCGCTCGGCGGCGTTCATCATGTCTTCTTCGGCGTTCCAGTCGTCGCCGTCGCTGTCGCGGTCGAGGGCATGGTCGCGCTGGCGCTCCATCTCGCCGGCCAAGGCGAGCAGATTCGGCACGTGCGGCAGGAACACGCTCGCCGTCTCGCCGCGCCGTCGGGCGCGCACGAAGCGGCCGATCGCCTGGGCGAAGAAGAGCGGCGTCGACGCCGAGGTCGCGTAGACGCCGACGGCGAGCCGGGGAACGTCGACGCCCTCCGACACCATGCGGACCGCGACCATCCATCGGCTGTCGTCGTTCGAGAACCTCTCGATGCGCGACGACGCCTCCGCCTCGTCGGAGAGCACGACGGTCGGCGCCTCGCCCGTCAGCCCCTCGAGGATGGCCGCGTAGGCGCGCGCGGCCGTCTGGTCGGTGGCGATGACGAGCCCGCCCGCGTCGGGCACCTGCTCGCGCACCTCGGTGAGCCGGCGGTCGGCCGAGCGCAGCACCGCCGGGATCCACTCGCCGTTCGGGTCGAGCGCGGTGCGCCACGCCTGCGACGTGATGTCTTTGGTGTTGTCCTGCCCGAGCTGGGCCTCCATCTCTTCGCCCGCCTTGGTGCGCCAGCGCATCGAGCCGGCATAGACGAGGAAGAGCACCGGCCGGACGACGCCGTCCTCGAGCGCGCGCTTGTAGCCGTAGTTGTAGTCGGTACGCGAGATGCGGATGTTGTTGGCGTCGGGGTGGTACTCGACGAAGGGGATCGGAGCGGTGTCGCTGCGGAACGGTGTCCCCGACAGGAGCAGTCGGCGCGTCGCGCGCCCGTAGGCCTCGCGGAGCGCGTCGCCCCAGCTGAGGGCGTCGCCACCGTGGTGCACCTCGTCGAGGATGACGAGCGTGCGGGCGTTCATGATGAGGTCGTGATGGACGGATGCTTTCGTCGCGACCTGCGCGTAGGTCACGGCGACGCCGTGGTACTGCCGCGACGGAACCGAGTGACGGTTGCTGAAGAACGGGTCGAGGCGGATCGAGACGCGGGCCGCGGCATCCGCCCACTGCGTCTTCAGATGCTCTGTCGGCGCGACGACCACGATGCGGTCGACGACGTTGCGACGAAGCAGCTCGCTGGCCAGCCTCAGCGCGAAGGTCGTCTTGCCGGCGCCGGGGGTGGCCGCCGCGAGGAAGTCGCGCGGGCCTTTTCCGACCCCGTCGGGACCGTCGGCGCCGAAGTAGATGTCGAGGGCCTCGGCCTGCCAGGCGCGGAGGCGCTGCGCGGTGCCCCAGGGGGCGCGTTGCGGGTAGGTGGGAGAGAGATGCTCGGCGGCGAAGCTGCCGAAATGCGGGTCGTTCTCGTCGGTTCCGGGAGGGTTCGTGAGCGTTCCGTCTTCCACATTCCTCCTTTCCGATGCGTCGAGCGCAAGCATCAACGATAGGTCGTCGCGCCGACATCGGACTCCGCCGGCGACGAGCGAGGGAGTCCGGGCTCCCCGCTAGCCTGGAAACGGAGGTCCTGCTGATGATCGAGTCCGAGAAACTGCACCAAGACAACCCCGGCCCTCACCCGTGGCGGCGGTACGTCGCCCTCGGCGACTCCTTCACCGAGGGCATCGGAGATCCCGTGCCGGGCGGTCATCGCGGCTGGGCCGACCGGGTCGCGGAGGTGCTCGCCGCCCAGGTCGACGACTTCGCCTACGCGAACCTCGCGGTGCGCGGCAAGCTCATCGCACAGATCGTCGCCGACCAGATCGAACCGGCCCTCGCGCTCAAGCCCGACCTCATCACGATCTCGGCCGGCGGCAACGACGTGATCCGTCCCGGCACCGATCCCGACCAGGTCGCGCAGCAGTTCGAAGACGCCATCGTGCGGCTCTCGGCGAGCGGGGCGACGATCGTGGTCTTCACCGGGATCGACACGCACTTCACCCCCGTGTTCCGCAACATCCGCGGCAAGGTCGCGATCTACAACGAGAACATCCGCGCCATCGCCGACCGGTACGACTGCGTCGTCGCCGATCAGTGGGGTCTCAAAGAGATCCAGGACATGCGGTTCTTCGACGACGACCGCCTGCACATGAACCCCCTAGGTCACCACGAGGTGGCTCGCATGGTGCTGCGCGCGTTGAACGTCCCGAACGACCTGCAGCCGATGCAGCCCGACCCGCTGGGGGTCACGACCTGGCGGCAAGCGCGCGAGAAGGACTTCGTCTGGGCCCGCACGCACCTCGTGCCGTGGGTGCTCCGACGGCTCCGCCACCAGTCTTCGGGCGATCTGATCCACGCCAAGCGCCCGGAGCCGACCCCGGTCTTCGCACGCACCGCGGAGACGGATGCCGCGGACAGCGGCGCGAAGGACGATCCGCGCTAGCGCCGGAGCGCCCAGATCGCGACGGCCGATGCGGCGGCGACGTTAAGGGAGTCCACTCCCCCGCCCATCGGGATGGTGACGACCGTGTCGGCGCCGGCCAGCGCGCGACGGCTCAGTCCGTCGCCCTCGGCGCCGAGCATCAGCGCGATGCGCTCGGGAGGATCCGCGGCGAACGCGTCGAGGGCGACCGCGCCGTCGGACAGCGCGAGCGCGGCGATGTGCAGCCCGGCGTCGTGGAGGGCGGCGGTTGCCGCCGGCCCTTCCGGCAGCCGCGTCCACGGCACCTGAAAGACGGTGCCCATACTCACCCGCACGCTGCGACGGTAGAGCGGATCGGCGCACCGCGCCGACACCAGGACCGCATCGGCGCCGAGCGCGGCGACGCTGCGGAAGACCGCTCCGACATTCGTGTGATCGACGATGTCCTCGAGCACGACGACGAGCCGGGCGTCCTTCACGACCTCGGCGACGGGGCGTTCGGGCGGGCGATGCATGGCCGCGAGCACGCCGCGATGCACGGCGTACCCCGTGACGTCCTCGGCGAGGGCGGCCGGCACCACGAAGACGTCGACCGCGTCGGTGTCGACGATCTCGACGGTCTCGGCGACCCACTTCTCCTGCACCAGCACGGAGCGGGGTCGGTGTCCGGCGCGCAGCGCGCGGGCCAGCACCTTCGCCGACTCGGCGATGTACAACCCGCCCTCCGGCTCGATCACGCGCCGCAGGGCGACGTCGGTCAGGTCTCGGTAGTCCGACAGGCGCGGATCGCGCGGGTCGTCGACGGGGATGATGGGCATGATTCCTCCCCACTCTGCCACCGACCGGGCACCCGCCCCGCGCGGCCTACACTCGAATCGGTGACGGAGGTGGGCGCATGACGGCGGAGACGCAGGCGGATGCGGCGACGACCGCGGCGATCGAGGCGGCCGTGAAGGCCCTGTCCGGCCGCACGATCGCGGTGCTCACCGGCGCCGGCGTCTCGACCGATTCCGGCATCCCCGACTACCGCGGCAAAGGTGCGCCCGTGCGCACGCCCATGACGGTCACCCACTTCCTCTCGAGCGAGGACGCACGTCGCCGCTACTGGGTGGGCAGCCATCTCGGGTGGCGGACGTTCGCGGCGGCCATGCCGAACGACGGTCATCGCGCCCTCGCGAAGCTCGAGGACGACGGCGTCGCAGCGGGGATCATCACCCAGAACGTCGACGGTCTGCACCTGCGCGCCGGCAGCAGGCGCGTCGTCGAGCTGCACGGGACGATGCGGCGCGTGTTCTGCCTGCAGTGCGGGCAGGTCTTCGACCGTCGCGACCTGGCCGAACGCGTCGAAGCGGAGAACCCCTGGCTCACCGTCGACGAGGACGTGCTCCTCGGCCCCGACGGCGACGTGCGCCCCGAGAGCATCGAGGGTTTCCGCGTGCCGGCCTGCAGTGTCTGCGGCGGAGTCCTGAAGCCGGACGTCGTCTTCTTCGGGGAGTACATCCCCCCGGCGAAGTTCCGTGAGGCCGAGCAACTCCTCGCCCAGAGCGACGCGCTCGTCGTGGCCGGGTCGTCGCTCGTGGTGAACTCCGGCATCCGTCTGGTCGAGCGCGCACGACGCCGCCGGCTGCCCGTCGTCATCGTCAACCGCGGAGCGACCAAGGTCGACGCCCGCGCGACCGTGAAGATCGATGCCGGCGCGAGCGAGGTGCTCACGACGCTCGCGGAGATGCTCCGCCCGTCGGCTCGGTAGGCTCGAACGGTGACGATCCTGACCCTTGTGCGCCACGGCGAGACCGACTGGAACCGCGACGGGCGCATCCAGGGATCGACGGACATCCCCCTCAACGACACCGGACGACAGCAGGCGCGCGACGCAGGTCGGGCGCTCCGGGAGGTCATCGACGCGGATGCGGCGACCGTGGTCGCCTCCAGCGATCTGCTCCGCGCGGCCGAGACCGCCGACCTCATCGCCGCCGAGCTCGGCGCTGACGAGCCCCGGCGCTACCGCGGCCTGCGCGAGCGGGCCTACGGCGATGCCGAGGGCATGACGGCCGTGGACTTCCGCACCCGATGGGGCGACTGGTACACCGCGGAGGTCCCCGGAGCGGAGACCTGGGACGACCTGCGCGGGCGCGCCCTCGAGACGCTGCGCCGCGTGGTCCAGGATGCGCGCCGCACGACGTCCCCCGCCGCCCCCGCCCTCGTCGTGGTCGCCCACGGCGCGCTGATCCGCGAGGTGATCCGTCACGCGACCGGCGGCGAGCTGCCGGTCCCCGGGGAGAGGCTGCCTAACGGATCGGCGCACACGTTCCTTATGGAACGCGACAGGGTGCAGCTGCTGTCCTACGTCGCCGCAACGGTCTGACCCGCACCGCGGATCGCGGTGTCCGCGTTCCCTGCTACCGTTTTCGCTCATGACCGCTCTCGACTCCGTCGATCTCGAGCTCCTCCGCGCCCTCGTCGACGACCCCCGCGCGACGGTCGTCGCCCTGGCCGATCGGCTCGGACTTTCGCGCAACACCGTGCAGACCCGCATGGCCCGGCTCGAGCGCTCCGGCGTCTTCCACTCGTTCGAGCGCACGTTCTCGACCGAGGCGCTCGGTTTCCCCATCGACGCGTTCATCAACGTGACGGTGCGTCAGGCCGAGCTCCCCCGCATCAAGGCCGAGCTCGCCCGCGTTCCCGAGGTCCTGCAGGCGCATGGGCTGAGCGGTCAGGTCGACCTGCTCGTCCGCGTGGCGTGCCGCGACGCGCAGCACCTCTTCGACACCGATGCGCGCATCCTCGCGATCGACGGCGTCGAGCGCACCGAGACGTCGCTCGCGATGGGCGAGGTCATCGCCTATCGCGTCGCCCCGCTCATGGGGCTGGCACGACCGGCACGATAGCCGCCTCGCCCTTCGGCGTGCCCGCTCCGCGTGCGTCGAGCCTCACGCACACCACACCGGCGAGGATCAACGCGCCGCCGATGGCTTGCACGGCCGTCGGCGTCTCGCCGATGAGGAGCCACGCGATCGCGCCGGCGAAGAGAGCCTCGGTGAGGCCGACGAACGACGCGAGGCGCGATCCGATCTTCGACACGGCGATCACGCCGAAGGCGTAGCCGCACACCGTCGCGATGAGGACGACCCACACGACGGGTACGATCCAGGGCACGGTCACGCCGCCCAGCACGACGTCGACGGGTGGCGCGACGAACGGCAGGACACCCGTGACGACGAGGACGCCGAGGAGGAGAGCCCCGGTCAGGAGCCCGCCGCCGGCCAGCGCCAGGGGCGGGATGGAGTCGCCCGTGCGCTCGGCGATGAGGAAGTAGGCCCCGAGACAGATCGCCGCTCCGAGCGCGCACAGCGTGCCGATCAGATCGAAGGAGCCCCCGGTCAGGTCGACCATGAGCACGAGTCCCACGATCGAGGCGACCGACCCGACGACGACCACGCGCGACGGAGCGCGCCGGGTCCGCACCCACGCGAGTCCGACGAGGAGCACCGGCGCGAAGTACTGGATCAGCAGCGCCACGCCGACCGGGATGCGCTGCATGGCCGCGAAGTAGAACAACTGGCACCCCGTCACGCCGGTGAGTCCGAAGCCGACGATGAGCGGCCAGTGGCGACGGAGGAAGCCGCGTTCGCGGAGAACCGCTCGGAAGAACGGGTAGGCGAGGACGAGCGCGGCACCCGACATGCGAAGGAGCAGTGCGGCCCCCAGCGACCAGCCCGCTTCCAGCAGCGGCTTCATGACAGACCCACTGGACGCGAAGGCGACGGCGGAGATGAGGCCGAGGAGGAGCCCTCCGGCGCCCGTGGCGCGGACGGTCGGAACGGGGGCGGTGAGCGAAGCGGTCATGGGTTCCGACTGTCAGGAGTGTGGAGTGGTTACGATGGTGACACTAGCGTCCGCCGATGTCAGGAGTCAACATGGTTTTCATCCATGACACCCAACTCGCCCTCGAGGCCGCCGTCGACCTCGTCAACACCGCGCCGGAGAGGTCGTCGGAAGGGGTGGACGGGCTGGTCGATCTCGAGGATCTCGACCGCTTCCTCGATGAGCGCCCCTACTCGGGGCGCCTGCAGCGCGATGCGGAGGAGCTCGCGGCCATGCGCAGCATCCGCCCCCGTCTGCACGCCCTCTGGACCGTCGGTCGCGACGGTGCCGTGCCGCTCGTGAACGCGATGCTGAGCGACGGCGGAGCACTGCCACAGCTCGTCTCGCACAAGGGCTTCGAGCAGTGGCACATCCACGCCACCGACGACCAGGAGCCGCTCATGACCCGCGTGCTGGTCGAGACCGCCATGGCGTTCGTCGATGTCATCCGTGCCGACGAGTACGACCGGGTGCAGGTCTGCGACGCCGACGACTGCGCCTCGGTGTTCATCGACTACTCGCGGAACAAGTCCAAGCGCTACTGCGACACCGGCAACTGCGGCAATCGCATGAACGTCAACGCGTACCGGCGTCGGAAGGCGAGAGAAAGCGCCTGATCGCGCCGGCGGCGACCGCCGGCGTCTCGTAGTGGATCAGGTGACCGACGTCCTCGATCTCGACGAGCTGGGCGTCTGCGAACAGGGTCGCCAGCGTCCGCTCGGCTTCGATCGGCGTGATGTCGTCCTTCTGCGCGGCCACCAGCAGCGTCCGGGCCGCGATGCGGGGCGCGAAGGTCCGCACGTCGTTCGAGACCGAGGTCAGGAACGCGTCGTGCAGCACGTCGCGGTCGGCGAACCGCGAGAAGTAGGCGTCATGCTGCTCATGGACGAACCGGCGCAGCCCTCTGTCGCGCGTCTTGACCATCGCGACGCTCATCCCCCGGACGACGAGGCGGTTGCGCAGCAGGGCATCGCCGAGGGGAGCCGGCAGACGCGCGCCCGCCCAGTAATAGAAGACCGCCAGACGCGTGAGGATGCCGCGAGGCCCCTCGAGAGCCGGAGCACCGATCGGGTTGACCAGCACGAGCGACGGCGTCGCGAGGCCGTCGGCGACGGCGGCGGCCGAGACGATCGAGCCGAACGAGTGCCCGAGGATCACCGCGCCGGGTGCTGCGCGGCCGACGAAAGCCGACAGCCAGTCCACGTACAGGGCGAGGTCGTGGCGGCGATCCGGAATCGGCGGCGTCTCGCCGAACCCCGGCAGGTCGGGCGAGATCACGCGGAAGCCCTCGAGGTGGGCGACGACCGGCTCGAGGCCGTGATGCTCGCCGCGGAAGCCGTGGACGGCCACGATCGTCGTCGCCGCGCCGGGAGCGCCGTACTCCCAGTAGGCCGTCGTCGCGCCGAGCACCTCGACCTCGTGCCGCCGCGCGGGTACTCGATCGAGGAGGGCGGCATACGGGTTCGGCACCCGTCGAGTCTACGAGCAGCCCCCGCCCGGAGTGCCTCCCCGGCGATGTCCGCGCCGCCGCATACCGTGTGAGGCATGCAATCGGAGCCCCTCCCCCTCTTCCGGAGTCCGGAATGGGCGCAGGTCGTCGGTGTCTTCGATCTCGAGACGACGGGTGTCGACGTCACGTCCGATCGCATCGTCACGGCCCACGTCGGCCTCCTCGATCAGGACGGCGGAGTGCTCACCGCGCGCGACTGGCTGGCCGACCCGGGCGTCGAGATCCCCGAGGGCGCCGCCGCCATCCACGGCATCTCCACGGATCGCGCCCGCGCCGACGGGCGTCCGGTGCGCGAGGTCGTGGGCGAAGTCGTCGAGTCGCTGCGGGCGCTCTTCGATGCGGGCATCCCCGTGGTCGCCTACCACGCACCGTTCGACTTCTCGCTGCTGAAGAACGAAGCCGTCCGCCACGGCGTGCCGCCGATCGAGAGGCCGTCCCCTGTCATCGATCCGCTCGTCGTCGACAAGGCCTACGACCGCTGGCGTCGCGGGAAGCGCACCCTCTCGGTGGTGGCCGAGCACTACCGCGTGCGTCTCGATGCCGCCCACGAAGCATCCGCCGACGCCGTTGCGGCCGGGCGTGTCGCACAAGCCCTCGCGGAGCGGTACGCCGCCTGGCTGCCGCCCACGGTCGATGAGCTGCACACGCGCCAGATCGCGTGGGCGCGGGCTCAGGCGGCGAGCCTGACCGAGTACTTCGTCAGCATCGGGCGCCTCGACCCCGACGAGCCCCTCGACGGATCGTGGCCCATCCGGTGAAACGAGAAACGGCCCCGCCGAAGCGAGGCCGTTGCACGAAGGTCGGGTTCAGCTGCCGCCGAAGCCCTTGAAGCGCTGGTTGAACTTCTCGACGCGACCGGCCGAGTCCATGATGCGCTGCTTGCCCGTGTAGAACGGGTGCGATGCGGACGAGATCTCGACGTCGATGACGGGGTACTCGACACCGTCGAGCTCGATCGTCTTGTCGCTGGTCACCGTCGAACGGGTGAGGAAGGTCTCGCCGGAGCCGAGGTCGCGGAACACGACGGCGCGGTAGTCCGGGTGGATGTCAGTCTTCATGGGGGTCCTTTGAGATGAGGTGCCCTGGATTTGGCCAGGACCGTCAAAGTCGGCGGCGCGAATGCACCAGCGACAGAGTCTACCAGCCCGACGGCCGGCGACGAAACGCGCTCAGGATGCGGCGCGAGCCGCGTAGCGGCCGGCGTCCTCGGTGAGGACGATCGGTACGCCGAAGGTGGCCTCGAGGTTGGCCGACGTCAGTGTCTCGGGGATCGGTCCCGCCGCGGTCACGGCACCGTCGCGCAGCAGCATCACGTGGGTGAACCCGACCGGGATCTCCTCGACATGGTGGGTGACCATGACCATGGCGGGCGTGGTGGGCGCCAGCGCATAGCCCGACAGCAGCGTGAGCAGCTCCTCCCGCGCGCCGAGGTCGAGGCTCGCGGTCGGCTCATCCAGCAGGAGCAGCTCGGGGTCGGTCATGACCGCCCGAGCGATCTGCACGCGCTTCTGCTCACCGTCCGACAGGGTGCCGAACGTGCGGTCGGCGAGATGGTCGAGCTTCCACTCGGCCAGCACGCGCAGCGCGCGACGCTCGTCGATGTCTTCGTAGTCCTCGCGCCAGCGACCGAGCACGGAGAACGCCGCGGTGAGCACGACGTCGAGCACCGACTCCTCGGGCGGGATGCGGCGAGCCATCGCCGACGAGGCGAAACCGATGCGCGGGCGCAGTTCGAAGACGTCGGTGCGCCCGAGCTGCTCGCCGAGAATCGTGACCGTGCCGGAGCTCGGGTGCAGCAGGGTGTCGGCGAGCTGGAGCAGGGTGGTCTTCCCTGCCCCGTTGGGTCCGAGGACCACCCAGCGTTGATCGTCGTCGACCGACCAGTCGAGGTGCGACACGATCTCTCGGGCGTTCCGGCGGACGACGACGTCGGAGAACTCCAAGACTTGCGGCATTACTCCAGCCTATCGGCCGGTCAGCTCGCGGTAGAGCTCCTCGGTCGTGTCGGCGATCTTCTGCCAGCTGAACTCCTCCGCCGCGCGCGTCCGTCCGGCCCGGCCGTACTCCGCGGCCTTCTCGCGGTCGCCGACGACCTCGATGAGCACCCGCGCGAGGTCGTTCACGAAGCGCTCGGGATCGACGGGGGTTCCCGTGCCGTCCTGCGCCTGCTCGATCGGGACCAGCCGGCCCGTCACCCCGTCGGCGACGACCTCGGGAATGCCTCCGGTCGCCGTGCCGACGACCGCGGCGCCGCACGCCATGGCTTCGAGGTTGACGATGCCCAGGGGCTCGTAGACCGACGGGCAGACGAAGGCCGTCGCTGACGTGAGGACGGCGCACAGGTCGTGGCGCGACAGGTGGCGGTCGATCCAGACCACCCCCTCGCGCGTGGCCTGGAGGCCACGGACGAGCTCTTCCACCTCCGCCATGATCTCCGGCGTGTCGGGCGCGCCGGCGCACAGGATCAGCTGCACCTCGGGGGGAAGCTGCTCGGCGGCGCGCAGCAGGTAGGGCAGACCCTTCTGGCGGGTGATCCGTCCGACGAACACGACCGACGGACGTGTGGAATCGATGCCGTTCGCGGCCAGGAAGTCGATGTCCACGACGGGGCGCCACGCGTCGACGTCGATGCCGTTGTAGATCACCCGCACCTTCGCGGGGTCGAGCTCGGGATAGCTGCGGAGGATGTCGCGACGCATGCCGTCGCTGACCGCGATGATCGCGGCCGCCCCCTCGTACGCGGTCTTCTCGATGTAGCTCGAGACGGCGTAGCCGCCCCCGAGCTGCTCGGCCTTCCACGGACGCAGGGGCTCCAGGCTGTGGGCGCTGACGACGTGCGGGATGCCGTGCAGCAGCGACGCGAGGTGCCCGGCGAAGTTCGCGTACCAGGTGTGGCTGTGCACGAGGTCGGCCCCGGCGACGTCGCCGACGATCTCGAGGTCGGTGCCGAGGGTCTGGATCGCCCCGTTCGCCGTCGCGAGCTCCGCCGGCACCGCGTACGACGTGGTCTGCGGCTCGTCGCGAGGAGCACCGAACGCCCGCACCTCGACGTCGATCGAACGCCGCAGCGCGCGCACCAGCTCGGTGACGTGCACCCCCGCGCCCCCATAGATCTCGGGCGGGTATTCCTTGGTGACGATGTCCACGCGCATGCTCGAACGCTAGTACAGCTGTCAAGGGCCGAGAAGCTGTGGTCTCCTCATCGCCGACGGGCCTAGTGTGGTGCCATGCCTGCAGCGCCGAAGGTCTTCGGAATCATCCTCGCTGGTGGTGAGGGCAAGCGGCTCATGCCCCTCACCGCCGATCGCGCCAAGCCCGCCGTGCCGTTCGGGGGTCAGTACCGCCTGATCGACTTCGCGATCTCGAACCTCGTGAACTCGGGCCTGCGACAGCTGGTCGTGCTGACGCAGTACAAGTCGCACAGCCTCGATCGCCACATCTCGCAGACATGGCGCATGTCGCCGATGCTGGGCTCCTACGTGACGTCGGTGCCCGCCCAGCAGCGCCTCGGCAAACGCTGGTTCTCGGGGTCGGCCGACGCGATCCTGCAGAGCATGAATCTGATCCTCGATGAGAAGCCAGACATCGTCGCGGTGATCGGCGCCGACCACGTCTACCGCATGGACTTCGGGCAGATGCTGGACGCGCACATCAACTCCGACGCGCGCGCCACCGTCGCCGGCATCCGCCAGCCCATCGAGCTGGCCAACCAGTTCGGCGTGATCGACGTCGATCCGACCGACCCGACGCGCATCAATCAGTTCCTCGAGAAACCTCAGTCGCCGACCGGCCTCGCCGACGCCCCGCACGAAGTGCTCGCGTCCATGGGCAACTACATCTTCGACGCCGACGCACTCATCGAGGCCGTCGAGTTCGACGGCGAGCTGCCCACCTCGAACCACGACATGGGCGGCGACATCGTTCCCTACTTCGTCGACCGGGGCGAGGCTGCCGTCTACGACTTCAAGCGCAACGACGTGCCGGGCTCCACCGACCGCGACCGCGACTACTGGCGCGATGTGGGCACGATCGAGTCGTTCTACGACGCCCACATGGATCTGATCTCGACGCTGCCGGTGTTCAACCTGTACAACACCGATTGGCCGATCTTCTCGCAGACGGTGAACGCCCCACCGGCGAAATTCGTCCGCGATTCCGTCGGGCGCATCGGCAACGCGATCGACTCGATCGTCTCGCTCGGCTCGGTGCTCTCGGGCACGCACCTCGAGCGGAGTGTCGTCGGACCCTGGACACTGGCCGGGGGCGGGTCGACCATCACCGATTCGGTGCTGTTCGACTACGTGCGAGTGGGCGCCGGAGCGCGCATCCATCGCGCGATCCTCGACAAGAACGTCACGCTCGCCGACGGCGCCACCGTCGGGGTGGATCGCGAACGCGACCTCGCCCGCGGCTTCACGGTCACCGACACCGGCATCACGATCGTCGGGAAGAACGTCCGCGTCGACCCCTGAGCGGGGCCGACGCGGCCATCAGACGCCGACGCGCTCGAAGGCGTCCCGGCTGATGCCCTGACGCAGGATCTCGGCCGACCACTCCCGAGCGGAGTGCAGGCTGTGGTCGCGGTAGTTGCCGCAGCTGAATGCGTCCACACCGGGGACGTCCGACCACTCGGCCTCCTCGGCGATGAAACGCAGGCCCTCACCGATCGCGGCGACGACATCGGCGACGGGCGGCTCCCCCCACGTGATGAGGTGGAACCCGGTGCGGCAGCCGAAGGGCGAGATGTCGATGACGCCGTCGAGGCGGTCGCGCAGGAGGCTGGCGAGCATGTGCTCGATCGTGTGGATGCCCGCGGTGGGGATCTCGCCCTCGTTCGGCTGCACGAATCGCACGTCGAAATTGGCGATGACGTCGCCGCGCGGCCCGACCTCGGTGCCGATCAGTCTGACGTACGGCGCCTTGACGGCGGTGTGGTCCAGGGTGAAGCTCTCGACGTCTGCCATGGGGGTTCCTTCCTCGGAGTGCACTCCCATTCTGGCGGGCGGATGGGAACCTCGTCGCGGCGCACGTCACGGCAGGTCACGCTAGGGTCGAGCGCGTGTCTGCCGCCCGGTTCCTCGTCGTTCTCGACGCCGATTCCACGCTCATCCGCAACGAGGTCATCGAACTCCTCGCCGACGAGGCCGGCCGCGGGGCCGAGGTCGCCGCGGCGACGGAGGCCGCGATGCGCGGCGAGGTCGACTTCGCCACGAGCCTGCGCACCCGGGTCGCGGCATTGGCCGGCGTGCCGACGGCGTCGTTCGAACGTGTCATCGCGCGGATCGAGCCGACACCCGGCGTCCGCGAGCTGATCGCCGGCGTTCACGAGCGCGGCGGACGTGTCGGGGTGGTCTCGGGCGGGTTCCACGAGATCCTCGATGCGATCGCACCCGCACTCGGCGTGGACGTCTGGCGCGCCAACCGACTGGAGACGGCGGACGGGACGCTCACCGGGAAGGTAGACGGGGAGATCGTCGACGGCGCGGCCAAGGTCGTAGCTCTGCGCGAATGGGCGGCGGCTTCCGCGGTGCCCCGCACCGCGACCATCGCGATCGGCGACGGCGCGAACGACCTGCCCATGCTCGCTGCGGCGGGGCTCGGCCTCGCCTTCAACGCCAAACCCACGGTGCGCGCGAACGCCGATCTGGTGATCGGTCCCGTCGACCTTCGCGAGGTCCTGCCGCTGCTGCCGTAGCGGGTCGGCACCCGATCACCCCCACTGGTCGGTGTCGGAGCCCGCGAGTAGCGTCGCCCCCATGGACGTCATCCTTGTTCCCGGCCTCTGGCTCGATGCGTCGACGTGGGACGACGTGGTCCCGCCGATCGAAGCCGCCGGTCACACCGTGCACGCGCTGACCATGCCCGGCGTCGGGGCCGATGCGGATGGAGCCGGCGGGGTGGGGATCGCCGAGTGGGTCGCCGCCGTCGTCGCCGTCGTCGACACCGTCCCCGGGCCGATCGCGCTCGTCGGTCACAGCGGGGGCGGCAACGTCGCGTGGGGAGCCGCCGACGCCCGCGTCGACCGCATCGACCGCGTCGTCTTCGTCGACACCTTCCCGCCCGCCGGCGGCGGGATCATCAGCGAGTTCCCCATCGTCGACGGTGTGGTCCCGTTCCCGGGGTGGGACTCCTTCGAGTCCGCCGACGTCGCCGACCTCGATGCGGAGACCAGGCAGAAGTGGGCGGCGCGCGCCGCTGCCGTCCCGGCACGGGTGCCGACCGATCCGATCGCACTGAGCGATCCGCGCCGGCTGTCGCTGCGCACGACGATGATCACCGGCACGTTCCCCGACGTCGCCGTCCGCGAGGTGATCGCCGCCGCTCCCCCGTGGGCCGCCGATCTGGCGGCGCTCGAACACCTCGACATCGTCGAGATCGCGTCGGGCCACTGGCCTCAGTTCTCGATGCCGCGCGCTCTCGGCGAGACCATCGCCTCGGCGCTCACCGCTTGACCGTTCCCGGTCTCGGGGGTCAGTGCCCCATACCGAGGCCGCCGTCGACGGGGATCACGGCGCCGGAGATGTAGGCGGCAGCATCCGAGGCCACCCAGGTGACGACACCGGCGACCTCGTCGGGGGTCGCGAAGCGTCCTGCCGGGATGCTGCGCTTGTACTCGGCCTGCGTGTCCTCGGGGAGAGCGGCGGTCATGTCGGTCTCGATGAACCCGGGGGCCACGACGTTGGTCGTGATGCCGCGGGCGCCGAGTTCACGCGTGAGAGATCGGGCGAAGCCCACCAGCCCGCTCTTGGAGGCCGCGTAGTTCACTTGACCGGCGGATCCGTAGAGCCCGACGACGCTCGAGATGAGGATCACGCGCCCCCACCTGGCCCGCAGCATCCCCTTGGACGCGCGCTTGACCACCCGGAAGGCGCCGCCGAGGTTCGTCGACACGACCGAGTCGAAGTCGTCCTCCGTCATGCGCATGAGGAGGGTGTCCTTGGTGACGCCGGCGTTGGCGACGACGATCTCGATCGGGCCGAGGGCCGCCTCGACCTCGGTGAAAGCCGCGTCGACGGCCGCGGCGTCGGTCACGTCCGCGCGCACCGTCAGGGTTCCTTCGGGCCCTTCGCCCGAGCGGGCGGTGACGGCCACCCGGTAGCCCTCGGCCACGAACCTCTCGGCGATGGCGCGGCCGATGCCGCGGTTGCCTCCGGTGACGAGGACGACGCGTTCGGTGGACATGGCACACTCCCTGGCCGGTGGACGGAACTGCCTCAGCCTAGGCGACCGGGGCACACGTGCCCGAGCGGGTTTGACACCGCATCCGCCCGCTGGAACTCTGGTCTCAGCGATAGAGAGGCTTGACGTGAGCGACGAGAACCCGAACGGCTCCCCCGCAGGTGCACCCGCGAGCCCCCCGCCTCCCGGTTACCCCGGGGCCGCTGCCCCGCAGGCGCCCTACGGAGCGCCCGCCTACCCCCAGCCGCCCCAACAGCAGCCGTACGGTTACGCTGCGCCCTACGGGTACGCGCCGAAGACCAACTCGCTCGCGATCGTCTCTCTCGTCTCGGGCATCGCCGCCTTCGTGATCCTGCCGCTGATCGCGTCGATCGTGGCCGTGATCACCGGGCACATGTCGCTCAAGCAGCTGAAGACCAACGGCGAAGCGGGTCGCGGAATGGCCCTCACCGGCACCATCCTCGGATGGGTCGGCATCGGTTTCGCCGTGATCGGCATCATCCTGATCGTGATCTGGGTCATGTTCATCGTCGGGGTCGCCTCGAGCGGCTCGTCGTATTACGACTACTCCTGAACTATCTGACGTTGTTCCGGCGCCGCGCACGATTCGCAGGCGTAATCTTGAGGGATCGTGAAAACGACCACTCCCTCCGCGACATCGCTCCCGGTCGCCCCCAAAGACGACGCCGGCTCCCGTCTCACCAAGTACATGGTGATGATGGGCATTCGCCTCGCCTGCATCGTGGCGATGGTCCTCGTCCAGCCGTTCGGCTGGTACACGTGGGTGTTCGCGCTGGGGGCGGTCGTGCTGCCGTACATCGCCGTCGTGATCGCCAATGTGGGCTCCGACGTGCGGCGCACGAACGTCGAGAGTCCCGAACGGATGCTGGAGTCGCCGCCGACCGCCGCACCTGTGGTGCCGGCACCGGCCGCCCCCACGGTGTTCCGCATCTCGGAGACGCCTCGTCTGACGCCGGGATCGGAACCGAAGCCGTGACGGCGGAGTGCTCGCGGGCCGGCTGCCGCGACGCATCCGCCTGGGTCGTGGCGTGGCGCAACCCGCGCATCCACACCGCCGATCGCAAGAAGCTGTGGTCGGCGTGCGACGCGCACGTCGATTTCCTCCGCGACTATCTCGCCGCGCGCGACTTCCCCGTCGAGGTCTCGGCGCTCGCCCCGGCCTCGGAGGGGGGCACGACCCGATGAGTGATCGCGCACGCCCCGCCGCGCTGCGGTGGACGGGCTACGTCGCCGTCGCGATCGTCTTCGCGATCGCCTGCGGCTTCCTGTCTCACTGGCAGTTCAGCCGCAATGAAGAGCGCGCCCGCCAGCTCGCGCTCGTCGACGCGAACTACGACGCCGAGCCCGTGCCCCTCAGCGACGTGATCCCCGCCGGTACCGATCTCGACCCCGCCGACGAGTGGACTCCGGTCGTCCTCACCGGCACCTACCTGCCCGACGACGAGCTCCTCGTCCGCAATCGCCCTCACGGCGGAACCGCGGCGTTCGAGGTGCTCGTTCCCTTCCGCCTCGACGACGGCCGGGTCATCATCGTCGACCGCGGCTGGGTGCCACCGGGCGATCCCGACCCCGAGCCCGATGCGGTCCCCGGTCCTCCGACCGGGCAGACGACCGTCGTCGTGCGCCTGAAGCCGGGAGAGATGGTCCCCGCATCCGGGCGATCGGCCGACGAAGGCCAGGTGGCCACCATCAACCTCCCGACGATCGCCGACCTCGTCTCCTCCGGTGACGCGGTCGTGACATCCGCGTACGGTCAGCTCGTCTCCGAGGATCCGGCTCCCGCGGTGGCGCCCGGCGCGTTGCCGTCGCCGACCGAGGATCCCGGGCCTCACCTGTCGTACGCGATCCAGTGGATCCTGTTCGCGATCATGGGCTTCGCGTTCATCGGCTACATCATCGTGAGCGAACGGCGCATCCGTCGCGAGGAGGCCGACGAAGCCGCCGGCAAGACTCCCAAGCCGCGCCGGGAGAAGCGCCGCGACAACGACGCCGACGTCGAGGACGCCCTCGTCGACTCGCGCTGACCGGTCGGGTCAGGCGAGCGTGATCAGGTCCGCGTAGTCGCGGCCCCAGATGTCTTCCACCCCGTCGGGGAGGATGAGCACGCGCTCGGGGTTGAGCGCCTCGACAGCGCCCTCGTCGTGCGAGACCAGGACGACGGCGCCCTCGTAATGCGCGAGCGCGCCGAGGATCTCTTCGCGCGATGCGGGATCGAGGTTGTTGGTCGGCTCGTCCAGGAGCAGCATGTTCGCGCTGGAGACGACGAGAGTCGCGAGCGACAGACGGGTCTTCTCGCCACCGGACAGCACTCCCGCGGGTTTCAGCACGTCATCGCCGACGAACAGGAACGACCCGAGCACCTTGCGGGCATCGGTCGCGGTGATGTGAGGAGCGGCCGACATCATGTTCTCGAGCACCGAGCGCTTCACGTCGAGGTTCTCGTGCTCCTGGGCGTAGTAGCCGACCTTGAGGCCGTGCCCCGGCTCGATGACCCCCGTGTCGGCCTTGTCCACGCCGGCGAGGATGCGCAGGAGCGTCGTCTTACCCGCGCCGTTCAGCCCGAGGATCACGACCTTGGAGCCCCGGTCGATCGCCAGGTCGACATCGGTGAAGATCTCGAGCGAGCCGTACGACTTCGACAGGCCCGACGCCATGAGCGGGGTCTTGCCGCACGGAGCGGGCTTGGGGAAGCGCAGCTTCGCCACGCGCTCCTCCTGACGCACTTCGTCCAGACCCGCGAGCATCTTCTCCGCCCGGGCGACCATCTGGTGCGCGGCGGCGGCTTTGGAGGCCTTCGCGCCGAATCGAGCGGCCTGCTGCTGGAGCACCGTCGCCTTCTTCTCGACGTTGGTGCGCTCCTTCTTGCGGCGCTCCTCGTCGGCGACCCGCTGACGCAGGTAGTTCTTCCAGTTCATGTTGTAGACGTCGATGACCTGGCGGTTCGCGTCGAGGTAGAACACGCGGTTCACCGTCTCACCCACGAGCTCGACGTCGTGGCTGATGACGATCAGCCCGCCCTTGTAGCCCTTGAGGAACTCGCGCAGCCAGACGACGCTGTCGGCGTCGAGGTGGTTGGTCGGCTCGTCGAGGATCATCGTCTGCGCGTCCGAGAAGAGGATGCGCGCCAGCTCGATGCGGCGGCGCTGACCGCCCGAGAGGGTCTTGAGCGGCTGATCGAGGATGCGGTCGGGGAGCGACAGGTTGTTGGCGATGGATGCTGCCTCGGCCTCGGCCGCGTAGCCTCCCAGGCCTTCGAACCGCTCCGTCAGCGAGCTGTAGCGCTTCATCGCCTTCGCCGCGACGGCTTCGTCGGGGTCGCCCATGAGCAGCGACGCCTCCTGCATGCCGATCGCGAGCGAGCCGAGGCCGCGCGCGTCGAGGATGCGCGTGCGTGCCAGCATCTCGGGGTCGCCGCTGCGCGGATCCTGAGGGAGGTAACCGAGCTCGCCCGAACTGTCGACGCTTCCGGCCGCCGAGATCAGATCGCCCGCGAGCACCTTCGTCAGAGTCGTCTTGCCGGCGCCGTTGCGGCCGACCAGACCGATCTTGTCGCCGTCGCTCACGCGGAACGAGACGCCCGACATCAGTACGCGCGCTCCGACGCGGATCTCGAGGTCATGCACGGCGAGCACAGCGAACGTCCGATCTTCTGGTGGGAATAGGTACACAGGCGGCCGACGGCCAGCCCCCTAGTATAAGTCGCGATGCCCGCCGAACCTTCCGCGTGCAGCTAACGAAGGAGCCTCATGTCCGTCGCCTCCCCGCTCGGCCGCCGCGTGCTGGCCGACCTCGTCGGCCGCCCGTCGACCCGCGCCCGCGCTCTCGCGCTGGACGCGACCCTCGTCCTGACGGGCGCGCTGACCGTCGCCGTCCTCGCTCAGGTGGAAGTGCCGCTCTGGCCCGTCCCCATCACCGGCCAGACGCTCGGTGTCATCATCGTCGGTGCCGCGCTCGGTGCCCGCCGTGGTGCGCTCTCGCTGCTGAGCTACCTCGGTCTCGGTCTCGCAGGACTCCCGGTCTTCGCCGGGTTGTCCGGTGGCCTGGCCTCCGTCGCCAAGCCCAGCTTCGGTTTCATCATCGGCTTCGTCTTCGCCGCGTTCGTCGCCGGCTGGTTCGCCGAGCGGTCGTGGGACCGGCGCCCCGCGCTGGCGTTCGCCGGCTTCGCGGCGGCGAGCGTCGTCCCGTTCCTCGTCGGCGTGCCCTACATGGCGTTCATCCTGAACAACGTGCTGGGCCTGGGCTACGGGCTCGGCGACGTCCTCGCCGTCGGCGTCCTGCCCTTCATCGTGGGCGGTGTCGTCAAGGCCGCCCTCGCGGCCGCGATCGTTCCCGCCGCGTGGGCCCTCGTCCGCGCCGCCGACCGGCGACGCTGACGCAGAGCAGACGAAAGGCGCCCACCCGGGAGACCGGATGGGCGCCTTTCGTCGTCTCGGGTCAGCCCTTGGCGACGGCGGTCGCCTCAGCCAGCTGGTCGACGATCGTGGGGAGGATGAAGGGGAACGTCAGCGCGGTCGGCGAGACGGCGGCGACGTTCTCCTCGCCGACGATCGCGGCGACGGCTCCCTTGGCGACCGCGGGGATGAGACGCGTCCGGTCCGATGTCAGGAACGTCTCGAGAGCGGCCTCGTCGTCCACCTGGGTGAAGATCACATCGGCGTCGATCGAGTCGAGGCTCTCGCCGCTGACGGTCGCGTAGAAACTGCCGGAGCCATCATCGAGCGCGGTGACGGAGTCGGCGGTGACGAAGCCGAGGTCCTCGAGGATCTCCACGCGCGGATCGGCGGGGAGGTACAGGTAGAACGTGTCGACGCTGTCGGATGCGTACGCGATGGTGGTGCCGGCGAACTCCGGGTGCTCCGCTGCCGCCTCGGCGACCTGGTCGTCCATGTCGGTGATGATCTGCGCAGCATCCTCCTCGCGACCGAGCGCGGTGCCCGTCTCGGTGATGACGTCGCGCCAGGGGGTGGTCCAGATGCCGTCGGTGGGTGCGACGACCGGCACGCCGGCGCCGGTGATGGCGTCGTACTCTTCCTGGGTCAGGCCCGAGTAGGGCGCGATGAGCACATCGGGGTCGGTCGCGAGCAGCTCTTCAACCGGCACCTCGCCCGAGGCATCGAGGACCACGGGCGTCTCGCCGCCCAGTTCGTCGAGGGCGTCTTTCACCCACGGGGTGATGCGGTCATCTCCCCCGCCGTAGTCCATCGAGGCGATGGCGACCGGGACGATGCCGAGGGCGAGCACGGCGTCGGTGGCGCCCCAGCCCCACGTCGCGATGCGCTCGGGGGCGGACTCAATGACCGTCTCGCCGTACATGTTCGTCATCGTCACCGGGAAGGCCTCGGAGGCCGCGGTGTCGGAGCCGGACGTGCCGGAGCCGGTCTCGGCGGCGGGGGTCGAGCAGGCCGACAGGGCGAGGGCGCCGGCGGCAAGAGCCGCGGCGAAGGCGATCGCACGGGGGGTGCGGGACATGGGGTTTTCCTTTCGAACGCGGAATCGGTTTCCGCCGGGTGGGGGTTTCGGGGATCAGGTGGGGTCGGGCGTCAGGTGCGCTCCGCCGGGCCGTGGGACGACGAGCGGTGTTCCGGTCAACGGGTCGGGCATGACGAGCGCGTCGAGCGCGAAGGCATCGGACACGACCTCGGCCGTCAGCACGTCGCGAGGGGAGCCCTGCGCGACGATGCGCCCCTCGCGCATCACCACGAGGTCGTCGGCGTACCGCGCCGCCAGGTTGAGCTCGTGCAGCACCACGACGATCGTCGTGCCCTGGACCCGATTGAGCTCGACGAGGAGGTCGAGCACCTCGAGCTGGTGGCTCAGGTCGAGGAAGGTCGTGGGCTCGTCCAGGAGGAGGATCTCGGGGTTCTGCGCGAGTGCCATCGCGATCCAGACGCGCTGGCGCTGCCCGCCCGACAGATCACCGACGGGCCGGTCGGCGAGAGCCTCGACCCCGGTCAGGCGCAGCGCGTCGTCGACCTGTGCGGTGTCGGCGGCGCTCCACCGCTCGAACACCCCGCGATGAGGGTGCCGACCCCGCGCGACCAGCTCCCCGACGGTCAGGCCGTCGGGGGCGACCGGATGCTGCGGCAGCAGCCCCACGCGCTGGGCGAACCGCCGGCGGGGAATGCTCGCCACATCGACGTCGTCGAGGAGCACCTCACCGCCGAGGGGGGCGTGGAGGCGCGCGAGGACCCCGAGGAGCGTGGACTTCCCGCACGCGTTCGCGCCGATGATCATCGTGATGCGGCCGGGTTCGACCTCGAGGTCGAGATTCTCGATGACCCGGCGACCCGGGTAGCCCGCGTCCAACGACCGCGCGCTCAGGCGCGGCGGGGTGGGGAAAGCGCTCATACCTGGCGCCCTTTCGTCGAGGCCAGAAGCCACAGCAGGAAGACGGCCCCGAGCGCCCCGGTGACCACGCCCACCGGGAGCGAGAAACCGGGGAGCGCGAACTGCGCGACGAGGTCGGCGGCGACGAGGAGGGCCGCTCCCGTGAGCGCGCTGGTGCCGATCCCGAGCGCCCCGTGGCCGAGGAGGGAGCGGGCGATCGGAGGTGCGCACAGGGCGACGAACGCGATCGGCCCTGCGAACGCGCAGGTGACCGCGGTCAGCAGCACGGCGCAGACGACGGCGACCCAGCGGACGGTCGTCGCGTTCACGCCCAGACCCGACGAGGTCGCCGCACCGAGCTGCGTGATGGGGAGCCAACGGGAAGCCAGGGCGACGAACGGCGCGCACGCCACGGCGACGACGAGGACGACGAGCACCTGCCACCAGGCGCTCGACGACAGCGATCCGGTGATCCACACCAGCGCGGCCTGTGCGAGCTCGAGCTGCGCCCGCACCATGAGGAAGTTCGTCACGGCCACGCAGAGGAAGGCCACGCCGATACCGGCGAGGATGAGCCGGAACCCGCCGTCGGCGAGCCGTCGTCCGGCCACCAGGAGCAGAACCGCCACGAGGAGCCCCCCGACGAAGGCCGCTCCAGCCAGGAGCGGCCCGGTCAGCCCGAGCACCAGCAGCACGAACAGCGCCCCGACGCTCGCGCCGCCGCTGATCCCGAGGAGGTCGGGGCTCGCGAGAGGGTTGCGCAGGAGCGTCTGGAGGAGCGCGCCCGCGGTGCCGAGGCACGCGCCGACGAGGACGCCCATGACTACCCGCGGCGCGCGTACCTGGAAGAGCACGTACGCCTCGACGCGTTCGCCGCCGCCCCAGAGAGTGCGCCAGAGCTGGACGGGAGAGAGCGGATAGTCGCCGAGGGAGAGTCCGAGCACGACCACCAGCACGAGGGCGGCCGTCACCCCCGCCACCGCGATCACGCGGCGGCGGCGCACCCGCCCGCGCACGAGGGTGAGGGGCGACGGGGTCTGGACGGCGGTCACAGCGCGACCCTCCGTCCCCGCAGCACCAGGGCGATCAGCGCGGGAGCCCCGACGAAGGCGACCACGATGCCGGCTTGCACCTCGCCCGGCAGCGCGATGACACGCCCGATCACGTCCGCGGCGAGGAGCAGAGACGCACCGACCGGGATGCTCAGGGCGAGGAGGGGACCGTGACCCACGCCGACGAGGGCGCGCAGGACGTGCGGGACGAGCAGGCCGACGAAGACGATAGGACCGGCCAGGGCGGTCGCTCCCCCGCAGAGGAGCACCGACGCCACGATGCCGAGCGCCCGGGTGCGGGGCACGTTCTGCCCGAGGCCGGCGGCCGTGTCGCTTCCGAGCGAGAGCAGGTCGAGGCCGCGCGCACTGGAGAGGGCGATGACGGCGCCGACGGCTACGGGCAGGGCGGCGATGGCCACGGTGTCGAGTCCACGGGTGGTCAGACCCCCCACCTGCCAGTAGCGGTACACGTCGAGGGTCGCCGCCGACGTCGTGAGCATGAAGGTGGTGACCGCGATGAGGCCCGCCGTGACCGCGGCACCCGTGAGGGCGAGCTTGGCCGGATTGTCGCCGTCCGGTCCGCGGGTGCCGATGACCGCGACGACGACCGCCGCGACCCCCGCACCGACGAAGGCGAACCAGACGAATCCGCTGGGCTGCGAGATACCGAAGAAGGTGATGGCCACGAGCACGGCGACCGATGCGCCGGCGTTGATCCCGAGGAGACCCGGGTCGGCGAGCGGGTTGCGGGTGAGCCCCTGCATCAGGGTTCCCGCGAGGGCGAGCGCTGCACCGGCGATGAGCCCGACCGCGGTACGCGGGATGCGCTGCCCCACGACGACGACATGGTCGGCCACCGTCGGATCGAAGGCCGTGAGGGCCTGCCAGACGACCGCCGGCGACACCGATCGTGCGCCGATCAGCAGACTGCCGGCGACGGTGATCGCCAACAGCACGACGGCACCGAGCGTGACGAGACGCAGACGTCTCGCCCGCAGTGTGGAGGTCATGCCTGCCGTTCCGCCTGCCCGAGGCGCCAGTACCCCATGAACGCGACTCGCTTGCGGTCGACTCCCCCGGTGCTCACCAGCATCCGGCGGAGCGTCTTGATCGTGGCCGCCTCCCCGGCGAACCAGGCGTAGAAGTCGCCCTCGGCGTCTTCGGGGCTGTCCCAGATCAGGTCGCGGTCCACGTCGACGTCGTCGACGACCTGCGGTCGGGGCGCGGCGGCGCGGGCGAGGACGTCACCGGATGCGGCGCACCACCCCTCGAGCGCCGCGATGAGCCGCGCGCCGTGCGCCGCGTCTTCGCGCGGGATCCAGGTGACGCGATGCGTGGCGGGAGCGTCGAGGGTGAGCGCGTCACCGGTCGTCGGCACCTCGAGGAACGCGTCGACCTCGATGCCCGCGGGCAGCGACTCCAGGATCGCGCTGATCGCGGGGACGGCGGTCTCGTCGCCGGCCAGCAGCAGCCGTCGTGCGGTTCCGGGGTGGAAATCCAGACCGAGGCGGGAGTGCTCGCTGCGTTCGTCGGGCCCGACGACGACGAGCTCCTGACCGACGTGCGCGTTCGCAGCCCATTCCCCCGCCGGTCCCGCGTCGTGGTGCACGACGAAGTCGACGTCGATCTCGCGGGCCTCGGGGGCGACCCGGCGGACGGTGTAGGTGCGCAGCGGGCTGCGCTCCTCGGTCGGCACGTTCCGCCAGCGCTCGTACCAGGCGCCCGTCGCGATCGCTTCCTCGTCGCGCTGCCCCACGTCGCTGATCGATCCGTCGGCCAGCGGCAGCAGGAGCTTGACGCGCTGGTCGAGGCCCGCCGTTCCGAAGTCGGCGAAGTCGTCGCATCCGAACGTCACCCGCACGAACGAGGGCGACAGCCGGCGTACCGCACGCACCTCGGCACAGTAGGGCCGGTAGGACGGACGGCTCGAGACGACGACGGAAGACACCTCGTAAGGGTAGCCTTACCTGCTCGGATGTTCCAATCGACTCTCGTGCGGCGCTGTCGTGCGCGTCGCCGGGATGCCGCCGACCAGCGCGATCACGGTCGCCAGCGCGAAGGCGCCGACGAAGCCCAGGACTCCCCCGCCGAGCGCCACCACGATGATCCCGGCCGCAGCGATCGCGGTCGCCGCCCCGGTCGCCTCGGCGATCGACAGCGCCGCCGAATTGCGGCCCTGGTCGGCCTCCGTCGATGCGGCCAGCATCAGCATCGTGATCCTCGGATACAGCAGGCCCATGCCGCCGCCCCCGAGGGTCCACGCCACGATGAGCACGACCGGCGGCAGGTGCGCCGCCACGCCGACCGCCACGACCGCCAGGCACAGGACGGTGATCGCCAGTCCCCCGCCGAGGACCCGACGATCGCTCCACCGCTCTCCCCTGCGCCCCTGGGCCTCGGAACCGGCCGCCCACATCACCGCGGCGCCTGTCAGAGCGAGTCCGGCCCAGATCGGCGAGAAGCCGTAGAGGTCGATGAAGACGTACGGCACGTAGATCTCCGCACTGAAGAATGCGCCGGCGACGGCGCCGCGCAGCAGGATGACGCTCGGGAGTCCGCGACCGCTCCGGAGGGTGCGCGCCGGGAGGAGCGGCCGGATCGCGACCACCACGATGACGGCGCCCACGACGACGAGGAGGGAGGCCCCCGACCCCGACTCGGCGGCGACGCTGAGGACGAGCACGCCCGCCGCCACGGCGACGGCCCACAGCAGGCGACCGAGGAACGGCACGCGCTCGGCGTCGTTCGCCGAGCGCAGCTCGGGACGCGAGAGCCGAGGAAGAAGCAGGGAGTACGCCGCGGCGGCGAGCACCACGACGCCGAGGAACACCCACCGCCAGTGAAGGAGCTCGGTCACCGCTCCCGCGAGGAACGGTCCGACGAGCGCGGGCAGCACCCAGGCCGCCGCGAACGCGGCGAGGATGCGACCGTGGAGCGCCGGCGGGTACACCCGGGCGATCACGACGTAGAGCGAGACGGTCATGCCCCCGGCGCCCAGCCCCTGCAGCAGGCGACCGACGATCAGGGTCACCATGTCGGGCGCGAGGCCGGACACCAGGAGACCCGCGACGAAGAGGGCGACCGCGGCGGAGAGCGGCACGGCGGGCCCGGTGCGGTCGGCCCATGCTCCGGCGCACACCATTCCGATGACCGACGTCGCCAGCGTGCCGGCGAAGGCGAGCGCGTACAGCGCCTGTCCGTCGAGATCGGCGGCGATCACGGGCATGACCGTCGTGACGGCGAGGCTCTCGAGCGCGGCGAGGAACACCAGGGCGACCGAGCCGAGGCTCACCCAGCCGAACGGGGACTGCCAGATGCCGGGCCCGGGGGGACGGCCGCTCACCTGCGCACGAGGGCGCCGACGCGCTCGACGGCCTCACGCAGCACTTCGGGCGAGCACCCGAAGTTGATGCGCACGTGGCCCGCTCCCTCGGTTCCGAAGTAGGGCCCGATATGGAACGCCACCTTCGCCTCCCGACGGATCTTCGCCGCGGGGTTGTCGCCCCACCCGAGCTCCGTCAGATCGACCCAGGCCAGGAAGCCCGCGTCGGGGATGCGGTATCGAGCGGCGGGCACGTGCTCGGCGAGGAGGTCGGCGAGCAGTCGCCGGTTGTCGTCGAGGGCGGCGTGCAGGCCGTCGAGCCACTCGTCGCTCTCCGGCGAGAAGGCCGCGATCCCGGCGAGGGCGCCGAACAGGCCCGTGCGCCACTCCACCTCCCACGGCAGAGCCTTCACGACCGCCGCGGTGCGCTCATCGGCGGTCACCATCAGCGCGCACTTCAATCCGGCGAGGTTGAACGCCTTGCTGGCGCTGGTGACGGCGTAGCCGATGCGCGCCGCTTCCTCGGAGGCGTCGAGGAACGGGGTGAACCGCACGCCGGGGTGGACGAGCGGCGAGTGGATCTCGTCGCTGACGACCGCCGCGCCGTGGCGTGCGGCGATGCGCGCGAGCTCGGCGAGATCGTCGCGGGTGTGGACCGTCCCGGTCGGGTTGTGCGGGTTGCACAGCAGCACCGCCCGGGCGCCGGCGGCGAGAGCCGCCTCGATCCCGGGCAGGTCGAGACGCCAGCGACCGCCCGCGTCATCGGGCGACGGCGGCACCAGAGGCACTCGCTCGACCTCGGCGCCCGCCTCGATCACTGTGTCGAAGAAGGGCGGGTACACCGGCGGAGTGATGACGACCCGGTCGCCCGGCGAGGTCACCGCCCGCAGGAGTTCGACGACCCCGATCATCACGTCGCCGGTGGTACGCACCCGTGTCGGGTCGACGGTCCACCCGAACCGACGTTCCGCGAAGCCCGCGAAGGCCCGCGCGATGCCGGGATCCGGCGGGGTGTAGCCGGTGTCTCCGAGACGGACCGCCCGCTCGAGCGCAGCGGAGATCGCCGGCGCGAGCGGGAAGTCGGTCTCCGCCACGAAGAGCGGAAGGATGTCGGCGGGGTAGGTCCGCCACTTGGAGCTGGAACGCTGCCGGAGCTCGTCGAGGGGAAGGGCGCGAAGGGGCGTGACGCTCATCCCGCGAGCCTACCCGCGCCCTCCGGAGCGGATGGAGTCGAGCGTCAGATGGCGAAACCGAGCGCGCGCATCATGTCGCGCCCGTCGTCGGTGATGCGCTCGGGACCCCACGGCGGCATCCAGACCCAGTTGATCCGGAATCGGTCCACCACGTTGTCGAGAGCCTGTGCCGTCTGCTCTTCGAGAACATCGGTGAGCGGGCATCCGGCGGAGGTCAGCGTCATGTGGATGATCAACGCATCGTTCTCGTCGTCCCACGCGAGATCGTAGATGAGACCGAGGTCGACGACGTTGATCCCGAGCTCGGGATCCATCACGTCCTTCAGCGCCTCGGTGACCTCGTCGTACTTGTCGGCCGTGATCGTTGCGGTCATGTAACGATTCTACGCTTCCACGGGGCTGTCGGCCGGGATGAACCGGTCGTAACCCTCGTTCTCGAGGCGGTCGGCGAGCTCGGGGCCGCCCTCCTCGACGATCCGACCCGCGACGATCACGTGCACGAAGTCGGGGTGGATGTAGCGGAGGATGCGCGTGTAGTGGGTGATCAGGAGCACACCGAGGTCGCTCTTGCCCTTGGCGCGGTTGACACCCTCCGAGACGATCTTGAGCGCGTCGACGTCGAGTCCCGAGTCGGTCTCGTCGAGGACGGCGATCTTCGGCTGGAGCAGTTCGAGCTGGAGGATCTCGTGGCGCTTCTTCTCGCCACCGGAGAACCCTTCGTTGACGTTGCGCTGGGCGAACTTGTCGTCCATGCGGAGGTCCTTCATCGAGGCCTTGACGTCCTTGGTCCACGAGCGGATGCTGGGCGCCTCGCCGTCGATCGCGGTCTTCGCGGTGCGGAGGAAGTTCGTCACGGTGACCCCGGGGATCTCGACGGGGTACTGCATCGCGAGGAACAGGCCCGCTCGGGCGCGCTCGTCGACGGTCATCGCCAGGACGTCTTCGCCGTCGAGCGTGATGGAACCGCTCGTGACGGTGTACTTCGGGTGCCCGGCGATCGTGTAGGCGAGCGTGGACTTGCCCGAGCCGTTCGGGCCCATGATCGCGTGGGTCTCGCCCGTGCGGATGGTCAGGGTGACGCCGTTGAGGATCGGGGTGGTGCCCGCATCCGTCTCCACGGTGACGTGGAGGTCTCGGATCTCGAGAACAGTCATGTCGGTTTCCTTACTCAGTTCGTGGGACGCGTGACGGCGGGATCGACGAGCACGTCGTCGCCCTCGATCGTCACCACGTAGACGGGGACCGGCTCGTAGGCCGGAAGATTCAGCGGGTGCCCGGTGGTCAGCGAGAACGCCGATCCGTGCGCCCAGCATTCGAGGGTGTCGCCGTCGACGAAACCCTCGGCGAGCGACACCTCGCCGTGCGTGCAGGTGTCGCCGATGGCGTGCACCTCTCCGTTGCCGTCGAGGACGACGGCCATCGGCACGCCCTCGACCTCGACACGGAGAGCGGTGTCCTGCTCCAGCTCGCTCAGCGCGCAGATACGGGTCGCGCTCACGCGGTGACTCCCTCTTGCAGTTCTCGTTCGATGGCTTCGGTGAGCTCGACCTGGAGGTCGGCGACGCCGATGCGCTGCACGATCTCGCTGAGGAATCCGACGACGACCAGGCGGCGTGCCTCGTCCTCGTCGATGCCGCGGGCCTGGAGGTAGAACAGCTGCTCGTCGTCGAACCGGCCCGTCGCACTGGCGTGGCCGGCACCGAGGATGTCGCCCGTCTGGATCTCGAGGTTCGGGATCGAGTCGGCGCGCGCGCCGTCGGTGAGGAGCAGGTTGCGGTTCGCCTCGTACGAGTCGGTCGCGACGGCGTCGGGACCGATCAGCACGTCGCCGATCCAGACGCTGCGCGCGCTCTCGCCCTGCAGCGCGCCCTTGTACAGGACGTCGCCCTTCGTGTGGTCGCCCTTGTGGTGGAGGTAGACCTGCGATTCGAGGTGCTGGCCGGCGTCGGAGAACGACAGACCGAACAGGCGGCCCTCCGACCCCGAACCCGACAGTTCGACCGAGGGGTTCACGCGCACGACTCCGCCGCCGAGGCTCGCCACGATGTGGGTGAGCTTCGCGTCGCGGTCGACCCGCGCCTGGTGGGAGGCCGCGTGCACGGCGTCGTCGTTCCATCGCTGCACGGTGATGACCGTGAGGTCGGCACCGTCGCGCACGAGGATCTCGACGTTCTGCGCATAGGCGGCCGAGCCCGAGTGGTACAGCACGACGGTGCCCCGCGCGTGCGGCATCGCCTCGATCACGATGTGATCCGTTGCGACGAGACCCGCTCCGAGCCCCGTCACGTCGATGCGGAGGGGCTCTGTGAGCTCCTCGTCGGCGGCGAGACGCACGTGGAGGGCGTCGGTCGAGCGCTGCCAGGCCGTGGCGGCGACGACGTCTTCCGGGCGGAAGTGCTCACCGCGCACCGGGGCGTCGAGCCCCGAAGACGCGACGACGTGCGACGACGCCGATCCGAGGTCGCGGCGGAGCGCGGCATCCTCGTCGGCGACGTCATCGGCGAACAGGGCTCGCAGACGGTCGACGGGCGTGTGCTTCCAGTTGACCTCGCGGCCGGTCGGCGTGCCGAAATCGGCCACGTCGAACGAGGTCGGCCGCTCGGAACGCGTCTGCACCGGGACGACGGGCGCGGTCTTGTCGTCCCATCCTCCGTCGGTGTGTGCGGTGCTTCCGGGGAGGGGGACGGTGGTGGTCGTCGTCATCTAGCCGACCGATCCTTTCGTGGGCGAGGCGGCGATCATCCGACGCTGCCCTCCATGCCCATCTCGATGAGCTTGTTCAGCTCGAGCGCGTATTCCATGGGAAGCTCGCGGGCGATCGGCTCGATGAACCCGCGCACGATCATCGCCATGGCCTCGTCTTCCGGGAGACCGCGCGACTGCAGGTAGAACAGCTGCTCTTCGCTGACCTTCGACACGGTCGCCTCGTGGCCGAGCTGCACGTCGTCGACACGGATGTCGATCGCAGGATAGGTGTCGGACCGGGAGATCGAATCCACCAGCAGCGCGTCGCACCTCACGGTGTTCGCGGAGTGGTGCGCATTCGCGTCGACGCGCACCTCGCCGCGGTAGCCGGCGCGTCCACCGCCCCGGGCGATCGATTTCGACACGATCGACGACTGCGTGTACGGCGCCATGTGGATCATCTTCGCGCCGGCGTCCTGGTGCTGGCCGGGGCCGGCGAAGGCGACGGAGAGGGTCTCGCCCTTCGCGTGCTCGCCCATGAGGAAGATCGACGGGTACTTCATCGTGACCTTCGAGCCGATGTTGCCGTCGATCCACTCCATCGTCGCGCCCTCGTGGGCCACGGCCCGCTTGGTGACGAGGTTGTAGACGTTGTTCGACCAGTTCTGGATCGTCGTGTAGCGAACGCGGGCGTTCTTCTTCACGATGATCTCGACCACGGCCGAGTGCAGCGAGTCGCTCTTGTAGATGGGGGCGGTGCAGCCCTCGATGTAGTGGACGTACGAGCCTTCGTCGGCGATGATCAGCGTGCGCTCGAACTGGCCCATGTTCTCGGTGTTGATGCGGAAGTAGGCCTGGAGCGGGATCTCGACGTGGACGCCCGGGGGCACGTAGACGAACGATCCGCCCGACCAGACGGCCGTGTTCAGCGCGGCGAACTTGTTGTCGCCGGCCGGGATCACGGTGCCGAAGTACTCCTCGAAGAACTCGGGGTGCTCGCGCAGCGCCGTGTCGGTGTCCATGAAGATGACGCCCTGGGCTTCGAGCTGCTCGTTGATCTGGTGGTAGACCACCTCAGACTCGTACTGCGCGGCGACGCCGGAGACGAGTCGCTGGCGCTCGGCCTCGGGGATGCCGAGCCGTTCGTACGTGTTCCGGATGTCTTCCGGGAGTTCCTCCCAGGTACCGGCCTGCTTCTCCGTCGAGCGGACGAAGTACTTGATGTTGTCGAAGTCGATCTCGCTGAGGTCGGCGCCCCACGTCGGCATCGGCTTGCGGCCGAAGAGCTGATAGCCCTTCAGACGGGTCTTCAGCATCCACTCGGGTTCGTCCTTGAGGGCGGAGATGCCTCGCACGACGCTCTCGTTGATACCGCGCTGTGCAACGGCACCCGCGGCGTCGGCGTCGTGCCAGCCGAACTCGTACACCCCCAGCCCCTCGAGCTCGGGCCGGTCGATCAGTACATCAGTCATGACGATCCTCTCCTCTTCGGGCCGAACGGTGTCATCCGCCCGAGCATTCCCGTTCCGCGTGGAGTGCGGCGGAGGGAGGAGGCTCGGTGGGCCCGCTATGAGGCGCAGTTACCGCGCCTAGACTGTCGGGGATGACATCCGCGTGAGCGGAGTATCCCGAACCCCTTGATTCTACAGGTTCCCGGCCGCGTACGGGGTGCCCAGCGCCCACCCCCCGGCGCTCGCGGGACCCGCCTGGAGGCGACCCCATGTCAGCGCAGTCCACCGCCGACACCCACCGCAGCACCGACCCCACGCCGCTGTCGCGATTCGTCGCGTGGCTGCCCGACCGGGTGGATCGCCGCATCCGGGTCTTCGCCTGGCTCTCTTTCGTCGCCGAGGTGCTCATCATCGGCACCGGCGGGGCCGTGCGCCTCACCGGCTCGGGGCTCGGCTGCCCCACGTGGCCGACCTGCACGCCCGACTCGCTGGTCGCCACGCAGGAGATGGGCATCCACGGCATCATCGAGTTCGGCAACCGCACTCTCACCGGCGTCGTCGGGATCCTGGCGCTGGCCGTCGTCGTGCTCGTGTGGCGGATGCGTCGCGAACGCCGCGACCTCTTCGTGCTCGCCGCGATCGTTCTCGGCGGCGTCGTCGCCCAGGCCCTCGTGGGAGGAGTGACCGTCCTCACCGGCCTCAACCCCTTCATCGTCGGCTTCCACTACGTCGCCTCGGTCGTCCTGGTCGGCGTGTGCGCCGCGTTCCTCGTGCGGATGAACGCCGCCCCCGGCCCCCGCTCGCTCGCCGTCCCCCGCTGGTACCTGATCACGACGCACGTGACGACGCTCGTGCTCGCCCTCACCATCGTGTTCGGCGTGCTGACCACGGGCGCCGGCCCCCACTCCGGCGACGACGCGGCGGTGCGCAGCGGTTTCGACGCGCAGGTGCTCGAGCATGTACACGCGTGGCCCGGCTACGCGCTGTTCGCTCTGACCCTCGTGCTCGCGATCGTCGCGTGGGCGCGCCGTCTCCCGGTGCGCCGGTGGATCACCGCGCTGCTCGCCATCGAGCTCGTGCAGATCTCGGTGGGGCTCTACCAGGCTCGGAACGGTCTCCCGGAGTGGGCCGTCGGCACCCACATGGTGCTGGCCGCACTGACCGCCGCGGCCATGGTCGTCGTGGTGCTGAACCTGAAGACCCCCGCCGTCTCACGCTGAAGACGCCGGGAAGGCGAAAGAGGGCGGGAGCCGAAGCTCCCGCCCCCTTCCGCGTTTCGACGTGGGTCAGCCGAGCAGCATGAACGGCACGACCATCGTTGCGATCGTGACGACCGGCCCGACGATCACCATCGACAGACCCCAGATCGTCAGGTTGCGGTACACGCGCGGCCGATCCTGTTCCACCGTGCTCGCCACGATCGTGGCGCCGGTGGTACCGAACGGCGCGCAGTCCACGAGCGAGGCGGAGATCGCCAGCGCGTAGATGAAGCCGGTCATCTCGAGTCCGCCGCCGACCAGCAGCAGCGGGACGGCCAGCGGGATCAGGGCGCCCAGAATGCCGATCGTCGACGCGAACGCCGAGACGAGGCCTGCGATGACGCAGATGACGAGGGCCGCGATGAGCGGCTCGTTGACCGAGCGGGCGGCCTCGCCGAGCTGGTCGATCGCGCCGAGACGGGTGAGCACGCCGACGTACGTAATGATGCCACCCAGCAGGAGGATCGTGTTCCAGTCGACGCGGTTGAGAGCGCGGCGTCCGACACCCGGGTCGACGAGCGCGATGACGACGGCGATGGTCAGCGCGACCACGCCGAGGTTCACATCGACGTCGAGCTGCGTCAGCGTGAAGAACCCTCCGACGAGCAGCACGATGGCGGCCATCACCATGATCTGCATGCCGGTGAGCTTCTTCAGCTCGACGGCCGTGTCGACGTCGGTGCGGAGCAGGGTGGCGGTGGCGCCGGCGCCCGTTCCGACGCTGCCGGTGGGTCCGAGGCCGCCGGTGGGCGAAGCATCCGCCCCGCCCTTGACGCCCCGCGAACGACGGATGAGCTCGCGGCCGCCGAACAGGAAGAACGCCACGAGAACGACCAGCGCGTTGATGCCCACCGAGAGGGCGAACATGAGAGCCGGGTTGTAGGGGATGCCGGCGGTCTGCGCGACGGTCATCACCGTGATCCCGTTGATGCTCGTCGGCGCGAGCGCGCCACCGACGATCGCCGAACTCATCGCGATGCCCATGAGGGTCGAGTTGATGCGGTGTGTGTGCGCGAGACTCATCGCGATCGGGACGACCGCGAATGCCGCGTGCGAGGTACCGAGGCAGGCGACGCCGGTGGCGATCAGCCAGAGGCCCCAGGGAAGCAGGGCGACGCGGTGACCGATGAGCCCGATCGAGCGATCGACCAGCCAGTCGATCGTTCCGGTCTCGCGTGCGATCCCGAACAGGTACGTGATGCCGAGCAGGATGATGAGTGCGTCGACGGGGAAGCCGCCCAGCACGTCGTCGAGGCTCTCGCCCACGACGCCGATGCCGATGATGAAGGCCGCGACCAGCGCGAGCGCACCCATGTGGATGTTACGCAGCGACGCGATGGCGAAGACGAGCGCGAGCCCGATCAGCGCGATGATCTCGGCGTTCATGCGCGGGTCTCCCCTGCGCGGGGGCGGCGGCGTGCGCCGTCGGTCGTCAACGTCATCGGTGAGCTCCGTTCGAGTCCATCAGGGTCGTGCCGGCCAGGTAGGCGGCGAGGGGGGCGTCGGCGACTCCCTCCAGGTCTTCGAGTCGTACGACCTCGCCCGCCGGGATCGCCCGGGTGAGACGGGCGCCGTCGAGGAGGTAGTACGGGGCGACGGATGCCGCGGGGTCGATCATGACGGGCGACACACCGGCGATCTCGTGGTGGTGACCGGCGACCGAGAAAGCGGTGCCGGCGGCGAGATCGACACTCGTGCGAGCGGCGAGGATGCTGTTCCACACCGGGGCTGCCGCGAGGGCGCGGTCGACGGCCGCGTGGATCGTCAGCGGCGTCTCGACGCCCATGTAGTGGTAGGGCCAGTAGAGGCAGGCGTACTTGCCGTCGCGGCTCAGGACGTGCCCCTTCCCGCGCAGGATCTCCCAGGTCACCGGATCACCGGTGCGGACGATCGCGAACACTCCGCCGGCGAAGCTCGCCTCGCCGGGCAGCCGGAGGCCGGAGAAGACGTCGACGACGCCGTCGCGCGAGACGATGCCGCCGTCCGCCGCCAGGGCGTAGATGTCGGCGAGCTCGTCGATCCGCGCAACGGGATAGTGCATCGCCTCGACGTCGGCGGTGAGCCCGGTGCGGGTCGCGACGACCGCCATCTCGCACGAGTCGGCGGCGGCGGCGCGCTTGAGGGTCGAAACGAGGGCCGCACGTGCGGCGAGCGTCGCGGCGACATCGTCTCCGAGCTCGAGGAGGTCGGCGAGCCCGGGGGCGTCGATCTCGACGCCCGACTGCACGACGCGGCCGGTAGCGGGGTCGAACTCGAGGTCGTACTCCCCCGACTTCCCGATCGCGACGATGTCGAGGCCGACCGCGCTGACCCAGTCGACCAGCCGCAGCAGGTTGGCGGGCTGATCGCCGTCGCCCGCGAGGTAGCTGAGGCCGGCGTCGCGTGCGGCGGCGGCGAGAGCGGGGCCGACGACCGAGTCGACCTCTTTGCTCACCATCACCACGTGGGTGCCGTGCGAGAGCGCCGTCGACGCATAGTCGTAGCCGGCCGAGACGCGTCCGCTGGCCTCGACCAGGACGTCCAGGCCGTTCCACTCGAGGTGCGCGGCGTCGGGGACCACGGAGACGAGGGATCGATCGATCCCCAGGTCGTCGAGCATGCGGCCGACACCGTCGAGGTCGGGGTCGATCAGGACGGCGGGGAGGATCTCCGGGTGGAACGCAGCTGGGCGAGGAGCGTACGGCCGTAGCCACCGTTCGCGCCGGTCAGCGCGATGCGGATGGGTGTGCGCTCTCGAGCGGGATGAGGAAGGAGCACCATCGTTCCGATCGTCGTGCCCGCTCGGACTTCGAGCGGCCGGGGGTCACTGTTTCACAGAATCCAGAATCGTACAAATTCGCACCAAATCGTCACATAGGATGACAATGTTCCGACACGCGCCCCGTGTGCCGACCACCGCAGATCTGAGGAGCCACCGTGCTGGGAGCCATCGCCGACGACTTCACCGGCGCGACCGACCTCGCGACGATGCTGCGTCGCTCGGGTCACCGCGTCGCCGTCGTCATCGAGGACGCCGACCCCGGTGCGGCGGCATTCGACGACATCGACGCGGTGGTCGTCGCACTGAAGACGCGCACCTCCCCCGCGGCGGAGGCCGTCGATTCGTCGCTCCTGGCCCTCGAGCGCCTGCGCTCCTGGGGCGCTGATCGGTTCTACTTCAAATACTGTTCGACGTTCGACTCGACCGACGACGGCAATATCGGCCCCGTGCTCGACGCGCTCTCCGGCTCGCTCGGCGCGCGCCGTACGGTCGTCGTGCCGTCGCTCCCCGCCAATGGGCGGACCGTCGCGGAGGGCCGCCTCTTCGTCGGTGGCGAACTGCTCGAGAACTCCCCCATGCGCCATCATCCCCTCACACCGATGACCCGGTCGAGAGTGGCCGATCTTCTGCGCCCTCAGACCTCGCACGGCGTGACCGAGGTGCATCTGGCCGCCGTCCGATCCGGTGTCGAGGGCCTGGCCGCCGCTCTCGCGGGTCTCGACGATCCGCTCGTCGTCGTCGATGCGACCACCGACGACGACCTCGCCACGATCGGTGCCGCCACACGCACTGACGTGCTCGTCTCCGGCGGCTCGGGGCTGGCCCTCGGCATCCCCGGCCCGGGCCTGGCCGACACCGGCTGGCACGCACCGGAGCCCGGCGGGCGACTCGTTCTGTGCGGCAGCGTCTCCGAGGCGACGCGTCGACAGATCGACGCCGCCACCGACATCTCGCCGGTGCGCTCGATCGACCTCGACCGCGCCGCGCTCGATGCCGAGACCGAGATCACCGCGATCGTCTCGTGGGTGCGCGCGCAAGACCCGGCCGTCGCGCCGATCGTGTGCGCGGCTCGCACCTCCGACGACATCCGCACATCGGTGGACGGTGTCGACACCGCTCCCCTGGTCGAATCCGTGCTCACGGCCGTCGCTCGGGCGCTCGTGACCTCCGGTGACGTGACCGCGGTGATCGTCGCCGGCGGCGAGAGCAGCGGCGCCGTCGTCCGCGGGCTGGGCGTCGAGACGCTCCGCATCGGCCCGGAGCTTGCCCCCGGTGTGTGCTGGGCGACCACCGACATCGCGGACGGAACGGTCGCACTCGCCCTCAAGAGCGGCAACTTCGGTGCCGACGACCTGTTCCTGAGCGCCTGGGAGAAGCTCGCATGAGCGCCGTAGACGAACTGATCGCCGCCGGGGCCCGCCTGGTCGAGGCCGGCCTCAGCCCCGGCAGCAGCGGCAATCTCAGCATCCGTGACGACGACCGCATCCTCATCACGGGCACCGGCAGCTCGCTGGGCCGGCTCGCCGAGGCCGACATCGCGGTCCTCGACCTCGACGGCACCCGCATCTCCGGTGCGCGATCGTCGAAGGAATCTCCGCTGCACGTCGGTTTCTACCGCCGCGACGACGCCTACCGCGCGGTCGTGCACCTGCATTCGCCGTACGCCGTGGCCGCGTCGTGCCTCGAGCCGTGGGCACCGCACAGTGCCGTGCCGCCGCTGACTCCGTACTTCGTCATGCGCGTCGGGCAGACGCCGCTCCTCCCCTACCGCCACCCCGGCGACCCTGAGCTCGGGCGCGATCTCGAGCACGCCCCGTGGATGCTGCGTGCCGCGCTCCTGGCGAACCACGGCTCGATCGTGGCCGGTACCGACATGGCCGACGCCGTCGATCGGGGCGTCGAACTGGAGGAGGCGTGCCGTATCTCACTCCTCACCGCCCAGACGCCGCGACGCGAGATCGACCCCGAAGGGGTCGCGGAACTCGCCGCCCGCTGGGACAGCCCGTGGCAACCGGGTCTGTCGATACACTGACGCCGAGGAGGCCCCCACCGATGGCGAGCAGCACTTCCCTCATTCCCGAGCAGCGTCGGCAGGAGATCCTTCGGCACCTCCGGCGGGAAGAGGTTCTGAGCTACCGGCAGATCACCGATCTGCTCGGCGTGAGCCAGATGACCGCGCGGCGCGACGTCGCGCTCCTCGCCGAACAGGGTCGCGTCACGGCCACCGCGGGCGGGGCGGCCATCGTCGCACGGCGGCTGAGCGAGCCCCTCCGCGCCCAGAAGGCGCAGACCGACCTGCCGCAGAAGACGGCGATCTCCCGAGCCGCCGCGGCGCTCGTGGCCGACTCGATGACGATCTACCTCGACGCCGGCACGACCGTCCAGGCCATGCGCCCGTTCCTCGAAGACCGCTCCGACCTCACGGTCGTCACGAACGATCTGACCACCGTCCAGGCCTTCCTCGATCACCCGAGCGTCGATCTCATCTGCATCGGCGGCCGGGTCGACCGCGACAACCAGTCGACGATCGGACGGTTGGCATCGCTGACCTTGGCCGAGCTCTCGGTCGACGTCGCCTTCCTCTCCTGCAGCTCGTGGGACGCACGCCACGGCGTGACGACGCCCACCGAGGCGAAGGTCGACCCCAAGCGTGCCGCCCTCCACTCCGCGACGTCGAGCGTGCTGCTCGCCGACTCCGGCAAGTACGGCAGCTTCGCGAAATACCGCATCATGCGTCTCGACGAACTCGACACGGTCGTGACCGACGACGACCTGTCGAGCGAAGACGCCGAGGCCATCCGCGCCCACGATGTCGAGGTCGTGTGCGCGGCGATCGACGACTCAGCAGAGGCCGTCATGCGCGCAGGCGGAGGCGTCCCTTCATAGGGGTTTCATCGGAGACGCAGAAGCATCACGGCGGCCTACGGTGCAGACTGGTCGATGCCGCGGCCGAATCGTGCCCGGAGAAACTAGGAGTTGACCCGAAATGACCTCTCGTGCCCGCCTGATCACCAGCATCCCGTTCTGGATCCTCGTCGCCGGGTCCGTCGTGGCCGGAGCCGTGGGCCTGTGGATCGTCGTCGACCGCCTCGGCACCCTCGAGCGCGGACTCGTCGACGGCACCGCCACCACCGCCCAGGTCTACGGCGGACAGTCGTGGTCGGTCGTCGGAGCGGTGCTCCTCGGCGCCGGCGTCGTCGGACTCTTGCTCGCGCTGGCCCTGGCCGCCGCGAAGGCGCTCATCCCCCAGGGCGATGTGGCCGTCGTCGAGACGATCGACTGGACCGCCGAAGAATCCGAGCTCGAGCCGACCCCGTTCGCGGCCGAGCCCGCCGTCCCCGCCGCCACGACGGCAGCGCCCGTCATCGCCGAGGACCCCGACGTCGAGGTGCCGAGCACGACCCCGGCGCCGGCGGCGGCGACCGAGGGCGACGACAAGCGCGTCTGACGCAGCATCGTCCGAACGACGAAGAAGGCCGGGTCCCCCACGGGATCCGGCCTTCTTCGTGCGCTGTGCGTCAGAAGGGCAGGAGCGGGTCGACCGCGATCGCGACGAACAGCAGCGTGAGGTACGTGATCGAGGCGTGGAAGACGCGCATCGGGCGCGGCTCGGTGCCGCGCACGGCGCGCGAGTAGAGGCGGTGCGACTCGTAGAGGAACCACCCGCCGAAGACGAGGGCCGACACCGTGTAGACGAGACCCATCGACGCGACGGGGATGAGCAGGAGCGAGCACGCCACGGTCGCCCAGCCGTACAGGATGACCTGGAGTCCGACCTGAGAACCGCTGCGAGTGGCGCCGAGCATGGGCACGTCGACCTCTTCGTACTGGTCCTTGTACTTCATCGACAGCGGCCAGTAGTGCGGCGGCGTCCACAGGAACACGAGCGCGAAGAGGATGAACGGGGTCCAGCTCAGCGACCCGGTGACCGCGGACCAGCCGATGAGCACGGGGAAGCACCCCGCGATGCCGCCCCACACGATGTTCTGCTCGGTGCGGCGCTTGAGGATCATCGTGTAGATGACGACGTAGAAGAAGATGGCGCCGGCGGAAAGAGCGGCGGCGAGCCAGTTGGTGGTGAAGAAGAGCCAGACGGTGGATGCCGCCGCGAGCGTCCACGCGAAGATCAGCGCGTTGCGCGGCGTCACCTCGCCGGTGACGAGAGGACGCTTCTCGGTGCGCTGCATGTGCGCGTCGATGTCGCGGTCGAGGTACATGTTGAACGCGGCGGCGGAGCCCGCGCTGAGCGAGCCGCCGATCACCGTGGCGAGCACCAGCCACAGGTTCGGCATACCGTTCTGCGCGAGGATCATGACCGGCACGGTCGTGACCAGCAGCAGCTCGAGGACCCGGGGCTTCGTCAGCGCGAGATAGGCGCGGAACGTGCGTCCGAACGACTTCTGGGGGGTCGCGACCGGCGTAATCGACGTCGTCGAGATGTCCATCGTCCCCCGTTTGCCGTGCTCATCAGGTCCCCCCGAGTCTACGTCATCGGTCGCGGGGCCCCGGTGCGCGCGGGCCCCGTCATGTCACCCGTCGAGACGTCGCGCTTCGCTATGCTGAAAACGAACGCGCGCCTGGTGCCGGCTCCCCCTCCTCTCCATTGATGGACGACGGAGCTGCGGCACGACCAGAGGGCGCCGAGATCGAGGAAAGGCGACCGAGTGTCGGACTTGAGCTGGGATGAGATCGATCGGCGCGCGGTGGACACCGTGCGCGTACTCGCGGCAGACGCCGTGGAGAAGGTGGGCAACGGCCACCCGGGTACGGCGATGAGCCTCGCCCCGGCCGCCTACCTCCTCTATCAGAAGGTGATGCGGCACGATCCGGCCGACACGCACTGGCCCGGACGCGACCGGTTCATCCTCTCGGCGGGGCACTCCTCGCTGACGCAGTACATCCAGCTCTACCTGGGCGGCTTCGGGCTCGAGCTCGACGACCTCAAGGCTCTCCGCACCTGGGGTTCGCTGACGCCCGGCCACCCCGAGTACCGCCACACCGACGGCGTCGAGATCACCACCGGCCCCCTCGGCCAGGGTCTCGCCTCGTCCGTCGGCTTCGCTTACGCCCAGCGTTACGAGCGCGGGCTGTTCGACCCCGAGGCCGCGGCGGGCGAGAGCCCGTTCGACCACCACATCTACGTCATCGCGTCCGACGGCGACCTCGAGGAGGGCGTGACCAGCGAGGCGTCTTCGCTCGCCGGCCACCAGGAGCTCGGCAACCTCGTCGTCATCTACGACGCCAACCAGATCTCGATCGAGGACGACACGAACGTGGCGTTCACCGAGGACGTGGCGAAGCGCTACGAGTCCTACGGGTGGCACGTGCAGACGGTCGACTGGAAGAAGACCGGCCAGTACGTCGAAGACGCGGCAGACCTGTACGACGCCATCGAGGCCGCCAAGGGCGAGACCGCGAAGCCGTCGATCATCATCCTCAAGACGATCATCGGCTGGCCGTCGCCCGGCAAGCAGAACTCCGGCAAGATCCACGGTTCGGCCCTTGGCGCCGACGAGCTGCGCGCCACCAAGGAGGTGCTCGGCTTCGACCCCGAGCAGACGTTCGAGGTGGATGCTGCGGTGCTCGAGCACACGCGTGGACTGGTCGCCCGCGGCGAGGCCGAGAAGGCCGCATGGCAGGAGAAGTTCGACGCGTGGGCCGCGGCCAACCCCGAGCGCAAGGCGCTGTGGGACCGCGTGAACGCCCGCGAGCTCCCCGCCGACATCGCCGACGCCCTGCCGGTGTTCGAAGCCGGTAAAGAGGTGTCGACGCGCGCCGCATCCGGCACCGTCATCAACGCCCTCGCCGCCGAGCTCCCCGAGCTGTGGGGCGGCTCTGCCGACCTCGCCGAGTCGAACCTCACCACGATCAAGAACGCCAAGTCGTTCATCCCCACCGAGTGGTCGACTCACGAGTGGGACGGTTCGCCCTACGGACGGGTGCTGCACTTCGGCATCCGCGAGCACGCGATGGGGTCGATCCTCAACGGCATCGTGCTCCACGGCCCGACCCGGGCCTTCGGCGGCACGTTCCTCATCTTCAGCGACTACATGCGGCCCCCGCTGCGTCTGGCCGCGCTGATGAACATCCCGTCGCTGTTCGTCTGGACCCACGACTCGGTCGCCCTCGGCGAGGACGGCCCGACGCACCAGCCGATCGAGCAGCTCGCGACGCTCCGCGCGATCCCGAACTTCGCGGTCGTGCGCCCCGCCGACGCCAACGAGACCGCGGTCGCCTGGCTCGAGCTGATCCGCCGCCACGCCGGCCCCGCCGGTATCGCCCTCTCGCGGCAGAACCTGCCGGTGTTCGAGCGCGGCGACGGCGAGGCGTCCGGCGACGTCTTCGCGTCGGCTCAGGGCGTCGCCAAGGGCGCCTACGTCCTCGCGGAGGCCCCGAACGGCACGCCCGACGTGATCCTCATCGCGACCGGCTCCGAGGTGCAGATCGCCGTCGCCGCGCGCGAGTCGCTCGCCGCGGACGGCATCAACGCCCGCGTGGTGTCGGCCCCGTCGCTGGAATGGTTCGCCGAGCAGGACGAGGCGTACCGCGAGTCGGTGCTGCCGAAGGCCATCACCGCCCGTGTCTCGGTCGAGGCAGGCATCGCCCTCACCTGGCGCGGCATCGTCGGAGACAAGGGCCGCTCGGTGTCGATCGAGCACTTCGGCGCCTCCGCCGACTACAAGACTCTGTACAAGGAGTTCGGTATGACCGCCGAGGCCGTCGTCGCCGCGGCACGCGAGACGATCAAGGAGAACAACGCATGAGCACCCCCACCGCACAGCTGTCCGCCGCAGGCGTGAGCATCTGGCTCGACGACCTCTCGCGCCAGCGCATCATGACCGGCAACCTCGCCGATCTGATCGCGACCCGCAACGTCACCGGCGTGACCACGAACCCGACGATCTTCGCCGGTGCCCTGTCGAAGGGCGAAGCGTACGAGGCCCAGGTCTCCGGACTCGCCGCGAAGGGCGCGACCACCGACGAGGCGATCTTCGAGATCACCACCGACGACGTGCGCGCCGCCTCCGACGTCTTCCTCCCGGTCTTCGAGGAGACCGGCGGCGTCGACGGTCGCGTGTCGATCGAGGTCTCGCCCGACCTCGCCCACGACACCGAGGCCACCATCGCCCAGGCGAAAGACCTCGCCGCCCGCGTGGACCGCCCGAACGTGCTCATCAAGATCCCCGCGACCAAGGCCGGCCTGCCCGCCATCACCGAGGTCATCGGCGCGGGCATCTCGGTGAACGTGACCCTCATCTTCAGCCTCGAGCGCTACGCCGAGGTCATCGACGCCTACCTCTCGGGCGTCGAGAAGGCGAAGGCGGCCGGTCACAAGATCGACACCCTCCACTCGGTCGCGTCGTTCTTCGTGTCGCGCGTCGACACGGAGGTCGACAAGCGCCTGAGCGCCATCGGCACCGACGAGGCCACCGCCCTCAAGAGCAAGGCGGGCATCGCGAACGCACGCCTGGCCTACGAGCTGTTCGAGCGCGAGTTCGCCACCGACCGTGCGAAGGCCCTGCTCGACGCCGGCGCCACGGTCCAGCGCCCCCTGTGGGCCTCGACCGGCGTCAAGGACCCGGCGCTCCCCGACACGCTCTACGTGACCGAGCTGGTCGCCGCGGGCACGGTCAACACGATGCCCGAGAAGACGCTCGAGGCCACCTTCGACCACGGCGAGATCACCGGCGACACCATCACGGGCAACTACGCCGACGCGCACGACTTGTTCGACCGCCTCGCGGCCGTCGGCGTCGACTTCGCCGACGTCACCCAGGTGCTCGAGGACGAGGGCGTCGAGAAGTTCGTCGCCTCGTGGCACGAACTGCAGGGAACCGTCGCGAAGGCGCTCGAGGCCGGCACCGCGGAGGCCGCTCAGTGACGTTCGACATCCACGTCACGGGTCACCCGCGCGAGCTCGTCGAGACGACGCTCCCGGGACTCGTGGCGTCGCTCGTCGCCTCGTCGATCACGGCGGGCGACAGCAGCCTGTGGGGTGCGTCGGCCGAGGCCGAAGCATCCCGCCGGCTCGGCTGGGTGCAGGCGGTCTCGGTCTCTCGGCCCCTCGTGCCCGAGATCGAGGCGCTGCGCGCCGAGCTGGTCGCGAAGGGGGTGACGCGCGTCGTCCTGGCGGGGATGGGCGGCTCGTCGCTCGCTCCCGAGGTCATCGCCCAGACATCGGGCGTTCCGCTCGTCATCCTCGACTCGACCTCGCCCGGGCAGGTGCTCGCCGCCATCGACGGCGACGCCGAGTCGGGCGGCCTCGACAAGACCGTCCTGGTCGTCTCGTCGAAGTCGGGCTCCACCGTCGAGACCGACTCCGCTAAGCGCACCTTCGAGGCGGCGTTACGCGATCTCGGGATCGACCCGGTCGAGCGCATCGTCGTGGTCACCGACCCCGGCTCTCCGCTCGACGAGGCGTCGCGCGCGCAGGGCTATCGCGTGTTCAACGCCGATCCGACTGTGGGCGGCCGCTACTCCGCTCTCACCGCGTTCGGCCTGGTTCCGTCCGGGCTCGCGGGCGTCGACCTCAACGAGCTGCTCGACGAGGCCGAGGCCACGCTGCTCGAGGTCGCCATCGACAGCCCGGACAACCCCGCGCTGGTGCTCGCCGCAGCGATCGCCGGCGGGGAGCCCCGACGCGACAAGCTCGGGCTCGTGACCGACGGCACGCACATCGTGGGCCTTCCGGACTGGATCGAGCAGTTGATCGCAGAATCCACCGGCAAGAACGGCACGGGGATCCTCCCCGTCGTGCTGCTGCCGGTCTCGCCCGAGCTCGATGCGTTGCCCGACGACCTGCAGATCCTACGCCTGGTCGACAACGCTGCGCAGTTCCACCTGTTCGAGCGGCACGAGGGCGAGATCCTCGTCAGCGGCTCGCTCGGGGCGCAGTTCGTGGTGTGGGAGTACGCGACGGCCATCGCCGGACGGATGCTGGGGATCGACCCCTTCGATCAGCCCGACGTCGAGTCGGCGAAGGTCGCGACCCGTGGTCTGCTCGACGCACGCCCCGAGCCGACGCAGCCCGCGTTCACACTCGACGGCGTCGAGGTCCGCGTCTCGGATCCCGCTCTCGCGGCGTCCGGCACGCTCGCCGGAGTGCTCGATGCGCTGTGGGCGCAGCTGCCACCGAACGGCTACGTCGCCATCCAGGCTTACGTGAACCGCATCGCGATCCCGCAGCTGCAGGGTCTGCGAGAGCTCGTCGCCGCGGATGCGGGTCGCCCCGCCACGTTCGGCTGGGGTCCTCGTTTCCTGCACTCGACCGGGCAGTTCCACAAGGGCGGACCCGCGACCGGCGTGTTCCTGCAGATCACGGAGCGCACCGACACCGATCTCGAGATCCCCGGTCGTCCGTTCACCTTCGGCCAGCTCATCGAGGCGCAGGCCGCCGGCGACGCCTCCGTGCTCGCCGAGCACGGCCGTCCGGTCGTGACCCTGACCCTGACCGATCCGCAGCTCGACGTCGTCGAGCTGTTCGAAGCAGCCCAGTGAGCGTGTACGCATGAGTGTCGAAATCTCGCGGGGGCACAACCCGCTTCGCGATCCCGACGATCGTCGCCTGAGCCGCATCGCCGGCCCGAGCGCGCTCGTCATCTTCGGCGTGACCGGAGACCTGTCGCGCAAGAAGCTCATGCCGGCCGTCTACGACCTCGCCAATCGCGGACTCCTCCCCCCGGGCTTCGCGCTCGTCGGCTTCGCACGCCGAGACTGGGAGGATCAGGACTTCGCGCAGGTCGTCTACGACGCGGTCAAGCAGTACGCGCGCACCGAGTTCCGCGAGGAGACCTGGCAGCAGCTGCTGCAGGGCATCCGGTTCGTCTCCGGCGAGTTCGACGACCCGGAGGCCTTCGCGCGCCTGCGCGAGACCGTCGACAAGCTCGACGTCGAACGCGGAACGATGGGCAACCACGCCTACTACCTCTCGATCCCGCCAAAGGCCTTCCCGCTGGTCACCCAGCAGCTGAAGGACTCCGGGCTGGTCGGCGAGACCGCGGCCGATGGGAACGGCTGGCGACGCGTCGTCGTCGAGAAGCCGTTCGGGCACGACCTGGTCTCGGCCCGCGAGTTGAACGACGAGCTCGAGAGCGCTTTCCCCGCCGACTCGATCTTCCGCATCGACCACTACCTCGGCAAGGAGACGGTGCAGAACATCCTCGCGCTGCGCTTCGCGAACGAGCTGTACGAGCCGATCTGGAACCGCAACTACGTCGACCACGTGCAGATCACCATGGCCGAGGACATCGGTGTGGGCGGACGTGCCGGCTACTACGACGGGATCGGCGCCGCGCGCGACGTCATCCAGAACCACCTCCTGCAGCTCATGGCCCTGACCGCCATGGAGGAGCCCATCAGCTTCGACGCGAAGAACCTCCGCGACGAGAAGGAGAAGGTGCTCGCCGCCGTCCGTCTCCCCGAGGACCTCGCACACGCCACCGCTCGCGGGCAGTACGCCGGCGGATGGCAGGGCGGCGAGGAGGTGCTCGGCTTCCTCGAGGAGGACGGGATGAACCCCGACTCCACGACCGAGACGTACGCCGCGATCAAGCTCGAGGTGAACACCCGCCGCTGGTCGGGCGTGCCGTTCTACCTGCGCACCGGCAAGCGGCTCGGACGACGCGTGACCGAGGTCGCCGTCGTCTTCAAGCGTGCCCCGCAGCAGTTGTTCTCGCGGAGCCAGACCGAGGAGCTCGGTCAGAACGCGCTCGTGATCCGGGTGCAGCCCGACGAGGGCGTCACGATCCGATTCGGCTCCAAGGTTCCGGGCGACGGCACCCAGGTGCGCGACGTGACCATGGACTTCGGCTACGGCCACGCGTTCACCGAGGCGAGCCCCGAGGCCTACGAACGTCTCATCCTCGACGTGCTGCTCGGCGACCCGCCTCTCTTCCCGCGGCACGAAGAGGTCGAGCTCAGCTGGAAGATCCTCGACCCGATCGAGAAGTTCTGGGAGTCGCAGGACGGCCCCCTCGAGCAGTACTCCCCCGGGTCGTGGGGCCCGGCATCCGCAGACGAACTGCTGTCTCGCGACGGCCGCACCTGGAGGCGCCCGTGATCGTCGAACTGCCCGACACGACCGTCAGCAAGATCTCGAAGGCGCTCGTCAATGTGCGCGAGGAGGGCGGCGCCGTCGCCCTCGGGCGTGTCCTCACCCTCATCATCGTGACCCGTCACGGTGCCGAGGAGGAAGTGATCGAGGCCGCGAACGACGCGTCGCGCGAGCATCCGATGCGCGTCCTCGTCGTCATGGTCGGCGGGGGTGACGCCGACCCCCGCCTCGACGCGCAGATCCGCGTCGGCGGCGACGCCGGTGCCAGCGAGGTCGTCGTGCTCCGCGCACACGGCGCGGCCGGCTCGAACGCCGAGAGCCTGGTGACCGGCCTGCTGCTGCCCGACGCACCCGTCGTCGCGTGGTGGCCCTCCGAGACGCCGAAGACGCCCTCGCGCTCGGAGATCGGCAAGATCGCGCAGCGCCGCATCACGGATGCCTCAAACCAGCCCGATCCGACGGCCTGGGTCGACAGCCTCGGCTCGCACTACTCCCCCGGCGACACCGACTTCGCGTGGACCCGCCTCACCCGCTGGCGCGAGCAGCTGGCCGCGGTGCTCGACCAGCCGCCTTACGAGCCGGTGACGTCGGTCACGGTGCGCGGCGGGGCGGACTCGCCGTCGACGGTGCTCCTCGCCGCCTGGCTGCGCCTGAAGCTCGACGTCCCGGTCGACTACGCCTACCTCCCCGCCGACGAATGGGCGAGCGGCATCAAGTCGGTCCGCCTCACCCGCCCCGGCGGAGACACGCTGCTCGAGCGGCCGGAGCCGGGTGTGGCCGTGCTCACCCAGCCCGATCAGCCCGCGCACGAACTGGCATTCCCGCGCCGCACGCTGCGGGAGTGCCTGGCCGAGGAGCTCCGCCGCCTCGACCCCGACGTGCTCTACGGGCGCGTGATCTCCGAGGGACTCGAACTCCTCGGTTCCGCAGAGACGAGGGAGACCCATGGCTGATTCGATCACCGAGAAGCGGGTCGTCATCAGCCCCGACAAGCAGCACCTCGCCGAGTCGGTGGCCGCGCGCTTCGTCTCGCGCGTCGAGAAGCAGGTCGCCGACGGACTCACCGTCCACATCTGCCTGACCGGTGGATCAATGGGTGGAGCTGTGCTGGAGGCCGCTGCGCGCGATCCGCGCACCCCTGCCATCGACTGGTCGGGTGTGCACTTCTGGTGGGGCGACGAGAGGTTCGTCCCGCGCGACTCCGACGACCGCAACGAGAAGCAGGCGCGCGTCGCGATGCTCGACGCGCTCGACATCCCCGCCGAGAACATCCACGCGGTCGCGGCGAGCGACGGCAGCCTCGACCTCGACGGCGCCGCCACGGCGTACGCGGACGAGCTCGCGCAGTTCGCGCCCGCCGATCGCACCGACGGCGGCGCCTGGCCCGCGTTCGACATCTGCTTCCTCGGTGTCGGGCCCGATGCCCACATCGCGTCGCTGTTCCCCGATCGCCCCGAGATCCAGATCACGGACCGCGCGACCGTGCCGGTGCGGGATTCGCCGAAGCCCCCGCCGGAGCGCGTGTCGCTGACACGCCCGGTCATCAACAGCTCGACCCGCGTGTGGATGGTGCTCGCAGGTGCCGACAAGGCGTCTGCGCTCGGCCTCGCGCTCGCGGGAGCGAGCTACGCGAGCGTGCCGGCGGCCGGCGCGAAGGGCCGCCGTCGCACGGTGCTGTTCGTCGACGAGGCCGCGGCCGACCAGGTGCCGCCGCAGCTCATCGACCAGGAGTACTGATCAGGCGCACCGCGCTCGCGCGAACGAAGAAGGGCGGATGCTTCGCAGCATCCGCCCTTCTTCGTCGCCGTGATTACTGACCGCGCCGGTCGCGCAGCTGCTGGAGCGCGTCGTCGAGGAGGGTCTCTGCCTCTTCTTCGGTGCGGCGCTCCTTCACATAGGCGAGGTGCGTCTTGTAGGGCTCGTTCTTGGCGATCGCCGGCGGGTTCTTCTGGTCACGCCCCGCGGGCAGACCGGAGTGCGGTGAATCGATCGTCTCGGGGATCTCGTCTTCGGGGATACCCGCTGCGAAATGACGGACGGTCTCGTTGCCGAGGGCGTCCCAGTACGAGATCGACACGCGGTCCGCGTGGTAACCGTGATCCTGTTCGCCCATCGGACCCGCACCGACGCGCGTGCCTCGAATGGCGTTGCCCCCGGTAGCCATCAGACGGGGAGGAACTTCGTGATGAGGCCGAGGCCGACGATCGCCACGAACCAGACCAGCGCGAGGATGATCGTGAACCGGTTGAGGTTTCGTTCAGCCAGACCCGAAGAGCCGAGGGCGGAGGTCATGCCGCCGCCGAACATGTCGGACAGGCCGCCGCCGCGCCCCTTGTGGAGCAGGATGAGAAGGGTCAGCAGAAGACTGGTGATACCCAGCAGGATCTGCAGGACGAACTCGAGGATCTGCACTGTTGAAAGCCTTTCGCAGCGGTGCGAAGCAGACCGCACCGCGTCAAGTATACGGTCAGACGCCGACGTGCTTCTGGAACCGGATGATCGCGGCGAACTCGTCGACCACGAGGCTCGCTCCGCCGACCAGCGCACCGTCGACGTCGGGCTCGCGCATGAAGCTCGCGATGTTGCCCGACTTCACCGAACCGCCGTACAGCACTCGCGTGCGTGCTGCTGCGTCTTCGCCCAGCTTCGACGCGACGACGGCGCGGAGCTTCGCGCAGACCTCCTGCGCCTGGTCGGGCGTCGCCGCCTGGCCCGAGCCGATGGCCCAGACCGGTTCGTAGGCCACGACGATGTCAGCGTCGGCGGACACGCCCTCGAGCGCGACCTCCAGCTGACCGACGGGAACGGCGCTGGCGCCGAACTTCTCCAGGTCTTCGGCCGTCTCGCCCACGCAGATCACCGGGGCGATGCCGTGACGCAGCGCGGCCTGCACCTTCGCGGCGACGACCTCGTCGGTCTCGGCGTGGTACTGACGACGCTCGGAGTGGCCGATGATCACGTAACCGCAGGAGAGCTTCGAGAGGAACTGCCCCGAGATCTCGCCGGTGTACGCGCCCGAGTCCTTCGTCGACAGGTCCTGAGCTCCGAGAGCGAAGGGGATCTTGTCGGCGTCGATGAGGGTCTGCACCGTGCGGATGTCGGTGAACGGCGGGAAGACGCCGACCTCGACGCTCTCCGGCTCGTGTCCGGCTTCCTTGAGGGTCCAGTGCAGCTTCTGGACGAACGCGACCGCCTGCAGGTGATCGAGGTTCATCTTCCAGTTGCCGGCGATGAACGGGGTGCGGGTGGTTACGCCCATCCGAGGACCTCCAGTCCGGGGAGTTTCTTGCCCTCGAGGAACTCGAGGCTGGCGCCTCCGCCCGTCGAGATGTGTCCGAAATCGTCGTCGGCGAAGCCGAGCTGACGAACCGCGGCCGCCGAGTCTCCGCCGCCCACGACGCTGAGGCCGTCGACCTCGGTGAGGGCCTGCGCGATCGCGCGGGTGCCCGACTCGAACGCCGCCATCTCGAAGACGCCCATCGGGCCGTTCCAGAAGACCGTGCGGCTGCCGCGGATGGCCGCATCGAAGGCCTCCGACGTGCGCGGACCGATGTCGAGTCCGAGACCGGAGGCGCCGAACGGCGTCTCCTCGAGCGCATCGGCGTCGGCGATCACGTGATCCGCGTCGGCCGAGAAGGATGCTGCGACCACCGCGTCGACGGGGAGGATGATCTCCACGCCGCTCTCCTTCGCCGTGGCGAGATAGCCCTTCACCCGGTCGATCTGGTCTTCCTCCAGGAGGCTCGCGCCGACCTTGTGGCCCTGCGCGACGAGGAAGGTGAACATCATGCCGCCGCCGACGAGGAGGCGGTCGACACGCGGCAGGAGGTGCTCGATGACGCCGAGCTTGTCGCTGACCTTCGAGCCGCCGAGGACGACCGTGTAGGGGCGCTCGGGGTTCTCGGTCAGACGGTCGAGGACCTCGAGCTCCTTCTCCACCAGCAGGCCGGCGGCCGACGGGAGGAGTTCGGCGAGCTCGTAGACGCTCGCCTGCTTGCGGTGGACGACTCCGAAGCCGTCCGACACGAGGGCGTCGCCGAGCTGGGCGAGACGCTCGGCGAACGCACGGCGCTCCCCCGCATCCTTCGCCGTTTCGCCCGGGTTGAACCGGAGGTTCTCGAGGACGGCCATCTGGCCGTCCTCGAGGGCGGCCACGGCTTCCTGCGCCGATTCGTCGACGGTGTCGCGCGCGAACGCCACGGGAGCGCCGAGCAGCTCGGAGAGCCGCTGTGCGACCGGCTCCAGGCTGTACTTCGCGTCGGGTGCACCGTCGGGACGACCGAGGTGCGAGGCGACGACGAGGCGTGCGCCGGCGTGGATGAGGGCGTTCAGCGTGGGGATCGACGCGCGCACGCGGCCATCGTCCGTGATGATGCCGTCCTTCAGGGGGACGTTCAGATCACAACGGACGATGACGCGCTTGCCAGCGAGCGAACCCAGCGAATCGAGGGTGCGCAGTGCCATGGCGGAGCCTTAGATGCGCTCTGCGACGTACTCGGTCAGGTCGACCAGACGGTTCGAGTAGCCCCACTCGTTGTCGTACCAGGCCGACACCTTGACCAGGTTGCCGCTGACGTTGGTCAGCTCGGCGTCGAAGATCGACGAGTGCGGGTTGCCCTGGATGTCGCTGGAGACGATCGGGTCCTCGGTGTACTCGAGGTAACCGGCGAGACGTCCTTCGGCGGCCGCGGCCTTGTAAGCGGCGTTGACCTGGTCGACGCTGAGGCCCTCGGTCGGGGTGACGATCGTGAGGTCGACGATCGAGCCGGTGGGAACCGGAACGCGGTACGACGAGCCGCTGAGCTTGCCCTGGAGTTCGGGGAGCACGTGGCCGATCGCCTTGGCGGCGCCGGTCGAGGCGGGCACGATGTTGATCGCGGCGGCACGGGCGCGACGCAGGTCGCTGTGCGGGCCGTCCTGGAGGTTCTGGTCGGCCGTGTAGGCGTGAGCGGTCATCATGAAGCCGCGCTCGATGCCGAAGTTGTCGTTGAACACCTTCGCGAGCGGCGCGAGGCAGTTCGTGGTGCACGACGCGTTCGAGATGATGACGTGGTTGGCGGGGTCGTACTCGCCCTCGTTGACACCCATGACGATGGTGACGTCGTCACCGGTCGCGGGGGCCGAGATGAGAACCTTCTTGGCGCCGCCGGCGATGTGCTTCTTGGCGTCTTCGGCCTTCGTGAAGCGGCCGGTCGACTCGATGACGATGTCGACGCCCAGCTCGCCCCAGGGGAGGTTGGCGGGGTCGCGCTCGGCGAACACCTTGATGGTGTTGCCGCCGACGGTGATCGACTCGTCGTCGTAGGTGACGTCCTGGTCGAGCGGTCCGTTCACCGAGTCGTACTTGAGAAGGTGAGCGAGGGTCTTGTTGTCGGTGAGGTCGTTGACCGCGACGATGTCGAGGTCTGCACCCTGCGCGAGAGCCGCGCGAAGGTAGTTGCGTCCGATCCGGCCGAAGCCGTTGATCCCGATCTTGACAGCCACGGATTGACTCCTGATTTGGGTAGTGCGCGATGCGCGAGTGTGTTGCGAATGCGAGAACGGACAGCGGCGTCCCGGCGGGTGTCCACCGGGACGCCCGCTCCGTTTACGACAGTACCAGCAGGCCCGCGGTCTTCTCGCGAGCAGCGGAGAAGCGCTTCTGGACGTCGGCCCAGTTCGCGATGTTCCAGAACGCCTTCACGTAGTCCGCGCGGACGTTCTTGTAGTCGAGGTAGTACGCGTGCTCCCAGACGTCGAGGAGCAGGAGCGGCACGGTGCCGGCGACGATCTGGCCCTGCTGGTCGAAGAACTGGTCGATGATCAGGTTCTCGCCGATCGAGTCCCAGAACAGGCCCGCCCAGCCGGAGCCCTGCACGCCGAGCGCGGCGGCGGTGAAGTGGGCCTGGAACTTGTCGAACGAACCGAAGTGGTCGTCGATGGCCGACTCGAGGTCGCCGGTGGGCTTGTCGCCACCGTCCGGCGAGAGGTTCTCCCAGAAGATCGAGTGGTTCGTGTGACCGCCCAGGTTGAAGGCGAGGTCCTTCTGAAGCTTGTTGACGTTCGCGAGGTTGCCGGTCTCACGGGCCTCGGCGAGCTGCTCGAGGGCGGTGTTGGCGCCGGTCACGTACGTCTGGTGGTGCTTGTCGTGGTGCAGCTGCATGATCGACGCACTGATGTGCGGCTCCAGTGCTGCGTAGTCGTAGGGGAGTTCGGGCAACGTGTACTTCGCCATGTTCTCTGCTTCCTATCGGCGCTGCACCGACACTCCTCGGCGCAGCGAAGGATGATCGATTCATCCTATCGAGGGGCAACGCCCGTGACTCGGGGTTGCTTCCCTCGGCGTCACATCACTCGGCGCCGGCGGGGACGGCCGACTCGGTCCCGGGGATCCCGTCGACCTCGGCCTTCTTGTCGGCCATCGCGAGCAGGCGACGGATGCGTCCCGCCACCGCGTCCTTGGTCAGGGGCGGGTCGGCGTGGTGGCCGAGCTCGTCGAGGCTGGCGTCGCGGTGAGCGAGACGGAGGTCCCCCGCTTCGCGCAGGTGGTCGGGCACCGTGTCGCCGAGGATCTCGAGTGCGCGCTCGACCCGTGCGCACGCCGCGACCGCGGCCTGCGCCGAGCGGCGGAGGTTCGCATCGTCGAAGTTGACGAGGCGGTTGACACCGGCGCGCACCTCACGGCGCTGACGCAGCTGATCCCACTCGGCTGCCGTCTTCTGGGCGCCCATCTCGGCGAGAGCGGTGCGGATCGCGTCACCGTCACGGACGACGACGCGCGGCACTCCCCGCACCTCGCGGGCCTTCGCGGGGATGCCGATCCGGTGACCGGCGCCGACGAGCGCCATGGCGGCCTCCGGAGACGGGCAGGCGATCTCGAGCGATGCGGACCGGCCGGGTTCGCTCAGTGAGCCGGCGGCGAGGAACGCCCCCCGCCAGATCGCGGCGAGATCGCCACGCGAGCCGGTGGTGAGCTTGTTCGGGAGTCCGCGCACGGGGCGGCGACGCTGGTCGAGCAGTCCCGTCTGACGTGCGAGGGTCTCCCCCGACTCGATGACGCGCACGGCATAGTGCCCGCCCGTGCGCCCGCCCGAGCCCTGCACGTGGACGAGTTCGGGACGCACGCCGTAGATCTCCACGAGGTCGCGGGCCGCGCGCCGGGCGAGGACGTCGGAGTCGAGCTGAGCCTCCACCGCGACGCGGTTCGCGATCGAGTGCAGGCCTCCCGAGAATCGCAACAACGCCGTCAGCTCGGCGACGCGCGCCGTAGGCCGGGGGTCGCGGACGGCGATGAGTTCGGCCTTCACGTCGGCGGTCAGCGGCACGGTACTCCTCGGGGGAAAGGGCGGGGGAACGAGGGAACAGCCTACTCGCGGCCGAGGTCGCGATGCGTGACGCGGACGGCCACACCCGGCACGGTGCGGAGGCGTTCGGCGAGTTCCCGCGCCATGGCGACCGAGCGATGCTTGCCGCCCGTGCACCCGATCGCGACGACCGACTGACGCTTGTTCTCGTGCTGGTAGCCCTCGAGCACGGGGGCGAGAGCGGCCGCGTACGCGTCGAGGAACTCGGGAGCACCGGGCTGGCCGAGCACGTAGTCGCGCACCCGCTCGTCCTCCCCCGTCAGGCCGCGCAACTCGTCGTTCCAGTAGGGATTGGGCAGGAACCGCATGTCGGCGACCATGTCGACGTCGGTCGGCAGCCCGTACTTGAACCCGAAGCTCATGAGATTCACCGTGTGACGGGCCGCGGCCTGCTCTCCGAAGAGCTCCACCACCCGGGTCGTGAGCTGGTGGATGTTGTTCGACGAGGTGTCGATGAGGACGTCGGCGGCCTCTCGCACGGGCGCCAGTCGCTCCCGTTCGCGCCGGATCCCGTCGAGGATCGTGCCGTCGCGCTGGAGCGGGTGGGGGCGCCTGACCGACTCGAACCTCCGCACGAGCACGTCGTCGGCGGCATCCAGGAACACCACGCGCACCTGGCGCCCGGCCCGGAGGCTGCGCATGACCTCGGGGAGGTCGCCGAAGAGCTCCCGCCCGCGCACGTCGACCACGACCGCCACGCGCGGGACGGCCCCCGCGGCGAGCTCGGTGAGCTCCAGGAGCGGACGCAGCATCATGGGCGGCAGGTTGTCGACGACGTACCAGTCGAGGTCTTCGAGCGCGTTGGCCACCGTCGAACGGCCGGCCCCCGACATGCCCGTGACGATCAGCACCTCGCCGGTGTCGCGGCGCGTCTGGTCGGTCATGTCAACTCCTCGTAGACAGCCAGCCTATCGAGCCAAATGGCTGTGGATGGAGTCGGCGAGCTTCGGACCGATCCCCGGCAGCCCGGCGATCTCTTCGGGCGTGGCGGCGCGCAGCGCCGTCACCGACCCGAAATGCCGCAGCAGAGCCTTGATGCGGGCATCGCCGAGGCCGGGGATCTCCGAGAGCACGCTCGAGATGTCGCGCTTGCGCCGCTTGCGCTGGTGCGTGATGGCGAAGCGGTGCGCCTCATCGCGCAGACGCTGCAGCAGGTACAGGGCTTCGCTGGTGCGCGGCAGGATCACCGGGTAGTCCTCCCCCGGCAGCCAGACCTCCTCGAGGCGCTTCGCGATGCCGCACAGGGCGATCTCGGAGTGGCCGGCGTCCTTGAGCGCACGCGCGGCGGCGGCGACCTGCGGCTGGCCGCCGTCGACCACGAGCAGCTGCGGCGGATAGGCGAACCGCTTGCGCTTCGGCGGTTCGGTGACGACCTCGCCGTCGGCTGTCGGCTCGGGCGCGGGAGGCTCGATCTCCTCCGGCCTGTCGAGGTAGGCCAGCCGGCGCGTGAGCACCTGGTAGAGGGAGTCGGTGTCGTCGGTCGTCTCGGGCACGCCGAACGTGCGGTACTGGTCTTTGCGCGGGAGTCCGTCCTCGAACACGACCATCGACGCGACGACGTTGGTGCCCGACAGGTGCGACACGTCGTAGCACTCGATGCGCAGCGGCGCCTCGGTGAGATCGAGCGCCTGCTGCAGATCGGTGAGCGCCTGGGTGCGCGCGACGTAATCGCTCGTGCGGCGGGTCTTGAAGATCATCAGCGCCTGCTGCGCGTTCAGCGTCGCGGTGCGCATGAGGTCGGCCTTCTGGCCCCGCTGAGCGACCTGGATGCTCACCTGCTTTCCGCGTCGCTCCCGCAGCCACGCCTCGATGTCGGCGGCGTCTTCGGGCAGCGACGGCACGAGCACCGTGCGCGGGATGTCGACCGGCGCCGCGTCGCCGTACGTGCGCTGGAGCACCTGGTCGACGAGGTCGGCGCCCGAGATGTCGATCTCCTTCTCGATCGTCGAGGCGCGCACCCCTCGGATGCGGCCGCCGCGGATCACGAAGTGCTGCACGGTGGCCGCGAGCTCGTCTTCGGCGATGCCGAACAGGTCGACGTCGACGTCGTCGGTGAGGACGAGCTCGCTCTTCTTCAGCACCGCCTCGATCGCCTGCAGCCGGTCGCGGTAGACCGCCGCCGACTCGTAGTCCATCGCGGCGGCAGCCTCGCGCATCCGGGCGTTCAGGTCTCGGGCGAACCGCTCGTCTCCCCCGGCCATGAAGGCGACGAAGTCGTCGACGATCGCCCGGTGCTCCTCGATGGTCACCTTGTGCGAGCACGGACCGCCGCAACGGCCGATCTGACCGGGGAAGCAGGGACGGCCGCTCTGCATCGCCTTCTTGTACGACGAGTCGCTGCACGTGCGGATCGGGAAGACCTTGATCATCAGGTCGATGGTCTCGTGCACCGCCCAGACCTTCGGGTACGGGCCGAAGTACTTCGCGCCGGGGATGCGGCGGTTGCGGGTGACGATGACGCGGGGCGCCTCGTCGGCGAGCGTGATGGCCATGAACGGATACGACTTGTCGTCGCGGTAGCGCACGTTGAACGGCGGATCGAACTCCTTGATCCACATGTACTCGAGCTGCAGCGAGTCGACGTCGCTGGCGACGACCGTCCATTCGACGGATGCTGCGGTCGTGACCATGCGTCGCGTGCGCTCGTGCAGCGAGCGCAGCGGGGCGAAGTAGTTCGACAGCCGGGCGCGCAGGTTCTTGGCCTTGCCCACGTAGAGCACCCGACCGGCGGCGTCGCGGAAGCGGTAGACGCCGGGGTTGGTGGGGATCTCGCCGGGGTTCGGCCGGTAGGGCAGCTGCGACATCCGCTCTCGCGATGCCGCCATCAGCCCGCCTTACGCGCCTCGACCGCGGAGATGCCGAGCACCTCCGCGAGGAACTGGCCGGTGTGGCTGGCCTCCACCTTCGCGACCTGCTCGGGGGTTCCTGTGGCGACGATCGTGCCGCCGCCGGAGCCGCCTTCGGGACCGAGGTCGATGATCCAGTCGGACGACTTGATCACGTCGAGGTTGTGCTCGATGACGATGACGGTGTTGCCCTTGTCGACGAGGCTGTTGAGCACCTCGAGGAGCTTGCGCACGTCTTCGAAGTGCAGACCGGTCGTCGGCTCGTCGAGCACGTAGATCGACCGCCCGTTGGTGCGGCGCTGGAGCTCGGTCGCGAGCTTCACGCGCTGCGCCTCACCGCCCGAGAGCGTGGTCGCCGACTGTCCGAGACGCACGTAGCCGAGGCCGACGTCGACCAGAGTTTTCAGGTAGCGGTGGATCGCCTGGATCGGCTCGAAGAACTCCGCCGCCTCGGCGATCGGCATCTCGAGCACCTCGGCGATGTTCTTGCCCTTGTAGTGCACGGCGAGCGTGTCGCGGTTGTACCTCTTGCCGTGGCACACCTCGCAGTCGACGTAGACGTCGGGCAGGAAGTTCATCTCGATCTTGATCGTGCCGTCGCCGGAGCAGGCCTCGCAGCGGCCGCCCTTGACGTTGAACGAGAAGCGACCCGTCAGGTAACCGCGCGCCTTGGCCTCGGGGGTCTCGGCGAAGAGGTTGCGGATGCGGTCGAACACCCCCGTGTAGGTCGCGGGGTTCGAGCGCGGCGTGCGGCCGATGGGCGCCTGGTCGACGTGCACGACCTTGTCGAGGTTGTCGAGTCCGGTCACCCGCGTGTGCTTGCCGGCCACGCGTCGTGCGCCGTTGAGCTTGGTGGCGAGGACCTCGTAGAGGATGCCGTTGACGAGGGTCGACTTGCCCGATCCGCTCACCCCGGTGACGGCGGTGAGCACGCCCAGCGGGAAGCTCGCGGTGACGTTCTGCAGGTTGTTCGCCCGCGCGCCGACCACGGTGACCTGGCGCTGCTTGTCGATCTTGCGCCGTTTCTTCGGCACGGCGATCTCGCGGCGGCCGGAGAGGTAGTCGCCCGTCAGCGACTCCTTCTCCTCCAGCAGCTGCGCGAGCGGGCCGGAGTGCACGACGTTGCCGCCGTCGACGCCCGCCCGCGGGCCGATGTCGACGATCCAGTCGGCCGCATGGACGGTCTCCTCGTCGTGCTCGACGACGATCAGGGTGTTGCCGAGGTCGCGCAGCGTGATCAGCGTCTCGATGAGGCGCCGGTTGTCGCGCTGGTGCAGGCCGATCGACGGCTCGTCGAGAACGTAGAGCACCCCCGTCAGTCCGGAACCGATCTGGGTCGCGAGCCGGATGCGCTGCGCCTCACCGCCAGACAGCGAACCCGCCGATCGGCTGAGGCTCAGGTAGGTCAGACCGACCTGCAGGAGGAAGTCGAGTCGCGCGCGGATCTCGCGGAGCACCTGGGCGGCGATCTGCGCCTCGCGCGGAGTCAGTTCGAGCTCGGCGAAGAATCGCTGCGCGTCGGCGAGGCTCAACCACGACGCATCCGCGATCGACTTGCCGTGCACCGTGACGGCGAGCACCTCGGGCTTGAGGCGTGCGCCCTCGCAGACGGGGCACGGCACTTCGCGGAGGTACTCCGACCAGCGCTGACGCTGCGTGTCGGACTCGGCCTGCAGGTATTGACGCTCGATGTAGGGCACGACCCCCTCGAACCCCGAGGCGTACCGCACCTCGCGCCCGTAGCGGTTCTTCCACTTGACGGTGACCTTGTAGTCCTCGCCGCGCAGCACCGCCTCGCGGATGTCGACGGGGAGCTGTCGCCACGGGGTGTCGAGCGAGAACGCCAGATCGCGGGCGAGACCCTCGAGCAGGCGCTCGTAGTACTGGAAGAGACCCTTGCCCTGCGTCGTCCACGGGATGATGACGCCCTCGCTGATCGAGAGGTCTTCGTCGCCGAGCATGAGGTCGACGTCGACCGACATGCGGGTGCCCAGACCCGAGCATGCCGGGCACGCGCCGAACGGCGCGTTGAACGAGAAGGTGCGCGGCTCGATCTCGGTGAGCTGCACCGGGTGACCGTTCGGGCACGCGAGCTTCTCTGAGAACGACTGCCATGCGTCGTCGCCCTCGCCGTCGACGAAGTTGACCTGCATGATGCCGCCGGCCAGTCCCAAAGCGGTCTCGACCGAGTCGGTGACGCGACCGAGGATGTCGGGGCTGGCGACCAGCCGGTCGACCACCACGGCGATGTCGTGCTTATAGCTCTTCTTGAGCTTCGGCGGCTCGGCGAGCTGGATGAGCTCGCCGTCGACGACGGCGCGGGCGTAGCCCTTCGCGCTGAGCTCCTGGAAGAGGTCGACGAACTCGCCCTTCTTCTGCGAGACGACCGGAGCGACGATCTGGTAGCGCGTGCGCTCGGGCAGCTCCATCAGCTGGTCGGCGATCTGCTGCACGGTCTGCCGCTGGATCTCGGCCCCGCACTCGGGGCAGTGCGCGATGCCGATGCGGGCCCACAGCAGACGCATGTAGTCGTGGATCTCGGTGATCGTGCCGACGGTCGAGCGGGGGTTGCGGTTGGTCGACTTCTGGTCGATCGACACCGCGGGGCTGAGGCCCTCGATGAAGTCGACGTCGGGACGGTCGACCTGACCGAGGAACTGGCGCGCGTAGGAGCTCAGCGATTCGACGTAGCGACGCTGACCCTCCGCGAAGATCGTGTCGAACGCGAGACTGGACTTTCCCGAGCCGGACAGGCCGGTGAAGACGACCAGCGCATCACGCGGGATGTCGAGATCGACGTTCTTGAGGTTATGGACGCGGGCACCGCGGACGCTGAGCTTTCCGCTGTTGTTTCCGGGCAGGGCGACGGGGACGATGGGCACCCGACAAGCTTAGGCGTGGCCTCCGACACCGGCTCCGCCCGATCGCACCGCCAGGGTCAGCGGCGGCCGGCGAAGGGTGCGAGCCCGTCTCGCACGGCGGTGAGCTGGGCGGCATCCATACCGACGCTCCGCATGATGCGGCCGGGAACCTCGAGCGCCTGCTCACGCAGTGCCCGGCCCTCGGCCGTGAGGGAGATGTCGAGCACGCGCTCGTCATCACCGCGACGCGTGCGCGAGATGCGGCCCTGGGCCTCGAGGCGTTTCACGAGCGGTGAGAGCGTCGCGGGCTCCATCGCGAGCTCCGCGGCGAGGTCTCCCAGTGAGCGGGGCGACTCCTCCCAGAGCGCGAGCATCACGAGGTACTGCGGATGCGTCAGACCGAGCGGCTCGAGCACGGGACGGTAGATCGACACGACGTTGCGGGCGGCCGTGACGATGGCGAAGCACAGCTGGTTGTCGAGCCTGAGCATCTCGTCCGCATCCATCGCCTCGCTCCTCCGATTAGTTAGTACACTAACAATCATGGCACACAGTGATCCGGAGGGTCCGTCACGGAAGGACCGAGTCCGCGCGGCGGGCGGCTGGTACAACTACCTCAACGCGAAGCTCATCCGCGTCGCCGGCCCCGCATCGGTCGGTCCCTACGAGACGACGCCGGAACCCGTACGGACCGGCCGCCCGTGCCCGCTGTGCGGCCACGCCATGACCGAGCACACCTTCGACCGCTCCGGACCGAAGCCGCTGATGCACTGCCCGTGATCGTCAGGCGTGACCGGCCCGCTCCATCGCACGGAGCTCCTTCTTGAGGTCTTGCACCTCGTCGCGGAGTCGGCCGGCCAGCTCGAACTTGAGCTCGGCGGCCGCGGCCAGCATCTGATTCGACAGATCTTCGATCGTCGCCTCGAGCTGGTTGGCACCCTCCGCCGCGATTCCCGTGCGCCGCAGCTGCGGTGTCGGAGACTTGCCCTTGCCCGATTTGTTGCGCGCGGACGCGCGCCCGGAGAGGAGCTCCTGGGTGTCGGAGGCCTCGCGCGCCAGGACGTCGGTGATGTCGGCGATCTTCTTGCGCAGCGGCTGCGGATCGATGCCGCGCTCGAGGTTGTACGCGATCTGGATGTCGCGACGACGCTCGGTCTCCTCGATCGCCTTCGTCATGGAGTCGGTCATGCGGTCGGCGTACATGTGCACCTCGCCCGAGACGTTGCGCGCCGCACGGCCGATCGTCTGGATGAGCGACGTGCCGCTGCGGAGGAACCCCTCCTTGTCGGCGTCGAGGATCGCCACGAGCGAGACCTCGGGGAGGTCGAGGCCTTCGCGCAGCAGGTTGATGCCGACGAGCACGTCGTAGACGCCGGCGCGCAGCTCGGTGAGCAGCTCGACACGACGCAGCGTGTCGACGTCGGAGTGGAGGTACCGCACGCGCACCCCGTGCTCGCCGAGGAAGTCGGTGAGCTCTTCGGACATCTTCTTCGTCAGGGTCGTCACCAGCACGCGCTCGTCGCGCTCGACGCGGATGCGTATCTGCTCGAGCAGATCGTCGATCTGCCCCTTCGACGGCTTCAGGACGATCTGCGGATCGACGAGTCCCGTCGGTCGGATGATCTGCTCGACCACGCCGTCGGCGATCCCCATCTCGTAGCGACCCGGGGTCGCCGACAGGTAGACGGCCTGCCCGATGCGCTCTTTGAACTCGTCCCACCGGAGCGGGCGGTTGTCCATGGCGCTGGGAAGACGGAAGCCGTGCTCGACCAGCGTGCGCTTGCGCGAGGCGTCGCCCTCGTACATGGCCCCGATCTGCGGCACGGTCACGTGCGACTCGTCGATCACGAGAAGGAAGTCGTCGGGGAAGAAGTCGAGCAGCGTGTGGGGCGGAGCACCCGGCGGACGGGCGTCGAGGTGGCGCGAGTAGTTCTCGATGCCCGAGCAGAAACCGAGCTGCTGCAGCATCTCGAGGTCGAACGTCGTGCGCATGCGCAGACGCTGCGCCTCGAGCAGCTTGCCCTGTCGCTCGAACTCCTTCAACCGGTCGGCGAGCTCGTCTTCGATCGTGCCGATCGCACGCTGCACCTTGTCGGTGCCGGCGACGTAGTGCGACGCCGGGAAGATCGGCACGGAGTCCATCTTCTGCGCGATGTCGCCGGTGAGCGGGTGCAGCATGTAGAGCGCTTCGATCTCGTCACCGAACATCTCGATGCGGATCGCGTACTCCTCGTACACGGGGATGATCTCGATCGTGTCGCCGCGCACCCGGAAGTTGCCACGGGAGAAGTCGACGTCGTTGCGGTTGTACTGCATCGAGATGAACTTGCGGATGAGGGCGTCGCGGTCGTAGCGCTCCCCCACCTGCAGGGCGACCATCGCGCGGAGGTATTCCTCGGGCGCGCCGAGGCCGTAGATGCACGACACCGTCGAGACCACGATCACGTCGCGCCGTGAGAGCAGCGAGTTCGTCGTCGAGTGACGGAGGCGCTCGACCTCGGCGTTGACCGAGGAGTCTTTCTCGATGAACGTATCGGTCTGCGGGACGTAGGCCTCGGGCTGGTAGTAGTCGTAGTACGAGACGAAGTACTCGACCGCGTTGTTCGGCATCAGCTCGCGGAACTCGTTGGCCAGCTGCGCGGCGAGGGTCTTGTTGTGCGCGAGCACGAGCGTGGGCCTCTGGACGGCTTCGACGAGCCAGGCCGTCGTCGCGGACTTACCGGTACCGGTGGCGCCGAGGAGCACGACGTCGGTCTCGCCCGCGTTGATGCGCGCGGCGAGCTGGGCGATGGCCTGCGGCTGGTCGCCGGAGGGAACGTATTCGCTGACGACCTCGAAAGGGCGGACGGAACGGGTGGCCTGCATGATTCCAGCGTAGGCCGGGCCACCGACACCGGGGGCGGACTTACGCCTCGGCCGTCAGTCGCGCCCAGAGTTCGTCGGTCTGCGCCTCGGTCTGCGAGAGCGGACCGTCGGTGTCGATGACCACGTCGGCGAGCCGCAGGCGTTCCTCGTCGGACGCCTGGACCGCGATGCGGGCGCGCGCGTCGGCCTCGCTCATCCCGCGGTGGTCCCGCAGGCGTGCCACACGCACCTCCACCGGCGCGTGGGCGACCACGACGAGATCCCACGGATCCGAGGCGCGCGTCTCGGCCAGGAGCGGCACGTCGTACACGACGACGGCTCGCGGGTCGGCGGAGGCCGCCTCGCGGAACCGGCGCTGCGACTCGTCGCGCACCGCGGGGTGCACGATCGCGTTGAGCCGAGCGAGTCGATCGGGGTCGCCGAAGACGACCGCTCCGAGCGCCGCGCGGTCGAGCGAACCGTCGGGGCGCAGCATGCGATGCCCGAACTCCTTCTCGATCTCTCCCAGCACCGGGGATCCGGGCGACTGCACGTCGCGGACGACGGCGTCCGCGTCGACCACCACGGCGCCGTGGGAGGCGAGTCGTGAGGCGACGGTCGATTTCCCCGACGCGATGCCGCCGGTGAGCGCGATCAATGGCATCCTCCGAGGATGCCATGACACCCGCCGCGTTCGAGAAGACGGATGTAGGTTACGCTTCGGTCAGAACCGCGCGTCACCCAGACGGGGCGGAGACCCGAGGTACCCGATGCCCAGCCCCCGCGTCGCGGTCATCATCGAAGACGATGCCGACATCCGCTCGCTCATCTCGGCCGTCCTTCAGGGATCCGGCTTCGACGTCCACACCGCTACCGGCGGGATCGAGGGCGTCGAGAAGGTGCGGGCGGAGCATCCGGTCCTCACCACCCTCGACGTCAGCATGCCCGGCATCGACGGATTCGAGACCGCGCGCCGCATCCGGGCCTTCAGCGACACCCGCATCGTCATGGTGACGGCACGGGCCGACGAGGAGCACGCACGGCTCGGCCGCGAAGCCGGCGCCGACGACTACCTCACCAAACCGTTCCGGCCGCGCGACCTGCGGGCCCGCGTCGACGCCCTGCTCGCCGACCGCCATGACGACTGACCTCACCCCTCGGCGATGATCACCGAGGCGTCGGGGCTGGTGACCGAGCGCGCGGCAGCCTGATCGGCCCCGTCGACCAGCGTCGAGAAGTCGTAGCCGAGTCTGTCGGTGAGCGCGATCCCGACGCCCACGACGGGCACCACCGAGACGCCCAGCGCACCGAAGTCGTCGAGCAGGCGGCGGTGCATGATGCTCGCCATCCTGCGCACGTCGGAGAACGACGTCGTCAGGAACGCGACCAGAAGACTCCCGCTCTCGCCGTCGCCGACCAGCGCAGCGGTGGGAACGTACTCCCGCACCCCCGCCCGCCACGCGGCGGCCACCTGCTCGGCCTCCGCGGGGCCGAAGGCCGTCGCGATGCGCCCCAGGTCATCGATGCGCACCGACACGACGCAGATCGTCTCGCCCTGGCGTGCGGCACGCTCGATCAGGGTCGCGGTCGCCGAGCGGAAGGATGCGGGGAGGAGCACGCCGTCGACGCCGACGCTCAACGTGTAGACGTCGGGCTGCCCGCGGAGATTCGACTCGCTCGCCCGGAGGACCGACGTCACGACCACCGCGACGATCGTCAGCGTGATGGTGAGGAACGACGACACGATCGTGTTGAACCAGGTCGCGAACACCTCGCTGTCGGGCCCGTACGCGACGAAGACGAGCGTGCGCGCGGTGAACCACACCGCCTCGATCCCGAGAACGATCGTCAGGCCCAGCGAGCTCCACCGACGCCCGATCGCCCCCTGCCTCGACTCGATCGCGCCGAACAGGGCCATGAGACCGGTGCCGATGAACAGCGGCACCGCGCCCGCCCAGTCCCCGCCGTCGGGGCCCGCCACGAGCACCGCGGCACCGGCGATCAGCACGAACGCCGCCACGACCGAGCCCGACCACCGCAGCGGACGATCGTTGTAGGCGCGGCATCCGAGCCAGATGAAGCCCGCACTGGCGACGAACCCGGCATTGCCCACCGCCACCGCCAGGTAGGCGTCGGGTGCCGCCGCCCACACGAGGTAGCTGAGCACGGTGAGGATGCCGGCCAGGAACGCCACGGCCCACAGCCGACCGGGGAGACCGTCCTTGCGCATGAGCGTCTCGAAGAGGTACATGACTCCCGAGACGACGATGACGACAGCCGCGGCGAGCGAGACGGTGAAGTTGTCCAGGGTCATGAAGCCGACTCCCCCGTCGCGGGGAGCCAGACCGTGAAGGTCGCTCCCTCCCCCAGGCGCGTGTCGACGGAGATCTCCCCGCCGTGGCGGTGCACGATGTCTTCGCTGATCGCCAGACCCAATCCGCTGCCATGGGTGGTGGAGTTGCGGACGGCGTCGGAGCGGAAGAACCGTTCGAACAGGTGGGAACGCTCGCCCTCGGAGATGCCGGGGCCGTCGTCGCGGACCGCGATGCGGATCCGGTCGTCGTCACGATCGAGCTCGACGAAGACCTTTCCGCCGTCGGAGTTGTACTTCACCGCATTGTCGATCAGATTGTCGATGACCTGCCGGATGCGCTGCGCGTCGACGACGGCGAGGGTCGAGGCGACGAAGGTCGTGTCGATCGAGATGCGTCGGTCGGCGGCTTTGGGGAGCTCCGCCTCGACGGCCGCGTGAACGATCACGGCGAGATCGGCCGGGGCGGGGTCGAGTGTGACACCGCCCCCCGGACGCGCGAGGGACGACACCGAGAGGATGTCGGCTACGAGCTCGAGCAGGCGCGCGGCGTTGCGTTCGGCGACCTCGAGATCGCGCCGCGAGTCGCCGGGGAGGTCGTCGCGGTCAAGGGCCAGCTCGAGGTATCCGATGATCGACGTGAGCGGGGTACGCAGCTCGTGCGACACCGACGCGACGAGATCCTCACGGGCGCGCAGTGCCTGCTCCTCGGCGGTGACGTCGCGCGAGACAACGATCACCCCCGCGTTCGACCCGTCGATCTCGGTCAGTCGGCGGGCGGTGACCGTGAGCGCGCGCCGCCCCGAACCCGGTTCGCCGTACCAGACCACTCGATTCTCGAACGTGTCGCCCTCGCGGGCGCGTGCGATCGGGACGTCCGCGGGGTCGAGCGGGGTCACCCCGTCCGCCGCGTACGCCACGGCGCCGGCGGCGTCCTCGGCCGCACCCCCCTGCAGCTGCGCGTGGGCCTCATTGGTGACGACGAGCTCCCCCTCGGCGGTGATGCGGATCACGCCGAAGTCGACGGCGTCGAGCACCTCGGTGACGAGGTCCTCCTGCCGGCGCGCCCGATCGACCGAGCGCCCGAGATGCCGCGACTGCTTCTCGAGCAGCTGCCGCTGCGCGTCGGCGCGACGAGCGCCCAGGAACGAGATGGTCGCCAGTGCTCCCACCACGAGAGGCAGGAGGACCGTGGACGCGCTGAAGTTCTGCGTCGGATCGACCGCGGTCATGAACCAGAAGAGCGCTGCGACGAGCACCGTGCCGACGACGACACCGGCGACGCCGAACATCGCCCCGATCCACATCGCGGGGAAGGCCCAGAGCAACCCGAGTCCCCCGTTCGGGGCGCTCGCCCTCAGGAGCGCCAGCGCCAGGATGTCGGCGAACGGAAGGACGGCGACCGTCCACACCGGCAGCCGGTGCCAGGGGATGAGGATCGCGGCCGCCGTCGCACCGAACAGGAGCGAGGAGCCGAGAACGAACGTGGTGGTGTCCACGACCTGCCCGATGAGGATCACGACGCCCATGGCGACGAGACCGACTCCGGCGAGGAGGGTCTGGTTCAGCAGGATCGAGCGGTCACGGGTGTCGTCGCGCGTGCGCGCACGCCGCTCGCTCTCCGACAACCAGGCCATGCGCTGACATTATCGCGAGCGGTGCGCGGACTCGCGTATCCGTCCGGCATGCGTTCGGCGGGTCACGGCGCATCCTCTTTCGCGTACTGCGCGATCAACTCCTGCTCGCGCGCGAACGACGGGAGGCGGAACCACACGATCACTCCCCCGACGACCACGGCCACCGCCCCGATCAGGTACGCACCCCAGGCGCCGGTGACGAGGCTCTGGGTGGCGCCGGCGAGGATCTCGTCGCGGTACTGCGGGAACTGGTCGGCCACCCGGAGCGCGGAACCGTACGACGCCTGCAGCGCCTGTGTGACGGTGTCGGAGATCGTGGAGGCTTCGGCCGACGCGGATATCTGTCGTCCGAACGACGCGGCGAACCCGGCCGCGAGGATCGCACCAAGCAGCGCCTGCATGATCGAGCCGCCCAGGTCTCGCTGCAGGTCGGACGTGGCGGACGCCATCCCGACCCGGCGCACGGGGGTGCTCTCGGTGAGCGCGCGCGACGCCGGCGTCATCGCGAAGGCGGCGCCGCTGCCGATGGCGAAGAACCCGAGACCGATCAGCCAGTACGGGGTCGACGGGTTCCACAGGAGGGTTGTGAGGAAGCCGACGAACACGAGGGCGTAGCCGAGCAGCATGGTGGTCCGGGATCCGCGGCGGGTGAGCAGGCGGGCCGACATCGGCGCGAACAGGAGGAGCCCGACCGCGGCGGGGACGACGGCCAGGCCCGCCTGCAGGGTCGAGTAGCCGAGGATGTTCTGGAGGTACTGCTGGCCGACGAACATCGCTCCCATGAGGGAGCCGAAGACGATCGTCCCGGCGGTCGCGGGGACCCAGAACATCCGACGCCGGGCGACGCGGAGGTCGTACAGCGGGTGCTCCTCCCTCGCCTGGCGCACGAGGAAGACGACCAGCAGCACCGCCCCCACCGCGAGCATCACCCCGCCGATGACGTGCTGACCGGGCGCGAAGACGGTGCCGATTCCGAGCACGATGCCCGCGATCGCGAGGGTCGCGAGGATCCCGCCGAGATGATCGACGGGGTCGCGGGACTCGGCGACGTGGCCGGGGACGAACAGGGCGACCAGAACGAGCGCGGCGGCCGCGATCGGCACGGCGATCAGGAACGCCGACCCCCACCAGAAGACGGACAGCAGCAGGCCGGCCAGCACCGAGCCGACGATCGATGCCATGGCGCTGACACCCGACCACAGAGCGATCGCGCGCGTGCGTCGCGGCCCGTTGGACCAGAGCGCGGTGATCAGCGACAGCGTGGTCGGGAAGGCCAGGCCCGCCGCGATGCCGGTGAAGACGCGGGAGGCGATGAGGAGCTCGACGGAGGGCGAGAAGGCGGAGCACAGGCTGGCGACGACGGTGAGTGCGAGACCGAGCATGAGCAGTTGCTTGCGTCCGTAACGGTCGGCGAGGGCACCGAAGTACAGCACCGACATCGCCAACCCCAGCGAGCAGCCCAGGCCCACGATGTTGAGCGATACCTGGCCGGCGCCGAAGGTGCGGCCGATGTCGGGAAGCGCGATGTTCGCCGCCGCGAGGTTGATGTTGCACACCAGCGCGCCGAGGATCAGTGCCGAGAGCACCAGCCCGGAACGTGCCGGGGCGTCGGGGCGGGTCGCTGCGGCCGCGCGGGTGTCGCTCACGCGCTCACTCTAGCGAGGGCACCGCACGCGGCGGCGTCAGCCGCGGAGGGCGAGCGCCTCGCTCGTCCACCGGGCGTGCAGGGCCCAGGGATCGCCGACACCCGCGGCGATGGAGTCGACGTGCGCCTGCAGGTCGCGCGACAGCCGGAACCACTCCGTCCGCGGCCACCTGTCCGCCGCGAACTGCGTGTGGCGGCGCTGCTCGAGGGCGCGGTCGCCTCGCTCGAACGCCAGGACTTCGTCGTGCCGGATCGCCGCGAGCCGCTGTCGGGGGTTCGCTGTCGTGCCGATCTTCACCCGATCGTCGTAGCGCAGGTAGTAGACGACGTCGATACGCGGAGGCGGGAGTTCGCCGTCGACGATCTCCCCGTGTCGCCACTCGCACACAGCGCAGAGCCAGCCGCTCGGCCAGCGCACCCCGAGTCGCGATCCGCAGATGCGGCACGGTACGGGGAGCAGGTCGGTCACGCCCTGCTCGCGCTCCGACCAGTCGGCCGCGGCCGCGAGGTGCCGGTCGCAGAGAACGACCGGGGCATCGTGCGCGCCGGGAGCGCAGCATCCGTCGACGAGGCATTCGGGCACGGCGCGATCGTAGCCGCGACCCCCGACACGAACCCTTAGTGCTTCCGCAGCGCACCGATCGCCAGCACCGCCGCACCACCGCACATCGCGACCACCACGCCGAGGAACACGCCCCAGCCCGCGGCGTCGAAGACGTAGCCGAGACTCCAGCCGAACAGGCTCGAGCCACCGTAGTAGCCCAGGTAGTAGAGCGAGGACGCTTGCGCGCGGGTGTCGGGTCGCGCGGATGCGGGCGCCCACCCGGAGGCGACCGCGTGGGCGCCGAAGAACCCGGCCGTCATCACGACGAGTCCCCCGAGGATGACCAGCACGATCGGGACGAGCATGAGGGCGGTGCCGACCGCCATCGCGGCGGTGGATACGAGGAGGACGGGCAGCCGCCCGTGGCGCGATGCGAGGGTGCCCGCCCAGGGTGACGAGACGGTGCCCGCGAGATAGGCGACGAACAGCGATGTGACGATCCAACCGGGAAGCGAGAACGGCGGATGCGTCAGATGGAATCCGAGGTAGTTGTACATGGCGACGAACGCGCCCATGAGCAGGAACCCCTGGGCGTACAGCGCCAGTTGCGCCGGCGAGCGGAGGTTCACCGCCAGACGCGTCGCGATCCTCGCCCCGCCGCGGACGAGGGGCGTGAAGCCGCGCGCGCGGGGCACGAGGAGCAGGAAGGCCACCGCCGCCGCCGCGCACAGGACGGCCGTCGCCCAGAGGCCGGTGCGCCACTCGGCGAGGTCGGCGATCGGCCCGGAGACGAGACGGCCGGAGAGTCCTCCGAGAGTGGTTCCGGCGATGTAGCTGCCGGCGGCGGCGGCCGCGTGGCGCGGATCGACCTCCTCGCTGAGATAGGCCAGGGCGAGAGCAGGCACGGCGCCGAGGGCCGCCCCCTCCGCCAGGCGGAGGACCAGGAGCGTGGCGACGTCGGCGCTCAGGGGCGCTGCCAGCCCGAGAGCGGTCGCCGCGACGATGCCGATCGTCATGGCCTGCACGCGTCCGATGCGATCGGCCACGATCGACCACGGGATCACCGCGACCGCGAGTCCGAGCGTGGCCGCCGACACCGCCAGCGCGGCGGTGGCCGGCGGGACGTCGAACTCCGCCGCCAGGAGGGGCAGCACCGCCTGCGGGGAGTAGAGCTGGGCGAACGTCGCGATGCCGGCGAAGAACAGCCCGGCGAGAAGTCGGCGGTACTCCCGGCTTCCGGGGACGTGCCCGGTGAAGCCGGTCACGCAGACGTCAGGCGGCGAGGACCAGCGGCGCAGCGCCCGAGGCGTCGGCGATCTCGGGGCCGCCGAGGAAGTCGATCGGGCCACCCGTGACCAGGCTCGCGATCACGAGCGCGAAGACGGCCGCGATCGACAGGAACAGGATGGCGCAGGCGACGGTCGTGACCACGAGGGGGATGCGGGCGTTCATGCTCCCACGCTAGCCGAACTCGCCGGGTTGACACCGAGGGCACCACCACGTGCGGCGCCTTTCCGGGTCGCCGGCGCATTCGGCGACCACCCGCACGCGGGTTCCGCAGCGCAGACAGGGTCGGCCGGCGCGGCCCACCACCCAGTGAGACTCTCCCTTGACCGCGCGCCCCGTCGTCACTTGGTACATGCCCGGCACGGCGGCCGAGAGCCGCAGCGCCCGCGCGCCGACCGTGAGGAGAGCGGGGACGTCGACCTCTGCGACGGGGCGGAACGGGTGCACGCCGCGCAGGAACGCCAGTTCGTTCACCCAGAGGTTGCCGAAGCCCGCGACGTTCCCCTGGTCGAGGAGGGCGGCGACGAGAGGCCGATCCGGACGACCCTCGATCCGCCTCACCGCCTCGGCGTGGTCCCAGTCGCCTCGGAGCGGGTCGGGTCCGAGCCTGCCGACCACCTCTCCCTCCCGCGCGGTCGGCAGCAGCCGCACGACGGGGACGTCGATCCCCCAGAGGGTGCGCCCGTCGTCGAGCCGGAGCCGCACCCGGACCTGGTGCGCGATACGCGGCGGCACACGACGCCCGCGGGCTGTCACGGTCCAACTCCCCTGCATCCGCAGGTGCGTGTGCAGGGTGAGGCCCGTGTCGAACCGGGTCAGCAGGTTCTTGCCGTGCGTGTCGTACGAGTCGATGCGCCCCGCCGTGAGCGACTGGCCCGCCGAGGCTCCGGATCGGAGCTCGCCGTCGGCGACGACGTGCCCCTCGGACGCCTCGCGCAGGCGCACCGCGAGACGGAACACGCTGTCACCTTCGGGCATGGGGTCACGCTAGGCCCGGCCTCCGACACGTGCGCAGCATCCGCTCGGCGAGGTCCGGATACGCGAAAGCGGGCCGGAACCCGGAGGTTCCGACCCGCTCAGCGTGATGATTCAGCTCAACGGCTGGAGAGACGCTCGCGCAGTGCGGCGAGTGCCTCGTCGTCGGCCAGGGTGCCGGCCGAGGACGACTCCGAGGTGAACGACGAACCGGTGCCGGCGCCGAAGTCGGTGCCGGTCGACGCGGGGGCGTTCGCCTCGGCCTCGATCGCCTTGGCGACCGCAGCCTTGTGCGACTCCCAGCGAGCCTGGGCAGCCGCGTAGTCCTGCTCCCACTTCTCGCGCTGCTCGTCGAAGCCCTCGAGCCAGACACCCGACGTCGGGTCGAAGCCCTCGGGGTACTTGTACTCGCCGAGCTCGTCGTACTCGGTGACCATGCCGTAGAGGGCCGGGTCGAACTCGGTGCCGTTGGGGTCGACCGACTCGTTGGCCTGCTTCAGCGACAGCGAGATGCGGCGACGCTCGAGGTCGATGTCGATGACCTTGACGAAGACCTCTTCGCCGACCGACACGACCTGCTCCGCGAGCTCGACGTGCTTGCCGGAGAGCTCCGAGATGTGAACGAGGCCCTCGATGCCGTCCGCGACGCGGACGAACGCACCGAACGGAACGAGCTTGGTGACCTTGCCCGGCGCGATCTGACCGATCGCGTGGGTACGGGCGAACACCTGCCACGGGTCTTCCTGCGTCGCCTTGAGCGAGAGCGACACGCGCTCGCGGTCGAGGTCGACCTCGAGGATCTCGACGGTGACCTCCTGGCCCACCTCGACGACCTCGGACGCGTGCTCGATGTGCTTCCACGAGAGCTCGGAGACGTGAACCAGACCGTCGACGCCGCCCAGGTCGACGAACGCACCGAAGTTGACGATCGACGAGACCGTGCCCTTGCGGACCTGGCCCTTGTGGAGGTTGTTGAGGAACGTGGTGCGCGACTCGGACTGCGTCTGCTCGAGCAGGGCGCGGCGCGAGAGCACGACGTTGTTGCGGTTCTTGTCGAGCTCGAGGATCTTCGCCTCGATCTCCTGGCCGAGGTACGGCGTCAGGTCGCGGACGCGACGCAGCTCGATGAGCGACGCCGGGAGGAAGCCGCGGAGGCCGATGTCGACGATGAGGCCACCCTTGACGACCTCGATGACCGAACCGGTGACGACACCGTCGGTCTCCTTGATCTTCTCCACGTCGCCCCAGGCACGCTCGTACTGAGCGCGCTTCTTCGACAGGATCAGACGGCCTTCCTTGTCCTCCTTCTGGAGAACGAGGGCCTCGACGTGGTCGCCGACGTTGACGACCTCGTTCGGGTCGACGTCGTGCTTGATGGAAAGTTCGCGCGAGGGGATGACGCCCTCGGTCTTGTAGCCGACGTCGAGGAGAACCTCGTCGCGGTCGATCTTCACGACGGTTCCTTCGATGAGGTCGCCGTCGTTGAAGAACTTCAGGGTCAGTTCGACCGCGGCCAGGAAGTCTTCAGCAGATCCGATGTCGTTGATCGCGACCTGCTTGGTGGCCGGGGCGGTCGTTGCGGTAGTCATGTAGTGGGTTGTCCTAGAGGTTGGGGTGTCGGGCTCCGACGCGCGCAGGTGCGCGCCGAAGCAAAGCGGATTGTCGTTCTGTCACCAGGACCCGAGCGCAGACATGCCAAACGAGTCACGAGAGTGACGTTCTACGGTACCAGAACGCCCCGGTCGACCGCGATGTTCCCTAGGACGGGAGCTCGAGCGGCAGTTCCTTCGCCGCATCCCACGGTTCGGTCCAGCCGAGCCTGTCGAACAGGCCGTCGAGCAGCATCGCGGTGAAACCCCACACGAGGTGCTCGCCGGTGTCGTGCGGCACGAGGAAGGCGGGTCCCCTCCACTCGTGACCGTCGCGGCGGATCACGGTGGATCCTCGACGGGCCGGATCGAGGAGATCGGCGACCGGCGCACGGAAGACGTCGGCGGATTCGGCCACGTCCACCACCCGGACGGGCGACGGATGCTGCCACCACGCGAGCACGGGAGTAACGAGGTGTCGCGAGAACTCCAGCGGGACGCGACCGAGGGTGCCGAGCACCTCGACCCCGGCTGGATCCAGGCCCGTCTCCTCCTCGGCCTCGCGCAGCGCTGCGGCGACGACGCTCTGGTCACCGGGGTCGACCCGGCCACCCGGGAAGGCAACCTGACCGGGGTGCGCGCGCAGCGTGGCTGCCCGTGAGAGGAGCAGCACGTCGAGATCGCGTGAGACGGCGCGGGCCTGCGCCTCGTGATCGCTGGGCAGGGCGTCGAGCACTCCGAAGAGGATGAGCACCGCTGCGGGGCGCGGATCGACGACCTTCGGAAGACCCTCGACGAAGGGCCGGTCGGCCCGCGCGGCGAGGGCGGCGAGCTGTGCCCGCGCGGTCTGCGGCGGGGGCGATTCGGGCACGATCACAGGGTACGCCCGATGGCCCGCCGGGGTGTTGCGCAGCCCCTGATCTGGCCTTTCTTGCGCGCTGCGTCCAGGAACCGCCCAGGAAGGCCGTGCCAGACTCTCGGATTTGTGTCCGCGAGAACGGATGCCGCACGCCGCGCGACGAGCGCGGAGCCCCCCATACGGAACTGGTTTTATGCACTCGAACACGCCGTCCACCGCCACCCGCCGCACCCGCCGTGCCGCCGATCGCCGCTCGCACAACCGCCGCGCGGTCGTCGCCTCGGGACTCGCGTTCGGCATCGTCGCAGCCGCAGCGTTCGCCTCGACCGCACCGTCGGCTGAGGCTCAGGCGGAGGCCGGCGCGTCGACGCCGACCTTCTCCCTCGTCTCCTCCTCCACCTACTCCGCGCCGCTCAAGGCGACCGTCACCCCTGCCGTCCCCGAAGAGACCGTGGCCGCGGATGAAGCCGTCGAGGCGGCCGCATCGGTCACCTCCGCGGCCGCGAGCGTGCAGGCCGACATCGCCGCATCGGGTCTCGACATCGGCGAGCCCGACACGTCGGTCGACACCGCCGCGCTCGAAGAGGCCGCCGCGCGTCTCGACGCCGCCGACGCGCTCCCCGCGCCCCTCGTCCCCTCCATCACCGAGGAGGTCACCGAACTCATCGCCTCGGTCGACTCCCGCGTGAACCAGCTCCGCGGAAGCCTCGACGGCGCTGCGGCGAAGAAGGCCGAAGAAGAGGCCGCCGCCGAGCAGGCGCGCATCGAGGCCGAGGCCGCCGCCGCGGAGGCGGCCGAGGCCGCAGCATCCGCCCCCGTCTCGACCTCGTCGACGTCGTCGGCTTCGACCGGCTCGTCGTCGGCGTCGGCGCCCTCCGCCCCGATCCCGTCGGGCGGCACCGGCGGAGACAACAGCCCCGAGGGTGCGAAGGCGACCGCCTACGCCATGCTCCAGGCGCGAGGATGGGGCGACGACCAGTACTCGTGCCTCGTCTCGCTCTGGAACAAGGAATCGGGCTGGAACTACCAGGCCATGAACCGCTCCAGCGGTGCATACGGCATCCCCCAGGCGCTTCCCGGCAGCAAGATGTCGAGCGCCGGCGCCGACTGGCAGACGAACGCCGCCACCCAGATCTCGTGGGGTCTCGGCTACATCTCCGGTCGCTACGGCACGCCGTGCGGCGCGTGGGGCCAGTCGCAGTCCGTGGGCTGGTACTGACTTCTCAGAACAGCTGAACGCCGAAGGGGCGCCGACATCACGTCGGCGCCCCTTTCGCGTTCAGCGACGCCCGGCGGTGAACCCGGCGAAGAGGGCGTGCAGGAGCGGGACGACCGAGATCGACATCAGCACCGTGCCGAACACCGCGTCGTCGACCCGCAGCACGGCGCCCGCGATGAGCAGGGCCGCGAAGAGCACGGCCGAGACGACACGCCGCCCCATCCGTTCGAGCGAGCCGATGCGGCGATCGAGCTTCGGGGTCTGCACGGCGATGCGGCCGTCCTCGATGCGGGTGGCGAGGTCGTCGAACCGCCGCGGAAGACGGGCGGCGAGTCCGGCGAGAGACACGGCCTGCTTCGCGAAGCCCTGCACGACATTCCCGCCCTCTTCGCGGATCAGGCGATTCGCGTAGGGCTCGACGGCGTCCCAGATGTTGAATGCGGGGTCGAGCGCGCTGCAGTTGCCCGAGACGAGCGACATCGCCCGGATGATGAGGAGGAAGTTCTCCGGCAGCTGGAACGGCAGCGACCTCACCACGTCGCCGAACTCCACCGCGAACGCACGGAACTCCCGCGGGTCGACCTCCTGCAGCTCGGCGAAGCCCATGCCCCCGAACCGGGCGAAGAGCTGGGTCATCGCGCGCTCGAGCTCGGCGGTGTCGGCCGACGGCAGCAGCACGCCGACGTCGCGGATGCCGTCGACGAGGCCCTTCCCGTCGCGGGAGGCCGCGGCGATGAGCAGGCGCCGGAGTCCGCGGCGGAGTCCCTCCGGGACCTCGCCCATCATGCCGAAGTCGATGAAGGTGAGGTGCCAGGCGCGACCCGTCGCCGGGTCGGGCTCGTTCGGGGTGACGAAGATGTTGCCGGGATGCGGATCGGCGTGGAAGAACCCGTCGGCGAAGAGCTGGTCGAACATGACCGAGGCGAACTCGATCGCGACCTCGGCGGGGTCGATGCCGGCCGCGCGCAGCCCGTCGACGTCGGTGATCTTGATCGCGGTGACGTCTTCGAGAGTGAGCACACGTCGGGTGGTGCGCTCCCAGACGATCTCGGGCACGGTGACGCGCCCGTCGCCGGCGAAGTCGTTCGCGAACCGTTCGGAGTTCGCGGCCTCGTGCAGGTAGTCGATCTCCTCGAGGCTCGTGTGGGCGAACTCCTCGACGAGGGCGTGCATGTCGACCCGGTCGGAGACCAGGCGCACGCGGCTCAGCCATCGCGCGACCTGGCGCAGTGCGCGGAGGTCGACGTCGACGACCTGGTCGATCCCGGGGCGCTGGATCTTGATGACGACGGAGCTGAGTCCGGTGACCTCGGCGTCTGCGTCCGACAGGGTCGCCCGGTGGGCCTGGCCGAGGGATGCCGCCGCCAACGGCGTCGGGTCGACCGACGCGAAGGCGCGGTCGAGCGACACACCGAGCTCCGCTTCGGCGAGGGCGCGGATCGCGGCGAACGGGACCGCGGGCACCTCGTCCTGCAGACCCTCGAGCTCTTTCGTGATCTCGGGCGGCAGCACGTCGAGGCGCGACGACATGAACTGCCCGACCTTGATCATGAGGCCGCCGAGATCGATCGCGAGGCCGTGAAAACGGCGCGCGATGTTCTGCAGGCGCTTCGTGCGGTTCCGTGCCGAGATACGGGAGAGCCCGAGTCTCGGGAGGAACAGCTCGAACCACCACGCCTGCACGAGGTAGCGCGCGGCGAACCGCGTGATCCGTCGATAGCGGGCGCTCAGGTCGCCGGCGTCAGCCATGAGATCTCCTTGACGCCGGCGTGCCCTGGGCACCCGGTCGATCGGTGCAGCGTCAGCCCTGGGCGAGGATGGAGAAGATCTTACGGCGTGCCTCGTCGAGCACGTCGACCGCCTGCTTCACCTGCTCGGGGTTGCCGGAGCGTCCGACCTGAGCGACTGCCTGGGCGAGGTCGACGCCGGCCTTGGGGAGGGCGCCGGTGCGAAGGTTCTCGCGGGATCCGGATGCTTCCCAGGGAGCCGTGCGGTCGCTGTCGGCGCCAGCCACGTCGCGGCCCTCTTCGGTGAGCGAATAGGTCTTGCGGCCCTCGGACTCGGTGGCGAGGATGAGGCCCTCGTCGGCGAGGAGCTGGAGGGTGGGGTACACCGAGCCGGGGCTCGGCTTCCAGCTGCCGCCGCTGCGGTCTTCGATCTCGCGGATGATCTGGTAGCCGTGCATGGGCTTCTCGGCGAGGAGCGCGAGAACGGCGGCGCGGACGTCGCCGCGACTCACGCGGGTGCTGCCACCGCCGACCTTCTGCTCGAACTGCTTGCCGAACTGCTCCATCGCTTCCCAGATGCCGTTCAACGGCCAACCCTGGCCGGCGCCGCGACCGCGGCCGGCTCCGCCGAAGGCGTCGCTGGTGAAGGGATTGCTCATGATGAACCTCCTGTGTGGCCGGGCCCGGATAGGGCTCAGCGATACTCAACGATATATCGCTCAGCATCCTCTGGACCGGATCCTCAGACGTTGCTCAGGGTGGGAATCGGGCCCCGCGGAAAAAGTTTCCGCGGCGATGTCGATTCCTCCGGCCCCCGTTCGACGCGATAGTGAGAGGGATGCTGGATCCCCCACCGAACGAGGAGAGAACGATGAAGCACATGCTGATCATGCGGGCCACCCAGCAGGGGGCCGACGCCTACGCCGAGATGGACTTCGAGGCCGTCATCAATGCGATGGGCGCCTACAACGAAGCCATGATCACGGCGGGGGTCATGGTGTCGGGCGACGGCCTCGCTCCCGAGCCGGGCTACGTGGTCGACTTCGCCGGCGAGTCCCCCGTCGTCAGCGACGGCCCCTACGGAGAGATCCACGAGCTGTTCAACGGGTTCTGGATCATCCAGACCGCCACGGCCGAGGAGGCGCTCGAGTGGGCCAAGCGCGCCCCGCTCACCGCCGGGAACAAGCTCGAAGTGCGGCGCGTCACCGATGAGAGCGACTTCGCGGACTACGCCGACAACGAGTACGTCCAGAAGGAGAAGGAGTGGCGTCCCGACCTCGGTACGGCGTGATCCATGACCGATGTGCGACGCACGATCGAGGCCGTCTGGCGCATCGAAGGCGCGCGGATCGTGGCGTCGGTCGCGAAGGCGACCGGTGACCTCGGCCTCGCCGAGGACGTCGCGCACGAAGCGGTCGTCGAGGCGCTGGGGTCGTGGGGCCGCGAGATCCCCACGAACCCCGGCGCGTGGCTCACGGCGGTCGCGAAGCGCCGGGCGATCGATGCCTGGCGTCGCAGCGAGCGACGCGACGATCGCTATGCGTCGATCGCCCGGACGCTCGACGAGGCGATCGACGACGAGTGGCAGCCGATCGACGACGACATCGTGCGCCTCGTCTTCACGGCCTGCCACCCCGCGCTCTCCCGCGAGTCGCAGGTCGCCCTGACCCTGCGGGTCGTCGCCGGGCTGTCGACCGAGGAGATCGCGCGGATGCTGCTGACCACCGTGCCGACGGTGCAGGCACGGATCACGCGGGCGAAGAAGACGCTCGCCGCGGCCCGTGTGCCCTTCGAGACGCCCGAGCCCGGCGAGTGGGCGGCACGCCTCACGACGGTGCTCGGGGTGGTCTACCTCGTGTTCACCGAGGGGTACGCGGCGACCGGCGGAGACCGGTGGGTGCGCCCCGACCTCGCCGACGAGGCCGTCCGGCTCGGCCGCGTCGTGGCGGGGCTTCTGCCTCGCGAGCCCGAACCGCTGGCGTTGGTCGCGCTGATGGAGTTCCAGCGATCGCGGTTCGCCGCGCGGGAGACGCCCGACGGCACGCCGGTGCTGCTCGCCGACCAGGATCGCAGACGGTGGGACCACGGGCAGATCGCCCGCGCGGTCAGCGTGCTGCGGAGGGCGGATGCGGCGGCGGCCGGCCGTCGCACGGGTCGCGGACCGTATGCGCTGCAGGCGGCGATCGCCGAGTGCCATGCGATCGCGCCGAGCGTGGAGGCGACGGACTGGGCGAGGATCGTGCTGCTCTACGAGACGCTCGGCCGCATCGCCCCGAATCCGGTGGTCGATCTCAACCGCGCCGTGGCCGTGTCGATGGCGACAGGGCCGGCCGAAGCTCTTGCGCTCGTCGATGCGATCGACGACGCGGCGTTCCGCGGGTCGTACCTGCTGCCGAGCGTGCGCGGCGAGCTGCTGTCCCGACTGGGGCGCATCGACGAGGCGCGCTCCGAGCTGCGCACCGCTGCGTCTCTGGTGCGCAACGCCGCCCAGCGATCGGTGCTCGAGGCGAAGGCCGACAGGCTCTGACGAGCGCGGTCAGTCCAGCTGCGGGAAGCGCGGGTCGCGACGGTAGTCGGCGAGCCGCTGGTGCAGCGCGTGCGCGACGTGCTCGGGAACATCGTCGCCGACGAGCAGCCGCAGGCGCCCGTCGGGCTCGTCGACGTATCGGAGGATCGCTGTCGCAGCCGCGCTCGGAGCCAGTCCCCCGCCCGTGCCCTCCGCGGCCCACGGCGTCTCGGCCGTGCCGAAGGTCGCGAGACGGAGGTCGTCGTACGCCGCCGACGTGCGCGCGAAGCGCATTCCGCTGGTCGCCCACCCCGTATCGAGCGCTCCGCACTGCACGATGGTGACCCGCACCCCGAACGCTCCGGCCTCCAGAGCGAGCGCCGAGCTGAATCCTTCGAGGCCCCACTTCGCGGCGTTGTAGAGGCCGAGCCCGGCGATCGCGCCGACGGCACCCGAGGTGGAGATCTGCAGAATATGGCCGTGGCCCTGCTCGCGCATGACCGGCAGCGCAGCCTGCGACAACCAGAGCGGGCCGAGCATGTCGGTCTCGACGATGGCGAGAGCATCGTCGTGCTCCACCTCTTCGACCATGCCGACGAGCCCGTAGCCGGCGTTGTTCACCAGCACGTCGAGGCGCCCGGTCTCGCGCACCGCTTCGGCGACCGCCGCATGTGCGGCGTCCCGGTCTCGCACATCGAGCACGACGGCCCGGATGCCCTCTCCGACCGGTGCATCGGCGAGGTCGCGCACCGTCGCGATCACGGTGTCGCCCGCGTCTGCCGCAGCGAAGGCCAGGGCACGTCCCAGTCCGCGGCTCGCGCCCGTGATGAACCAGGTTCGCGGTCGGTCGGGCTCGGCGAAGACGGGCTCGGAGCCGACGCGTGCGTCGTGGGCGGCCTCGACCTCGTCGGCTCCGCCGGGCTCCTCGGAAGGGCTACGGTGCGTCATTCCCCGAACCTATCGCGCGCGTCCGTCGCGCTCACGGGGTGCGCTGGATCTTCTCCATCGCCTTGCCCTTGGCCAGTTCGTCGATGATCTTGTCGAGGTAGCGGATCTTCTGCATCAGCGGGTCTTCGACCTCCTGCACCTTCACCCCGCAGACGACGCCGGTGATGAGGGACGCGTTCGGGTTGAGCGGGGCTTCGGCGAAGAACTGCTCGAATGTCGTGGCGTCCGCGAGGTGCCGCTCGAGGTCGCTCCGCTCGAAGCCGGTGAGCCACAGGACGAGCTCGTCGACCTCGTCCTTCGTACGTCCTTTGCGCTCGGCCTTCGCCACATAGAGCGGGTAGACCGAGGCGAAGCTCGTCGTGAAGATCCGGTGCACGCAGGAAGCGTAACCGTGGCGGGCGGGCGGGCGCAGCATCCGGATGCTGGTTGACTGGCCGCATGGACCTGCGCTGGATGACCGCGCCGCCCGAGGAGGTCGCCGAAGCGATGGCGACCGTACGGCGCGAATCCCGGCCGAGCTGGTCTCCGACGAAGCGTCAGGTGCTGCTGCACGTGAACAACTGCCTGCTGCTCTGGTACATGTTCGTGGTCTTCATGTCGGTCGGCGTGCAGGTCGACGCACTGCAGGACGGTCGGCTCGCCTCGCGCGACGTCGCCGTGCTGAGCGTGACGATGCCGATTCTCGCGGTGTGGCTGGTCGGCACCGTGCTGCTCTACCGGGCAACGAAGCGTCCACCCTCGGCACGGGCACGCCTGCGGGAGTGGCGGCGCACCCTGACGGCCCTCGCCAACGGGTACGAACCGCGCCCGAGCGAGAGGGCGACGTTCTCGGCGCTGATCACCAGTTCGAGCGTCGGAGTGCGCGCCTATCCGCGCTTCGCGGCGCGCGGCACCGAGTTCGGCGCGCTCAAGGCGCGCGGGCCACGGGCCACCGAGTGGCAGTACATCGCCGTGAAGCTCTCCGCCCCGTTGCCGCACCTCATCCTCGATGCGACCTCGAACGACGGCGTCGGCACCGACCTGCCCGCGGGTGTCGATCGCGGGCAGCGCCTCTCTCTCGAGGGCGACTTCGACCGGTGGTTCCGCGTCTACTCCCCCGCCCGGTACGGGCAGGACGCGCTCTACGTGCTCACGCCCGACCTCATGGCGGCCCTGATCGATCACGCGAGCGCGTACAACGTCGAGATCGTCGACGACACCCTCGTCTTCTTCACCTCGCCCGGCGTCGACTTCTTCGCCGTCGAGCACTGGGAGCGGGTGGGCGCCGTGCTGGAGGAGGTCGTGCCGCGGGTGACGTCGAAGGCCCGGCAGTACCTCGACGAGCGCGTGCCCGGGCAGGACGTGCCGTTCGCCCTCGCTGCGGTGAAGGCAGCGCTCGATCGCCCGGGCGTGCCGTGGAGGCCGCCCGATCCCGTGATCGGCGGGGACGGGCGACGTCTCGTGGTGCGCAACCGGCAGACCGGCATGCGGCCGGTCGTCGCCGCGATCGCGTGGTACGTCGTGCGCACCTCGCTCTACGTCGTGCCGGGGATCTTCGCGTTCGCGGGATTCATGTCGATCATCGACGGGCGCTGAGTCAGGCTCCTCTGATCGGGATGACGAGCTGTGCGTCGTAGCCCCCGCCGGTATGGAGGATCTGGGGACCGCGGTTGATGTCGGTCTCGTGCCGGGCGTAGACGAGCGGCTTCGGGTAGTGCTTGATGTCGTGCCCCTGCACCACGAGCACGAGGCTCTCGCCCGCAGCGAAGCGGGTGCCCGACGGGAGGATCTCGATCTCCACCCGGGTGGGTCGCCCCTCCTCGAGAGGCACAGCGCGACGGTGCGCGAGGACGGGCAGATGAACGGTCGAGCGTTCGGGGTCGAGCTCGCGGTGAGAGGCGCGCAGCCAGCCGAGCGCGACCGGCCCGTCCTCGAACTGGGGCGTAGTACGCGAAGGGCACGATCTCGCCATGGACGTCGCGCTTGAAGAGCCCGACGAAGATGTCCATGTCTGAGGCTTCGGGAGCCTCGACGTGCAGGATGGCGCGGGCGTGGCCCACGACGTCGACCGCCTCGGCGAAGCGGTGCTCGAACACGACCCGTTCGGGCAGGAACGGATCGCCGAGCCCGTGGTACGACGCACGGGCCCCCGCGGACACGGGGTCGTGACTCACCGCGCCCGTCGAGGCATCGAGGTGCAGAGCGCGGTACTCGACCTCGGGCAGCGGCCAGTCGGTGCTGTCGACGAACGACCCGACGCCGTAGCGCTCGCGCAACTCGACGCGAACGCGGGGCCACGACTCGATTTCGGAGGGCCTATCGAGAAGGAAACGGTCGAAGAACTGCGCTTGCATCTCGACCATCTCGGGTCGGTAGTACTCGGCCCATTTCTTCGCGCCGTGGACGTACAGCCATTTGTGCGGTGAGGAGATCCGGCGGAACCCCTCGAGCGTGCCGCGGGTATGGAGTCCCTGGTCGGTCCACGAGGCGACGACGAACGCCGGCACGGTGATGGCCTCGAGGTCGGCCGCCTTCGATGCCCAGAAGTCGTCGAAGAACGGGTGCTCGCGGTCTTCGCGTTCGAGGTCTTCGATCTCGCCGGTCGAGGCGCCCCATCGTTCCCAGATGTACGGCCAGAACGATGTCTCGGGGATGCCGCCGTGGCGCGCCACCTCGCGGTAGGTGTCGGACCAGCCCTCCCAGGGGTTGATGGCAGCCAGATGCGGTGGCGTGAGGCCGGCCACGCGCCACTGCGCGACCGTGAGGTAGGAGACGCCGGTGAGGCCGACTCGGCCGTTCGACCAGGGCTGCGTGCCCGCCCACTCGATGAGGTCGGCGAAATCGTCGGCCTCCTCCGGTGAGGCGTAGGAGGCCGGGCCCTTCGCGTACCAGGTGCCCGGGATGTCGGCGATGACGAGCGCGTAGCCGCGCGGCACCCAGAACACAGGGTCGGGCCCCTCGAACGTGGTGAGGTCGCTCATCCACTCGGGCTTCGCTCCGCTGGTCGGGTAGATCTGCCCGATGGGCGCGGGATTGTGCTTGCCGTAGGGCGACCAGGCGATGAGCACCCCGGCGGGTTCGCCCGACTCGGGCCGGTAGACGTCGGCCTGCACGGTGCGACCGGCTCGCGTCTCGATCTCCTGGTCGCGGTCGATGAGCATGCCGGGCGCCGTCTCCTGACGCGGGTTCGGCGGCGCGCCCCGCCTCGATTCCGGAGTGCTGCGGGGCGGGCGGGTCGGGTAGGGGAAGTCTTCGGAAGGGGACATCGGTGTCCTTTCGTCTCGGCCACCCTGCGGCCGCGGGGGCGGCTTGACCCTGACGCGACGTGAGGCTCTACCGTGAGCGGCATGACGATCACGGTTCTCGATACGGCCCGGGGTATTGCAGCGGTGCTGGATGCCGGCCCCTCCCAGCGCGCGGGGGTGCTTCGCGAGGTGCTCGCTCCGGTGGAGGGCATGTTCCGGTACTTCCCCGGGGAGATCGACCTCGTCGCGATGCACGTGATGGGCTCGGGCTTCCCCCTCGATGGGCGCACGGCGGAGGTGCGCGACGCCCTCTCGCGCCTCGTCGAGGCGGATGCCTGGGGGCGCACGGAGCGCGCTCTCCGCGAGGCGCTCGAGGTGCAGACGGCCGCCACGCCCGGCATCACGGTTCCCGACATCACGTTCCTGCTCATGCTCGGCGACCCCGGTGCCGAGTACTTCATGGGACCGTCTCGCGGGTTCAGCGGCAACGGCAGTGCGACGGGGTACATCTCGATCACGCTCTGGCCCACCGACGAGAACCTCGACCGCCTCGAAGCCGCCGCCGTCCATGAGCTGCAGCACAATCTGCGATACGCGCCCGGTGGCGTCGTATGGAATCCGGCCTCGGTCGTCGTCGGCGAGCAGATCGTGTCGGAAGGACTCGCCGACGCGTTCGCCCGGCAGATGTACGGCGAGCTCGGATACACCCCGTTCGGCGTCCCCCACCTCGAGGACGACGCGGTGTTCGACAAGGTCGTCACCGGACTCGACGTGGGCGGGATGCAGAACTTTGCCGCCTGGGTGCACGGCGACGAGGCCGCCCTGCTGTTCGGCGGCACGCCCGTCGGCCTGCCGACCGCCGCCGGGTACGCCGTCGGCAATCGTCTCGTCGACGCCTATCTCGCCGAGACGGGTACGACGGCAGCCGAGGCGCTGCATGTATCGAGCGCCGAGGTGATCGACGTCGCGCTGCGCGTTCTGCGTTGAATCGACGACGCGCGGCGAATCACTCCCAGGTCGCCGTCGCAGGGTCGACGCCATGGGCGCGTGCGTTGGCCTCGATGACCTCCTCCATCCACGCGGCGAGCCCCGGCTCCTCTTCGTCGAAGGTCGCGGCGAATCCGGGCTCGGTGACGTAGCGTCTCGCGACCAGCACCTGCATCGACAGGGTGCAGTGGAAGTACTCGCCGAGGGCGGCGCGATGGCGTTCGGCGAGAACGTTCGCCGCGTCGCTGCCCGGCACGGTGCCGTGACGTTTCGCCTCTGCGAGGGCGGTGATGACCTGGTTCATCGCCCCGGTGACGTCGCGCCAGTCGTCGGTCGAGCGGCCGGCCGACCTCTCGGAGTACTCCGCCCACTGAGCGGTGTTTCCCCACCTCTCGCGTGCGGCGGCGCTCCATTCGGGGTTCCATGCCGTGCCGAAGACCTCGGTCTGCTCCGCCTCGTCGAGGAGCACCCCCTCGCGGTCGGCCGCGATCAGCCGATCGACATCGTCCACCAGGGACTGCATCTCGGCGATCTTCTCGACGATCGCGGCACGGCGGCCGTCGAGTTCCGCCCGGCGTGTCGCCGCGTCGGCGATGAGCAATGCGGGGACGTCCTGCAGCGCCACGCCCAGTTCGCGGAAGAGAAGCACGCGACGCAAGCGCGCCACATCGGCCGGGAGGTAGCTGCGGTACCCGTTCGCGCTCCGGCCCGACGGGCCGGCCACCCCGAGCGCATCCCAGTGATGGAGAGTGCGCACCGAGACGCCGAGGCGTCTCGCGACGGTGCCGACACGTTCGCCGTCGCGGGGGTCGGAAGCATCCATCTCCCCATCATGGCGAGCGGATGCGCGCACGACGCGAAGCGCCGCGTGTGCGCGTCGGAAGGGCGCGGGTCAGAAGGGTGCGGTGGATTCGGGCGGGTGATCGTCGTCGGGTGCGGGTCGGAAGACCGGGACCTTCCGTTCCGGTTGCACCACGAAGCGTCTTCCGCCGGGGGATGTCCATTCGAGGGATCCGCCACTGACGGGGATCTGCGTGACCCGCCACCCACCGTGATGCTTGATGGTGTGATGCCCGACGCACAGGGGCGCGAGGTTGGCGAGTTCCGTGGTGCCGCCGTGTTCCCAGGCGAGTTGATGGTCGATCTGGCACCGGCGAGCCGGTATTCCACATCCGGGAGCCATACAGGTCTCCGCCCGCCACTCCACCAGCCGGCGCAGCGGCAACGGGGTGCGGTACTGCTCGCGTCCGACGGAGAGCACCATCCCGGTCTCGGGGTGGGTGAGCACCCGCATCCACCCGTCCGCGCCGCCGCAGATTTCCCTCGCTTGGTCGATGGGGATCGGACCGACCCCCTCCACCACCGCCGGGGCCGTGTTCGCGTGCTCGTCATTGAGCAGCGACAGTGCGGGGACGGTGACCGCGACCGTCGCGCGGATTCCGCGGGCCGCGTCGGGGTGGGCCGGGACGTCGCCGTCGACGAGGAGGTCGACCACCACATCGGCGCGCAACTCGTCGAGGGAGCGTTCCTCGCCCTCCCGTTCGCCGAGGGTCTTTGCGATCGCGGTCGCGCGGTTGTGAACCGCGTGCGCTTTCACCGCGGAGGTGTAGAGCATCACCCAGCTCATCCCGTCCTCCCCGGGTTGCACCACCACCCGCCGCTCCCGGATCGCCTCCGCGTGCCGCTCACTCAGCGTCGCCGCCCGCACCGTGTCCACGAGCTTGCGCAGCAACCGGCGGAATGACCCGAGCGCGTGTGTGGTGGCGAGGTCGACGGCGAGCGGCACGACCTGGTCACGCAGCTCCGGTTCCACCTGATCGACGAGTTCGACGAACACGTCCGCGTGCCGCTCCGTCGTCCGGGCATGGGAGAGCGCGTCGAGCATGGCCGGGTACCGGTTCACGAGGCCGTCGGCGGTCACCAGCATCCGCTCCGCGGTGTGCTCGGTGACCTGCAACACCGTCGCGAGCTCGAGCCGCAGGGACCGCATCAGGATCTCCGTCGTCCTCCCCCGGAACACCGCCGCCTCGGCCACCGCATCCCGCCGGACGCCCTCGACCCGCTCGAACCGTTGCGCCGCGAACACCGACATCAACGTCGACACATCCGCCACCGCATCCAACCCGTCACGCCCCGCCGCCACAGGATCGGCGTCGGCGTCGAACCACACCCGCTCATCGATCCACGACTCGCCCGACTCGTCCGCCGCACCAGCATCGGAACCGCGCCGCGCCTCACCGCCGAACGCGGTGTCATCGTTCTCGAGCATGCCTACATTCTAGAACATAGCTACGACACTTTCCCAAGACAGACCCACCCTGTGGACAAGTCGCCCAAGGGCGAGGAGCGACCTAATCGAGCAGCATGGCAATGTACACATTCAGCACGGTCGACGCTCTCATCCCGCCACCGTATCGAGCAGCGGGTCGCTACCGCTCCGCACGCGTCATCCGGGTTCGCGGTCCCGCCGCCGGCACGATCGCCGCCGCCGACACCGCAGCCGCCAGCCCGAAGGCCGCGGGGTAGCCCGCCGCGGATGTCACGCCACCCACGACCGCCGCCCCGAGCGCCTGACCCAGGATCAGCGTGACGAACAGCAACGCAGTGCCGGCAGCTGCCCGCCGGGCGTCGATCCGCGCGGTCCACGCGATCAGCACGCCGCTCCCGGCCGTGTACCCCCAGCCGAACGCGGCGAAGGTGACGAGTGCCCACGCTCCCCCGGCCAGCACTCCGGCGGTCGCGATCGCGACGACCGTCGCCGTCACGATCCACGCGCCGGGCGGCTCCAGCCTCTCCATGCACCGCGCGGTGACGATCACGAGCGTGCCGCCGACACCGAGCGCGATCCACGCGGCCATCGATGCGCCCGACCCGGTTCCCGACTCGACGAGCATCGTGCGTCCGTAGGTCCAGACGGCGGCAGACCCCGCACCGAAAAGCAGCGCCGCGAGCAGCACGCGGCGATGTGCGACGAACCACGACGGGGGCGGAAGCGCGCGCGGCGCCGCAGCAGCCGCCCCTCCTCGCCCCGCCACGAGCACACCCGCGGCCGCAAGCACGGTGACCACGGCGGCGATCACCCACGCGAGGCGCCAGTCGGGCGCGAGCAGCAGCGCGAGCGTGCCGGCGATGACGACGCCCGGACCGGTTCCCGCGTTGACGATGGCCTGGACTCGCGGCGATCGCGCGGTGCCGGGGTCGCGTTGGAGCACCGCCACCAGAGCCGGCGACGCGAGACCCGCGCCGGCCGAGCTCGCGATGGCGAACACAGCGAAGACGAGCGAGACCGGCGCGACCGCCATACCGAGGGCGCCGACGGATGCGGCGACAGCGGCCGCGACCACGAGCGCGCGCGCATGTCGTGCTGCCGTGAGGAAGCCGATCACGGCACCGACGCAGTAGACGACCGACGCCCCCGCCGAGACGATGCCCGCCGCGGCGACGTCGAGCCCGAGGTCGGCCTGCACGTCGGGCAGGAAGAGCCCGTACGCCATGCGGACCAGGCCGTAGGTCGCGGCGATCAGCGCTGCTCCGGCCGCGACGAGCGGCACGGGCGATGTCGCTCGTAACAAAAACGGTCGTTTCACTTTTGCGAGTCTAGGGTGCTGTCATGGCTTTGCGAACCCGCACCGAGACGAAGCTGCTCGACGCGGCCGACGAGCTGTTCTTCACGCGAGGCATCGCCGCCACCCCGATAGACGCCGTGCTCGAGCGCGCGGGAGTGTCGGCCGCGACGCTGTATCGCGGATATCCGAGCAAAGACGCCCTCGTCGCCGCGACCCTGGAGCGACGGCACGCCGCATGGATCGAGACGTGGGATGCCGCCGTCGCCGCACAGACGAACGACGAGGGCCGGCTGCTGGCGATCTTCGACGCACTCGACGCCTTCCGATCGCAGCCAGCGGGCTCGCGCTGGTGCGCGTTCCTCGGCAGCGCGGCGGAGTATGCCGACGCACCACCGGAGGTCGACGCCGCGATCCACCGCGACACCGATTCGATGCGCGCCCGCCTGACCGGCTTCGCGGCCGCCGTCGACCCCGCACGCGCAGAGGTATTGGCCGATCAGCTGGTGCTCGTCGTCACCGGCGACCTCGCCATGCGACTGCGCTCCCCCGCGCACACGAGCCGGGTCGCCCGCGACGTTGCGGCTGCACTCGTCGCGGGATAGGTCAGGATGCTGCGGCGAGCGCCGTCAGCGCGTCGCCGGTCAGGCGCTGGGTGGTCCACTCGTCCATCGGAGCAGCCGAGATCGAACGGTAGAAGGCGATGGCCGGGGCATTCCAGTCGAGCACGGTCCATTCCAGACGGGAGTACCCGCGGGCGACGCAGACCTCGGCGAGCGAGGAGATGAGCGCCTTCCCGTAGCCGCGCCCCCGCTGCGCGTCGTCGACGTAGAGGTCTTCGAGCCAGATGCCGTGGCGTCCGGTCCACGTCGAGTAGGTCAGGAACCACAGCGCGATACCGACGATGCGGCCGTCGCGCTCGACGACATGGCCGAAGGCCTTGGGGTCTTCGCCGAAGAGGGTCGCGGTCAGCGCGTCGACGGTGTTCTCCACAGCATCCGGTTCGCGCTCGTAGTCGGCGAGCGCCTGGATGCAGGCCAGGATTCCGGCTTCATCGCCTGGCTGCGCGGTGCGGAGGATGGCGGAGTCGTCGAGGGTGCGCGGGTTCACCCCTCGAGCGTAGAGCCGAGAAGGTCGGACCGCCGTAAAGGGGCGGCGGTCCGACCGGTCATCTCGACTTCGCGGCCTGGCGGCGTTCTAGCCGAGCCAGCCGAGAAGGACGGCGCGCAAGTTCTTGAGGTACTTCAGGGCTTTGAGTGCTTCGAACATGTGTGACTCCTTCGTCGGTTGACCGCAGGCTACGCCCGCCGCGACTCCCGGGGAATGGCGAACTCGATTTCCCCGTACTGGATTCTGGAACCCCCTGCTTTCCCGGTATTTCGCACAGGTTGGGCGGCGACCCGCCATACTCGCGAGCATGAGTGCTTCCGGGGTGGGCCGGGCGGTACGTCGCCGTCGCGTCGCGGTCACGGCGATGGCGGTGTCTGCGGCGATCGTCGCGTTAACGGCGTCGCCCGCTCTCGCGGCCGACGGACCCGTGGCGCCGTGGTCGCAGGTCACCTCTCTGCAGGGCGACGTCGACCTGAGGGCGGGCGATATCGAGGTGCTGAAAACCACCGTCTCGAGCCCTGCGCACCTCCTCACCTTTCCATTCACCGACATCAACCTCATCCAGGGTGGTGGGGCAGAGGCGGTCGTCGACACCTCCCTGCTGCGCTTGACCGCGGATGGCACGACCTGGACGGTGCTCCCCTTCACCAACCAGAGCACGGCGTTCATTCGCGCCGAGGGCGTCCTGGTGAGCATGCTCGGCAATCTGGTCTACGACGGCTGGGCGGAGTCGACGGCGGTCTGCCCGACGCGCGAGGGTGCAGCCCCCACCGCCCAGGCCACGGGCATCGTCGCGGGGCTGAACGCTTACGTCGGTCCATCGCAGCGTGTCTGGGAGCTCGACAAGAAGGCGCCGTACCTCGATCTCGGACCTGCCGGTTCGGTCGCCACCCCCGATGCGATCCTTCACATCCGTCTCGAGAGCGTCACCTCGCCGGGCATCGACTCCGCATCGGCGTGGGTGCTGCTGACCGTCGACCTGCGCGGGAGCCTCCCCGACTACGGACCCGTCGATCAGCGGATCGCCACCGTGAGACTCGCCACGTCGGAGGTCGCGTGCGTCGCGCCCGCTCCGGGCACCGGTGGTCCTGGTGCGGGGTCGCCCGGTGCCTCCCCCGACCCCGTTCCGACCGAGCCTGTCGTGACCGCGCCGGTCGAGCCTGTCGTGACCACGCCGCTCGCCCCGGTGCAGCAGCCGGTCGCGGTCGCGGTGCCCTCGGGTTCCCGGACCACCCTCGCCGAGTCGGGGAGCACCCTCCCCGTCGGGTTGACTCTCATCGCCGCCGTCATGACGGCGATGGGCATCGGGATGCTGCGCCTCAGACGTCGCGCCTGACGCTCGGATCCGCGATCACGGCAGCGGAACGGTCACCGTCGGCGCCTCGGATGCGTTGTCGCACCCCGGACCGTTCGGCGCGTCCGTACCCGTCCACGACACGGCGACGTCGACACGCGCGATCTCGGCACCACTCGCGTCCACCGCGACGACGGTCAGTGCGTGGGGTGTCTGCGCGAACGTCTGCACCTCCCATCGCCCTCCGCCGAGACCGCGGGCTTCGGTCAGCGCGTCAGCGGCGCACTCCCCCGTCACGCACCACTCCAGATCGTCGACCGCCGCTGCTCCGGCCCCGGCGACCTCGAGCGTGAGGGTGTTGACGTATCCGATCTCGGTGCACGCCTTCGGCATGGCCCCGCACCCGCTCACGACGGCGACGCAGGCCGTCATGGCGAGCAGCATCCCGGTTCGCCTCATGCGCCCATCCTCTCGAATGTGCGCCGGTCTCGCGGAGCGCGCGCGATCCTCGTCCCGACGATCGTGAACGCGGGCGGGTCGGTGACTTCTCGCGATTTGTGCGCGTGCCCCGGAGCCGCGACAGTGGCACGGTGACCACCGCCGACGCGCCCGACCCGCTCGACGAGGAGAGGTTGCGCGCAGAACTCGCTCGAATCGAGGAGGAGTTCACGGCCGTGCTGAGCCGCGCGTTGGGCCGACGAGTGGACCCGCACCTCTCGGTGAGACTCGACAGGCTGCGGCAGGAGGCCGACGTGATTCGCAGCCGTCTCGGCGAGCCGATGATCGAGCGTGCGCCTCGCCCCACCGGCCCGCCCGCACCGTGGATCGTTGCCCTCGGCGCGGGATCGGTCATCACCCTCGGGGTCGTACTCGCCTGGGCGCTGCTCGGCCGCTGAGCGCGCGCGCCTCCTCACTCCCGCGCCCATTGCGCCGTGAATCGAAGCGGCAAGGCGGAGCGCGCCCGCCTACCGCCACTCCTCGCGGGTGAGCGCAGACGGAGCGTCTCCCCCGCCGCGTCGCGCGGTGGCCATCAGCGCGAGCTGCTCGGGACTGTCCATGGCGTGCAGAGCGCATGGGCCGACCTCGCGCTCCCACAGGGCGGCGAATGCCTCGGCGTCTTCGCGGCGTCGGCCGATCGCCGCCGGCACCGGCAGGTACTGCGGCTCCCCCGAACGCCCGAGCACCTTCCGAACGATCCACGCGCGCCCGCCCTGTCCCGTCTGCAGCAGGAAGCGCGGGGTGCGCACCGGCCCGAACAGCTCGGCCAGGGCGTCGGCGAAGGTGCGCTGATCGGCGGGCGCAGCATCCGGGGTCTCGACGCTCACCGTCGTCAGACCGTCTCGCTCGCTCTCGACCACCACGGGGTGCGCCGAGACGGCGGCGACCCGGCCCGCGCTGCGCAGCGACCGCCAGACGACGTCGGCGATGCGGCGATAGGTCGCGGCCGTCCGCGAGACCTGCGCCCGCTCTCGACTCCACGCCTTCGCCAGCGGGATGCCCAGCCAGACAGCGGCGGCGATCAGCGCGAAGCTGACGATGACTCCCGCGTCTTCGAGGGTCGCGAGCGACAGGATGCTGCCGCCGACCGCCAGCGACGTCGCACCGCCGAGCGCCCCACCGAGCGCGCGGGAGCCCCGCACGCTCGTGCGGAACACCGGCGCCGTCGCCCGCCGCGCCACGAGCGCGCTGACGCCCTCGCGGTCGACGTAGGGCTCGCCGATGCGCCAGTCGACGCGGGTCTTCTCTCGTGGCGGCAGCACGAGCATCTCGTTCAACGCATCGATCGAGGCGTCGGCATCCTTCGCCGTCACCGCCCGCACACCCGCCTGCGCCGCTGACGGAAGCGCGATCGACAGCCCCCGCACGACACGCGAGGGGCCGTCGGAGTCGAGCCCCCACAGCCGAGCGTGCTTGCGCCGCAGGCGTGACCCGTCGGGCTGCGCCTCGAGGGGAAAGCTCGGCGGCAGCAGGGCGGTGACGGTCCAGTTGTGGGCGACCTTCTCGGGCCACACGGGGTCGAGGCGCAGGGTGCGTCCGCGCAGCTGCTGGGTGGCCGAGGCCGTCGCGACCGTCGTGAGGTCGATCAGCGTGTTCACGGCGGGGCAATCTCAGCCCTCGCCGAAGAGTCCGCGCGTGCCGACGACGACCTGCACCGTGCCGCGGGTGAGCAGAACGGATGCTGCGCGCACGAGTCGCTCGGCACCGACACCCGGCGCGTGCACCTCGGCCACCTGGGTGTCTTCGAGCAGAGGAACTGCCGCGACCGGTATGCCCAGCAGCTCGCCCAATGCCGGCACGAGCACGTCGGCGTCGCGCGCGGCGATGCGGGTATGCCCGCCGGTGACGAGCATCGGCCGTAGCGTGTGCGTCGCGGTGTCGGCGACGACCACGCCGAGAGTGCGGAGCGCTCCGGCGGTGCCGACGAGCCCACCGTGGGCGTTACCGTGCTCGGCGAAGTCGGTGACGACGAGCGCGCGCAGTCGTTCGTCGCCGAGCGCCTCGCGTTCGATCCGCAGGATGTCGCACGCCGCGAAGTCTTTCGCGAGCGACGAGGCGAGCATCGTGTCGACGGGGTCGCGCGTGCGGCGCACGCCCCGGTCGGTGAGGGAGTATCCGAAGTCGGCGAGCGTGCGGCGGATACGCCGCCACCGCGCCTCTTCATCAGGGTTCGGCAGCAGCCGGTCGAGCGCGAAGCGCGCGAGCAGGCGCAGCGACTCGTCGGTGGTCGGCGGCCGACGCGCGACATCGGGAAGCAGCGAGACGAGCGGATGCTGCGGCGACGCCGTCGCGAGCATCGCCGCTGCCGCTTCGGATCCACCGAAGTCGTCGGCGAACGCCCGCGCGAGGCGTCGGTCTTCGTCGACGCCCGGCGCTGGCGGCTCGAGTTCGTCGCGGGTCTCAGGCTCAGGTTGAAGCTTATGGATCAGGAACGCGAGCCCGGTCTGATGCGCGAACGTGGTGCGCAGCAGCACAGCGAGCCCGTCGGCGTGCGCGGCGAGGAACGCGAGCTCGTCGCGGGTGGGCTCGGCGAAGCGCACGAGGTCGCGGTAGGGCGCGAGGTTGCCCTCCCGCACGACCGCCGGCACCGGAACCTCGTAATCCACGTCGCCGAGCAGCGACGTGTAGTTGTCGTACTCGTTCGCGTCGTCGGGGCTCGGCAGGGTGGCCGTCAGTCCGATGAGCAGCGGCTCTACGCCAGTGGCGCGTATGCGCGCCGCGAGAGTCGCGACGACGAGCGCCCAGTGGTCGAGCAGGTGGTGGCATTCGTCGAGCACGATCGTCTCGACCCCGTGGGCGACGAGCCGGTCGATGAGCGCGAGCGCGTTCGGATGCAGCGCCTGAACGAGCGTCTCGGGGTTCTCCTTCGCGAGCTGCCGGCGGATGGTGCGCGAGCGGCTCGCGATGCCGCGCTTATAGGGCTGCGGGTTGCCGGCTTCGAGGTCGGAGAGCCACTGCTCGGCGGCTTCCGCAGTTCTGCCGTCCTGCTCGAGGTCGCCGAGCCAGCGTCGGCGCGCGAGGTCGGCGAACGGATTGGCCGAGTCGAGCACGCTGAGCGCCTGGTACGTCAGCACAGTGAGGTCGCCGGGGTTCCCGGCATCTTCGGACAGCGCGCCCGCGTCACGAGAGAGGGATGCCGCGTGCCGCGCCCACTGCGAGCGGATCGTCGTCGTCGGGGCGAGCACGACAGTGCGGGCGCCGCGGCGTTGCGCGAGGAGCAGTCCGAGCAGGGTCTTGCCCGAGCCCGGCGGCGCGACGATGTGAAGCGGACCCGGGGCGACGACGTCGATGCGGTCGAGGACGTCGGCTTGATAGTGGCGCAGTGTGCCGGTGAAGCGCCACGACGCGAGCGAGGTGGGAGCGGGCACCGGATCAGCCTAGGGCGGCTGCTCGCAGCATCCTGGAGGCGACCCGATCGAACCGCGATAGTAGGGTCCGGATCGTGACGGCCCGGAAGTGTGGAGGCCGAAGGGAGAGCCGTGATCGCTGAGCTGAACAGACTGGTAGAGCTGATCGAGGATCATCTGACCGACGACCTCGACGTGGCGGAACTGGCGCGTGGGCTCGGCACGACGGAGTACCACCTACGACGGATGTTCTCGTCGCTCGCCGGTATGCCGTTGTCGGAGTACGTTCGCCGCCGCCGAATGACGGTCGCCGCAGCAGACGTTCTCGACGACGAAGGTCAGCTGTCCATCGCGGCGCGCTACGGCTACGGGTCGACAGAGGCCTTCGCCCGGGCGTTCCGGTCGGTGCACGGCGTCGGCCCCGGCGACGTTCGGCGCAACGGCGGCCCCCTTCGCACACAACCGCAGCTCAGGTTCCGCCTGACCGTAGAAGGGAACATCACCATGGACACTCGCCTTGCAGACCGGTCGGCCTTCCGCCTCGTCGGCCATGCCGCCCGCGTGCCGCTCATCCATCACGGCGTCAACCCGCACATCCAGCAGCACATCTCCTCGCTCCCCGCGGCACAGCACTCCCGACTGAAAGAACTCAGCGGCGCGGAACCCGCGGGGCTCCTTCAGGTGACCGCCGACGTCGATCCCGATTACACAGAGGGAAGCGAACTCACCTATCTGCACGGCGTCGCCGTCGATGACGCGACTCCTGTGCCGGATGACCTGGACGCGATCGAGGTGCCCGCGGGAACGTGGGCGGTTTTCCGCACGGAGGGGAAGCATCCCGACGCCCTTCAGTCGGCGTGGGCGGCCACGGCGACGGACTGGTTTCCGTCCCACCCGTGGCGGCTGCGCCCTGGGCCGTCCATCGTCGCCGTGCTCGACCGGGCCGACGACTTCAGCACAGCCACGTGCGAGCTGTGGCTGCCCGTGGAACGGTCCTGAGCCGTCGCGCCCGTCGGTGGGACGACCCGACCTGGACTGCGAGTCGGCGAGCGCGCAGGATCAGACCATGATCGATACGCCCGCTCCCATCGCCACCTTCATCGAGGCCACGAACGCGGGCGACTCCGAAGCCTTCGTCGCAGCGTTCACCGAGGACGGCTCTCTCGACGACTGGGGCCGCGTGGCCCACGGCCGCGAGGGCATCCGGCAGTGGGATCGCACCGACAACATCGGCAAGCAATCGCACTTCGTGCTCACCGACATCGTGGACGAGACCGAGCCCGAGACCTACCTGGTGCACCTGAAGGTCACAGGAAACGGATTCAACGGCACGAGCCCTTTCCGCTTCACCCTGCGCGGCGACCTCATCGAACGCGTGGTGATCGTTCCCGACTGATCGGCTACAGGGCGCGGATGCCGACGACCGCGGCGACCGGAGCCACGGCGGCCACGACGGCGCGCACGGCGTTCCACCTGTTCCAGCGCGCTTGGTAGGTGGGCCAGAAGGCCTCCCCCTCGCGAGCGAGCCGACGGTTCGCAGGCACGTTCGCGGCGACGGTGATCGCGCTGCTGCCCAGGGCGGCGCCCGCGACGATGGCGCCCCCTGCCGACTGCCGCGCCAGTGCACTCACAGCAAGGACAGCGGCGACCGCTGTGACAGCGAGGAAGAGCACGATGAACGGTCCGCGCTCTGCCCGGGCGTTGATCTCGACCATGGTTGCGCTCGCCTCCGCCGGGCCCCGCCGTCGTAACGCGGGCATCACGATCATTGCGAACGATGCGTAGACACCGGCGAGGAGCGACGAACCGATCGCCGCCAGCGCCACGATCACGCCCATGCGCCTGCCGCCGCCGCCCGCTGCGCGTACGCCGCGAACGTGGAGGGAGGCCGCTGCAGCATCCGTTCGACTCCCTCGGTGATCGACGCGTTGCGTCCGTCGAGGATCTCGGTGAAGAGGTGCGCGAGAGGTTCGGCTTCGTCCGAGGGGATGCCGTCGAGCGCCAGGTCGGCGACGAAGTCCGTCACCGTCGCGGGCTCGAAGGTCACGGGGCGACCCATCGCTGACGCCAGCACTGCCGCCGCGTCTGCGAAGGTCAGGAGTTCTGGGCCGGAGAGTTCGTACGTGGCGTCATCGGGACGTTCACCAGTGAGGGCGACGACCGCGGCGTCGGCGACGTCGTCGAGGTCGACGAACGCTTCGCGAACGTCGGGCGCGGGCAGCCGGAGCCGGCCGCGGCGAACCGGCCCGGCGAGGAAGTGCTCTGAGAAATTCTGCTGGAACCAGGAGCACCGCAGCACGGCGGTGGGCACGCCGGCATCCCTCAGTGCGTCTTCGCTGGCACGAGCGCCCTGCTCGCCTCTTCCCGAGAGCAGAACCAGACGCTCCACACCCGCCGACAACGCCGCCCGCCCCAGCGCGGCCATCTTCTCGGCGACGCCGGGGCAAGCGAGGTCGGGCGAATAACAGACGTAGAGAGCCGTGGCGGACGTGATGGCGGGCGTCCACGTCGACGGGTCATCCCAATCGAACCCGGTGCGGCGCGACGCATACGAGACCGGTCGCCCCGCCCGACGGAGACGGTCATGGATCCGGGAGCCGGTGCGGCCAGCGCCGCCGAGAAGAATCGCTGTCATGCACCCATCCCATCCGGTCTCAAGCAGACTGTGAATAGTTTGAACGCCAGATTTCCTTCGCGATCGTCTAGCCTGACGCCATGGATCCCCTCGGATACTTCCTCGGCGGCCCCCGCGCGTCGCGGGCATTCGCGCTCGTCATCGACATGGCGGGGAGTTGGGGAATTGACGTGCAAGACGAAGCAGCGTTGACCGTCATCGCGGTGCTGCGGGGCGCGGCCCGGATCGATGGAACGCTCATCGACGACGGCGATATCGCCGTGGTTCGCGGCCCGAACCCCTACCTCGTCACCGACGTGGATGGCAGCGCAGCGTCGATCGAGATCGGTCGCGACCAACTGTGCCGAAGTCTGGACGGCCGAGATCTGCGCAGCGAAATGAGAACCGGCGTCCGCCGGTGGGGAAACACCGCCCACGGCGAGACCACCCTGCTCATCGGCACCTACAACCGCCCCCGCGATATCGCCGGGCTCGTCGAGAACGCACTTCCCCGGCTCCTGGTGGTCCGCGGCACCGTAAGGACGGACCCCACCGTGAGCATGCTCGCGCACGAGATCGCCCGCGAAGACGCTGCAGGGCAGATCGTGATCGACCGCCTGCTCGACGTGCTCACCGTCAACACCATCCGTCGATGGACCGAAAGCTCAGACGACCGAGCCCACTCCTGGCTCACCTGCGACGACCCGATCGTCACCGCGGCGCTGGCCTGCCTGCACGACCGGCCGGAGGAACCTTGGACGATCGAAGCCCTCGCCCGCCACGCCACCGTCTCGCGCGCGACTCTCGCCTCACGATTCCGCGCCGGTGTCGGGCAGTCGCCGATGGCCTACCTCACGAACTGGCGCCTCACCCTCGCCCGCGATCTGCTGCACGACCCGAACCAGACGATCGCCGCCGTCGGCCGGACCGTCGGGTACACGAATGCCTACGCCTTCAGCACCGCCTTCAAACGCGAGACCGGCGTCTCCCCCACCGACTTCCGCAACAGCGCATCGAAGGTCACTGCGCAGTAGTGCGACGCTGCGAGAGACCGTACTTCTGCAGATCTCCCTGCCGGTGGGTGATCGGGGAGTGGACGCTCAGGTTTCGCTGGGCGTGTCGGCGAGTGCCGCGGGCATCGATGCCGCTTTCGCGCCGCGGTTCTTCGCGAAACGAGGGCGGATGACGTAGAAGGCCACCAGCAGGGCCAGCACGACCGCGAGCAGACCGATCTCCACGGACAAGAACACCAACAGCGCGAAAGGCTCGAGATTCACGGATCGACCTCAACCCACCGGCACCGCACTGCTCGATCGGCAATGAACGGCCGTTCCGTCGTGTAATGGGGCAGGGTGGTGTGGTGGCCGAGCGTCCCGCATCCTCACCCCATTCCGAGCCCAAGGGCCCCGAGCAGGTTCTGCGTCTCGCGGCCTTCGCCGATGAGCCCGGCGGCGGTAACCCCGCGGGTGTCTTGTTGAATGCCGGGCACCTGACCGATGCTGACATGCAGCGCATCGCGACCGAAGTGGGCTACGCCGAGACGGCGTTCGTCGTCGATCCCGGCGACGACGCGAACGACCGCACCGTGCGCCTGCGCTATTTCTCGCCCGACGCCGAGGTGCCCTTCTGCGGGCATGCGACCGTCGTGACAGCGGTCGCGCTGGCAGAGCGTCGCGGGGTCGGTCCGTTCGTGATCGACACTCCCGTCGGCCGCGTGTCGATCGAGACGTCTCGCGACACCGCGAGCGCGCCCGACGGCCCCGTGACCGCGTCGTTCACCAGCGTCGAACCCGCACTCCGTGATCTCGATTCCGATGTCGCCGATCAGCTGCTGTCGCTCCTCGGCCTCCGCCGATCTGACCTCGACGACAGCTGGCCGCTGCGAGAGGCATACGCCGGAAACTGGCATCCCGTCGTCGCGGTTCGCGAGCAGGCCGTCTTCGACGCATTCCGCTTCGACCCGGCCGGGATGAGAACGCTGATGGATCGGCAAGGGTGGGCGGGCACGGTCACCGTCGTCTGCCGTCAGATCTCACACGGCTCAGGACCCACGGTCGTCGAGGCCCGCAATCTGTTCCCCGTCGGCGATATCACCGAAGACCCCGCCACGGGCTCAGCAGCGGCCTCGCTCGGCGCGTATCTTCGCGAACTGCAACTGCTCGCTCCCCCGGCGCGGGTGATCGTGCACCAGGGGCGACACGTGGGAAGACCGAGCCTTCTGCTCGTCGACGTGCCGTCCCACGGAGGCATCACGGTCACCGGGACGGCCGTACCGATCGTCTGATCCGCCGCATCGCCCGCAGGCAGGTTTCACCCGCCCCGCGCCCGCAGGTGAATCCGCTTCCCCTCTTTGCTGAAGATCGACAGCACCTCCGCCGGCCCCGCCCCGGTCGCCGCGAGCCAGTGCGGGATGCGCGTGTCGAACTCCGCCGCCTCCCCCGGGCCCAGCGTCACGTCTTGCTCGCCGATCACCAGACGCAGCCGACCCGACAGCACGTAGAGCCACTCCTGCCCGTCGTGCACCTTCGGCTCGGGAACCGCGACGACGCCCGGCGGATGCGCCGGGAAGGTCACCTTGTACGTCTGCACCGGGCTCGACTCGGGCGAGAGCGTCTCGTACTGCGTGCCGCCGATGCTCTTCGTCGTGCGCTTGACGCGCGGATCGGGAGCCGCTCGCGGCACGATGTCGTCCAACTCGAGCCGCAGTGCACGCGCGATCGGCACGACCAGCTCGAGGTTCGGCGCGCGCTTGCCCGACTCGAGTCGCGAGAGGGTGCTCGAGGAGATGCCCGTCGTCTCCGACAGCTCAGCGAGGGTCATGCTGCGCTTCTCGCGCCAGTTCTTCAGCCGCGCACCGATGAGCGCGAGGGAGTCGTCGAGCATCCCGCTCCGTTCTTGCCAATTCGGCATCGATATTTGCTGACACGCTATCAGTCGAGCATCGTGAGGGATATGACGCACGACGAACAGATCTCCGCAGCATCCGCCCCTCAGTCCGCAGACCAGAACCCCGACATCTCGGGCGAGCTCTGGGACGTCATCATCATCGGCGGCGGCGCTGCCGGTCTCAGCGCGGCGCTGATCCTCGCCCGCGCCCGGCGTCGTGTGCTCGTGCTCGACGCGCACCAGCCGCGCAACAGGTTCGCGCCGCACATGCACGGTGTTCTGAGCCGCGACGGGTACTCGCCGCTCGCCCTCGTCTCCGACGGATACCGCGAGGTTCGGGCCGTCGACGGCGTCATCGAGAACGCCCGGGTCGTGGAGACGCGCGCGACGGCGGACGGATTCGAGGTCGTCACCGACTCCGGCGCCCGCGCCGCCGGGCGCCGGCTGATCGTCGCAACCGGCACGCGCGACCAACTGCCCGATGTTCCGGGACTCGCCGAGCAGTGGGGACGCGGGGTCGTGGCGTGCCCGTACTGCGATGGCTACGAAGCATCCGGCACCGCGATCGGCGTTCTCGCAGGCTCGGTGATGGGCCTGCACGTCGCCCACATGCTGCGGGCGTACTCCGACGACATCACCTTGTTCACGTCGCTCGCGGGCCAGATTCCCGACGAAGAGCGGATGCTGCTGGAGGAACGCGGCATGCGCATCGAAGACCGCGCCGTCACCCACGTGGTCACGGACGGCGACACGCTCACCGGGCTGGGGCTCGCCGATGGAACGATCGCTCCTGTGGACGTGGTGTTCGCACAGCCGACGCCGACCGCGCTCGACGAGCCGCTGCGGCAGCTCGGGGTCACGCAGACCGAGACGCCGATCGGCGCGTGGACCGCCGTCGACGGATTCGGCCGAACCAGCGTCGACGGGGTGTTCGCCGTGGGGAACTCGGGGATTCCGAACGCGCTCGTGCCGATCGCGATGGGATCGGGCGCGATGGCGGCGCTGACGATCAACGGGGAGTTGGTCGCCGAGGAGGTTGCCGCGGCATCCGCTCGTGCGGCGGCGCGGCGGGGCGTCGCTGCCGGGGTAGGACACTGAGGCCATGGCACATTCGTCAGACGAGGCGCTCACCGACCCGGCGGAGTTCTGGGAGGCGCGCTACCTCTCGCATCGAGGTGAGAACGGTGTGGTGTGGAGCGGCAGGGTCAACGCCGCCGTCGAGCGAGAGGTCTCGGGGCTGACCCCCGGCACCGCTCTCGAGCTCGGCAGCGGCGAGGGCGGTGACGCGCTCTGGCTCGCCGGAGAGGGCTGGTCGGTGACCGCCCTCGACATCTCGGCCAACGCTCTCGCAGTCGGTGCGGCGAAGGCTGCCGAACTCGGCCTCGCCGACCGCGTCGAGTGGATGCAGACCGATCTCGCCACGTGGCGTCCGTCGGCGGAGTACGACCTCGTGACGGCGGCGTTCCTCCATTCGCCCGTGGAGCTGCCGCGGGAGGAGATCTTGCGGCGGGCCGTCTCGGCGGTCGCTCCCGGCGGGCGGTTGCTCATCGTCGGGCACGGCGCGTTCCCGCCGGGGTCGAGTCACGACCATGATCGCGAAGCTCCTCCCCTGCCGACGTCCGACGAGGTGCTCGCCTCTCTCGACCTTCCCGAGGGCTGGGTCGTCGAAACGAACGAGTCCGTCGACCGCGAGGTCGAATGGCGCGATCAGGGAACAGTGACGCTCACGGACGCGGTGGTGCGGGTGCGGCGCGACGCGTAGAGAACACCGCAGCGTCGGCGCACCCGGGACACGAGGACCCACTCGGCTAACGTCGTGATGGTGGATAACGACCTGCCCGTGAGAATCGTCCTGCTCGTCGTCATGGTGGGCTCGGGCGTGCTGCTCATCTGGATGGCACGCGCAACCGCCTCGGGCCGACTGAAGCGCAATTCGATCGCCGGCATCCGCATCCCGAGCACGATGGCGAGCGACGAAGCGTGGCAGGCCGCGCACGTTCGCGCCAAGCGAGTCACGATGTTCGCCGGATACGCATCCGTCGCGACGGGACTCTTCGCGCTCCTCCCTGTGCCTGCGCCGGTGCTCGGTGCTGCCGTCATCGTCGGTTCCGCGGCGATGCTGGTGCTCGTCCTGTACGGCGCCCGGGTGGGCAGCCGGGCCGCGACGGAGATCTCGAACGAGTCGACGGTCGACTGACCCCAGCGACGGCCTCACCCGACGAGCGGGCCGCCCAGCTTCCAGTAGCCGAGGAACGACACCTGATCCTTCGGAATGGCGAGTTCGTCGGCGAGGTAGCGCCGCACACTCGTCGTCGAGCCCGACTCCCCCGCCAGCCAGGCGTAGAAGTCAGGACCGCCAGCGAACGCGGAACCCCACTCGCGCACCGCCGCTTCCACGCCGACGTCTCGCAGCACCACACGAACGCGAACGTGAACGGGCAGCTCACGGCTGAGGATCTCATCGGCGAGGTCGGATGCTTCGAGGATCACCTCGACGTCGGCATCGGGCCCGAGCGTGCCGACGATGTTGCGCACCGCCGGGTAGGCGGTCTCGTCGGCCACGAGCAGGAAGCGTCGCGCATCGCCGGGGTTCCAGTGGATGCCGTACCCGGTGCGCCCCATGCGGATATCAGGACCGTTCACGACCAGGCGGTCGCCGGGCTGCGCTGCCGCCGCCCACGCCGACGCAGGCCCGGCCGGCTCGTGCAGGAAGAAGTCGACGTCGATCTCGCCGACCTCGGGGCGGATCGCGGCGGGCGTGTAGGTGCGCAGCACGTTGCGCTCGGCCTCGGGCAGCGCGCGCCACCGGCTGTACCAGTCCGACGGATGCGGCGTGGGGTCGTCGAGCAGTCCGAATTCCGCGATCGTGCCGTCGGCGAAGGGCAGCACGACCTTGATGCGCTGGTCGACGCCCCACGGCGCGAAGTTGCGCAGTTCGTCGCCGGCCAGCGTGAGACGGAGGAAGCGCGGACTCAGCAGCACGCGCGAGCGCACCTGCACCCGGAACGCGCTGTATGCCCAGGGCCGGTTCATGCGCTGGCCGCCGCGCTCGAGGAGCCCCGCAACGGCACGACGAGCGGCCCCCCGGTCACCGGATCTTCGATCACCACGTTCGCGAGCCCGAACACCTCTTCTACCCGCTCACTGGTGATGACGTCGCCCGGCGCCCCCTCGGCGACGATGCGTCCGTCGCGCATCGCGACGATGTGACTGGCGTACCGTGCTGCGTGGTTGAGGTCGTGCAGCACGGCGACGATCGTGCGCCCGCGCGCGTTGAGCTCGGCGAACAGCTCCATCAGCTCGACCTGGTGCGCGATGTCGAGGTACGTCGTGGGCTCGTCGAGCAGCAGCAGCTCGGTCTCCTGCGCGAGCGCCATCGCCACCCAGACACGCTGACGCTGGCCTCCGGAGAGCGCGTCGACGGGACGATCCCTCAGATCGGTGGTGCCCGTGGCGGCCATCGCCTCGTCGACGGCTTTCGCGTCAGCATCCGACCACTGGCGCAGAAGGTTCTGGTGCGGGTAACGACCTCTGCCCACGAGATCGGCCACGGTGATGCCGTCGGGGGCGATCGCGCTCTGCGGCAGGAGTCCGAGCCGGCGCGCGACCTCCTTCGCCGGATACGACGAGATGGCCGCGCCGTCGAGCACGATCCGTCCGCTCGTCGGTGCGAGCAGCCGCGAGAGCCCTCTGAGGAGCGTCGACTTGCCGCACGCGTTCGGACCGACGATCACGGTGAACGACCCCGGCGGGATCGACACGGTGAGATCGCTCACGACCTCGACACGGTCGTATGAGAGCGTGACCCCCTGGGCGAGGAGGCGGGCGGAAGTGTCTTCAGGCACGGCGACGGATCTCCAGGACGATCATCAGGACGAGATAGGCGCCGCCGACCGACACGGTCACGACACCCACGGGAAGAGCGACGGGCAACAGGTGCTGCGCGACCATGTCGGACGCGAGCAGGATCACCGCCCCGAACACGGCGGACAGTCCCAGCGAGAGGTGGGGCGTGCGAGCGACGAACCGCGCGACCTGAGGAGCTGCGAGCGAGACGAAGGCGATCGGGCCCGCGACGCTCGTGGCGGCCGCGACCAGCGCCACCCCCACGACGAGGGCGATGCCGCGCACGAGGTTCGGACGCGCACCGGATGCTGCGGCCACGTCGTCACCCAGATCGAGCTGACGCAGGCTCGGCCCGAGCACCGTCGCGACCAGGACGAACGGCGCAGCGCAGAGGAGCGCTCCGCCCAGCGACCCCGCGGTGACGGCGTTGAGCGTTCCCGTGCCCCACGCCGAGGCGAACATGGCGGTCTCGAGCTCGATCTGCAGCAGCATCCACGTGTTGAACGACGCCAGCATCGCGGCCACACCGATGCCGATCACGATCAGTCGGAAGCCCTGGATGCCGCCGCGATACGACAGCACCCAGATGACGACCGCCGTGGCGACACCGCCGATGAGGGCCCCGACCGTCAGCGACTGCCAGCTCGACGAGACCAGCACGAGGGCGATGAGCATGCCGGTGAACGCGCCGTTGGACAGCCCGAGGATGTCGGGGCTCGCCAGCGGATTGCGCGTCACGGTCTGGAACAGCGCGCCGGCGACGGCGAGCAGCGCACCGAGGGTGATCGCCGCAAGGGTGCGCGGCAGGCGCCACTCGACGATGACGACGCGGTCCATCGTCTCTCCGGCGCCGAGGAGGGTGCGAACGACCGCGTCGGGTGCGACGACGTAAGTTCCGACGCCGAGCGAGACGATGCCCAGAACGAGAATGACCGCCACGACGACGGAGGCGACCAGGATGCTGCGCACGCGCAGCGGAACCGCGAGCGGCCCGAGACGAACGAGCACGCGCCGCGTCGCAGGGGTCGCGGTGAGGGTCACAGCGCGCTCGCCCTCTTGCGCCGCGCGAGCACGATCAGCACGGGCGCGCCGACGAAGGCGGTGACGATGCCGACCGGCACCTCGGCGGGGGCGATGATCACGCGGCCGAGCACGTCGGAGAGCAGCACGAGAACGGGGGCCAGCAGCGCCGAAAGGGCGATGATGGTGCGCTGGTCGACACCGAAGGTCCACCGCACGACGTGGGGGATCATGAGCCCGACGAAGGCGATCGGGCCGACGAGGGCGGTCGCTGCGCCCGCGAGCAGAGTGGTCGACACGATGACCGCGACACGGATGCGGCGGACGTCTGCACCCTGCGCCCGCGCGACGTCGTCGCCGAGGGCGAGCGCATTCATCGCCGGACCGACGAGTAACGCGAGGGCGAGGCCGATCGCGATGAACGGCAGCACGGGCATGATCACGTCGAAGCCGCGACCGAGCAGCGACCCGGCGTTCCAGCTGCGCATCGAGTCGAACGCGTCGGGGTTGCTCAGGGTCATGCCGGTCGTGATGCCCGAGAACACCGCACCCAACGCGACGCCGGCGAGGGTAAGCCGCAGCGGATCGGCCGCGCCCCGGCCCGACGAGCCGATGAGGTACACCGCGATCGTGACGACGAACGCCCCGGCGAGGGCGAGCCAGACCAGGGCGGAGATGTCGCGGAGTCCGAGCAGGGCGACCCCGAGCGCGACCGCGAGGGCGGCGCCGGCGTTCACCCCGAGGATGCCGGGGTCTGCCAGCGGGTTGCGGGTGAACGCCTGCGTGAGGGCACCGGCGACGCCGAGCGCGGCACCGGCGACGAGGCCGGCGACGGTACGCGGGATGCGCAGGCCGATCACGATGTACGTCGTCTCGGTACTGCCCTCACCGCGGAGCGTCGCCCAGACCACCTGCGGCGACAGCGGGTTGGCCCCGATCATCAGCGACAACGCGACGGCGACGATGAGCGCCGCCACGACGACCGAGAGGGCGGCGACCCGCCGCGAGCGGCGCACCGGGGGCCGAGCCGGTGGCGACTCGACCCCGGTGAGAGCCGTCAAGAGCGCTCTTCGAGGTACTGCTCGATGTCGTCGAGCACCTTCTGTGCGCCGAGAGGTCCGACGCCCGACACCCAGTAGCTGGTGTCGACGAGCGTGACCGAGGGGAAAGCATCCGCGTTCTGGACAATCGCCGCCGGGATGGTGGAGTCGTCCGACGGGTCGGCCGTCGTCACGAACACGTGGTCGGCCTGGGCCGAGAGGATGTTCTCGGGAGAGATGTCGGCCTGCAGACCGTCTGCCCAGTCCTGGTCGGGGATGGTGAATCCGACGCACTCCAGGAGACTGCCGGCGAACGACACCGGGCCGTACAGGCTCAGCGTCGTCTCGTCGCGAGGACGGATGAGCTGCACGGTCTCACCGTCGACGCCGTAGGTGTCGGCGAGCTCGCCGCAGCGGGCATCGACCTTCTCGAGGAGCGCCGCCGTCTCGTCTTCGCGCCCGAGCGCCTCGCCGATGAGCGCGGCGTTGTCGCGCCACGGATCGGCCTGCGTCGCGATGAAGACGGTCGGCGCGATGGACGACAGCTGCGCGTACAGAGCCGAGTGGCGGGCCTCGGTGCCGAGGATGAGGTCGGGCTTGAGGGCGGCGATGGCCTGCAGGTCGGGCTCGGGCACGCTGCCCACGGCCTCCACTCCGTCGAGACCCAGGTAGGCCGGCACGCCCACGACGTTGCTCGCGACAGCCGCGCCGACGGGCACGACGCCGACAGCGGCGGCGGTGTCGAGCTCGAGCGGCTCGAGGGTCACCACGCGCTGCGGCTCGACCGGCACCTCCGTGGTGCCGCGCGCGTGCTGCACCTCGCGCGTGGCCGCCGTGTCGGCGTTCGCGGCCTCCGTCGAGGGCGCCGGAGCCGCGCACCCCGCGAGCAGAAGAGCGGCAGAGGCGGTCGTCGCCGCGAGTGCGATCAGTCGACGGTGGAGACGAGAAGACATGGTGAAGCAGCCTTTCTGAAGCCGGGCAGACCCAGTAAGCCTAGACTTACTAAGGGCACCCTAACGAATCGTCGCCCTCGCCTCTGAAATGCGACTCGGGCCTATTCCGGCAGTTACTGCCACAACGGGCGTAGGGTGGGAGCATGCCACGCGAGCGCGACGAGGAAGCGGTGCTCGCCGCATCCGAGGCGGCCATAGCCCTCTTCCTGCGACGGGGAACACTGCGTGTCAGCGTCGCCGAACTCGCCGACACTTCGGGCCTCGCCCACCGCACCTTCTATCGCTGGTTCGCGACGAAAGAGCAGGTGCTGCGCCCGGTCTTCGACTGGGGAACGGACGAATACGCCCGGATGCTGCGCACATCGCCCGGGCCGCTTCACGAGACCGTCGAGCGAGCGTTCGACCACGTTCTGTGGGGCGAGCGCGAAGCGCGCACGCGCGGGCTGTTCCCCCTCGTCTTCGCCGATCCGAGCGCCCAGTCGGTGTTCTTCTTCGCGATCCACGACGGCGAGCACCGGATCGTCGACCCCCTCGCTGAACGGCTCGATCTGTCGGTCGGGGATCCGCAGGTGCGCGCCACGGCTGCCGCCGTGACGGCCTCGCTGCGCATCGCCCTCGAAGACATGATCGCCACCGGCGCAGACCCGCGCCCCGTGCATGCACGCGCTCTGCGCGCGTTCGCCATCCCCGCCCTCTCCACTTCCCGCGCGGCCGCCCGCGGGACCACGGATCAACCCGGCGGCCAGGGAAAGGACACACCATGAGTGGTCGTCTTGACGGCAAGGTCGCCATCGTCACCGGCGCAGCGAGCGGCATCGGCAGGGCCACCGCCGAGCTGTTCGTCGCCGAGGGCGCGAAGGTCGTCGCCGCCGACATCTCCGACGAACAGGGCGCGGCGCTTCAGCGGGCCCACGAAGGAAACCTCGTCTATGTCCACACCGACGTGACGAGCGAGAGCGACATCGAAGCCGTCGTCGAGCGCGCCGTCAGCGAGTTCGGCAAGCTCGACATCATGTTCAACAATGCGGGAGCCCAGGGAGACCCCGCTCCGATCGCAGAACTGACTGCCGACGGCTTCGACAAGACCCTGGCGCTGCTGACACGCTCCGTCGTGCTCGGCACGAAATTCGCGGCTCGGCAGTTCATCGCACAGGGCACACCGGGCTCGATCGTGAACACCGCGAGCGCAGCGGGCCTCCAGGGCAACTGGAGCGCACCGAGCTACACGATCGCGAAGCACGCGATCGTCGGCGTCGTGCGGCAGGCGGCTTCGGAGTTCGGCGCCCACGGCATCCGCTCCAACGCGATCGCCCCGGGAATCATCCGGACGCCGATCATGGCGCGATCGTTCGGCATCCCGCTCGACGAGGCCGAGGAGTTCAGCGCCTTCCTCGAGACCAAGCTCGGAGCGGGTCAGCCGATCGGAAGGCTCGGCCTCCCCGAAGAAATCGCCGAGGCCGCCCTCTGGCTCGGCAGCGATGCCTCGTCGTTCGTCACCGGCATCGTGCTCCCCGTCGACGGCGGCGCGACCTCGATCTACGCCGGTTCGTTCGCGACCGACGTCGTCGCGGCAGCCTCCGAGTACAGCGCGCGATAAACCGCGACGCCCGCGCGGGGTGACGCTGTCGACGTCACCCCGCGACTCGGATGCCGCGACCTCTCGCGCTCCGCGACCTCCGTCGCGTCGGCCGGGCGCGCGGTCACTCCCCCACGATCAGTGCCGCAGCATCCTCGATGAATCCGAACACCGCGGTCTGGTTGGTCGTCAGCGTCTGCGCGTCGTCGGCACGGGCGAGCACCGTCAGCACGATCGGCTCGCCCCCGTCGCGCTCGAGGTACCAGGATCCGGCGAGCACGCCCACGGAGCTGCCGCCCTTGAACGCGACGTACGTCCACTCGTCGCCGAACGACAGCCCGGGGTTGGCGGAGAGCAGGTCGCGCAGCGGCTCGCCCGCCGGGGACTGCACCTTCTCCTGGAGGGCGACGTGCGCACGGGCGATGTCGTCATGCGTCGCGAACCAATCGACGCCTTCGGGCCAGCCGGGCTGAACCTCGGCGGCGTTCGCAAGAGACGGCACACCCGCCGGGATCTCAGCCAACACCGCCTCACGCGCAGCCTGGTCGCCGGTCGCCCAGCGCTCTCGGAGAGCGGCATCGTCGAACAGCATCCAGAACATCTCACGGGTCGTCAGGAACGGCGTGTTCACCGCGGGCGACTCGTGGCCCATGTCGACGAGCGCCGCCTCGACGGCGTCGCGCCCCACCGCTCGGATGAGAGCGTCGGTGCCGGTGTTGTCGCTGATCGCGATCATCTTCTGCGCAGCTTCGAGCACGGTCACGGTCGAGCCGTCGGGGAGGTTCTGCAGCTCTCCGCTCGGAAGGCTCCGCACCTCGGCGTCGATGGTCAGCGCGTCGTCCCAGGCGAGGGTGCCGGCATCGATCGCGTCGACGACCGCGCCGAGAACCCAGAGCTTGAACACCGAGCCGATCGGCGAGGAGGACGACTCCCCCATCAGCCTCACCGGTTCACCGGCGCCGGCCTCGGTCACCTGCAGCGACACCTCGTAGGGCGCATCCGCGATCTGCGACTCCAGTTCGTCCCAGCTGGCGGCCGGGGTGCGCGGACCCTGCGGTTCGCCGAAGAACAGGCCGTTCATGCTGCCGTCGTCGCCGACCGACACCGACATGTCGTAGGTGACCTGCGGCGACTCGATCGTCACGCGCGCCTGGGTCTCGGTGCCCTCGTAGGCGATCGGCGTCCAGGGCGCCGCCGCACGCAGCTGCTCGAAGACCTGCTGCAGATCGGAGACGGCCATCTGCTCGAACATGATCGGATCGAACCGGTCCTCGAAGTCGGCCTGCTCGCTCGGCGCACCGTTGATCTCGGTCAGCACCCACGAGGCCTGCGTGCCGACGGGGTTCGAGGGAATGGCCACCCGCTCGGACGGCTCTTCCGACGCGGATTCGGCGGGCGAGGCACACGCAGTCATCACGAGCGCGGCGGCGGCGAGGAGGGCGACGGACAGGGATCGGAGCGGGCGGAGGGTCTGGGGCGAGATCTTCACCCTTCGAGCCTTGACGGGATCGGCGGCGTGCACCTCCCCCGCGCGACGGAAATCCGGCGCAGCCGAGTCCCGAATCGTTGCGTCGACCCGTGCGGTGTGCTCGGGTGGTGGCATGTCCTTCTTCCCGCCCGACCCCGAGAGTCCCCCGTTCGACGACGCCCCGGCGGTGCGATCTCCGTGGTGGACCGCCCCGACCGACCGTCTCCCGGTTCTCTATCCGGCGAGCGAGATCCTCGTGACCACCGGGCACCTGGCGATCGCACTCGCCGGCGTCGATGTCTACGCAGACGGTGCCGAGATCCGCATCGAGCGAAGGCTTCGGCGCAACGACGCGCCGCTCGACGAGTGGCAGCGCATGAACAACGTGTTCATGGAGCACTGGGCCGGACACGGTCAGTCGTCAGCGGGGCGGCTGCGATACGGGGTCGTGCTGAGCACCGGCGAACAGGTGATCTCCGATCGCGCCTTCGGCTTTGCGGGCGACCCGATGTCGCCGCCGAAGGGTTCATCGCTCGTGCGAAGCGGCGGAGGCGGGGGCGGCGACGGGCACTCGTACTCGTCGAACGACGCGCTGTGGCTCTGGCCCCTCCCTCCCCCGGGGTCGCTCGAGCTCGTCCTGCAATGGCCGGCGCTGGGTGTCCCCGAGACCCGCACGTACCTCGACGTCTCGTCGTTCGGCGAACTCGCCGAACGGTCCGTACCGTTCTGGCCGTGAGGTGCACCACGACGGAGACGGCGGCGCGTCGGATTCCGGAGCGCACCGTCTCATAGGGACGTCGCCATGGAGTCGCACACGAGGAGGATGCTGGTCGCTGCCGTCGTGGCGGGAGCATTGTGGCTGGCGAGCGGGCTGATCCACGCCGTCGTCGCATCGAGCCCGTACGCCGCTCAGGCTCTGCGGCTGCTCGTGCCGTCGCCGATGAACCTTCTGTTCTGGGCATGGCCAGCCCCGTGGTCGTTCCTCGCGCTCGTGCTGGGCGGCGCGAGCGTCGCCGCCGTAGTGTTCGTCGTCATGGGCTGGGTGGCCCGACGTGGATCGCCGGGCTTCGCGGCTGCCTGGCTCGCGTCGGTCGCCGCGGGAGCCGTGGTCGGTCTCTTCATCGACGGCATCGGAGTTCTCGACACCATCCAGAGCTTCGGAGCGCGCGGACTGTCGTTCGCGAGCGTCGAGTACGCCGTCGTGGGCGCGTATTGGGGCCTCGTGCAGGGACGGATCCCCGCGCTCGTCGCCTCGCGCGGAGGGCGCGAATCCGTCGACGGGCCGCGGCGCACGCATGCGCGGTGGACGTGGGCCGTCGCCGTCGTCGTGCTGGTCGCGTTCGCCGTCGCGGGGACGGCGGGTCGCACCGCCGACCGCACCGCGGTGGCCGAAGCGCAGGCCCGCGCCGACGCCGAGACACAAGCCGCGGCCGAGCCGTACACGGGCTTCGGAGCGGTCCCCGACCCGGGAGCCGTCGGAACTCCCCCGCAGCTCGTCGCGCCGACCTCGGCGCCTCGTGATCCGTCGTGGTGCACCCCCGAACAGGCGACGGCGTTCGTCGGGGGCGACGATGCCGCAACCGGGCACCGGGGTCTCAGCATCCGACTCACGAATTTCTCCGACACGCCCTGCATCGTCGAGGGCTATCCCGACGTCGCCTTCGCGGATCAGAACGGTCACGCGCTCGACGTCAGAGTCGAGCGCGGCAGCTCGTTCATGGCGACGGATGCCGGCGCCCAGCCGATCGAGGTGCCGGCGGGCGGCTATGCCATCGCCTTCATCGGGTGGGACGCCAGCCCCACGGCGGGCGCGCTCGTCGCCTCCTCCGTTCTCGTCGCCCAGGTCGCCGGCGACCAGAGGAACGGATCGGCGGTGTCGCTCGACATCATCTCCGGCTCGACCGTCGAGGTCACCGCGTGGGAACTCGACGCGCTCGGTGACTCGCGATACAGCGACGGCTGACGCTCACCCGAGCGGGTGAGTCCCCGCGATCAGACCGACGCGGACTCGCGTTGCTCGAGGACACCGGATTCGAGAGCCGTGTAAGACACCACCTTGTAGCCTTCCGACTCGAAGAACACGGTCGCCCGGTCAGCCTCGACGCTCATGACCGTGCCCTCGCCCCACTCGCGGTGGCGCACCACATCGTCGACGGCGAGCGGGGACTCGACCGCCTCGTCGGCCGCCTCGATCCGCTGGGCCTCGTGCCGCTCGCACCCGTCGCAGTTTCCGCACCAGTGCGGGCCCTCGACACCGAAGTAGTCCAGCAGGACCCGCCGGCGGCAGTGCGACGTCTCGGCGTAGGCGCGCATCATCGACAGCCGTGATTCAGCGACGCGCTCTCGCGACGCGAGCGTCGCCTTCACCGCGCGCACGACGGCATCGACCCGGCGGTCGGTCGTGGCCCGAACCCCCGACGCCGTGTCGACCAGGCCGGCGTCGACGAGATCATTGACGAGACGCGACACGGTGCGTGACGGCAGATCCACCGTCTTCGAGAGCTCAGCGATCCTGCTCCCCGGCGTCGCCGTGATCGCCGCCCAGATGGCGCGCAGCGAGGGCTTGTCGAAAGAGCGCTTGGCGAAGAACCGACGCAGTCCGAGGTCGTCCGCACGATAGTGCAGCGCGCCCGTGGCAGGCTCGCCGTCGCGTCCCGCTCGCCCGACCTCTTGGTAGTAGGCGTCGAGCGATTCGGTCGTGGTCGCGTGCAGCACGAAGCGCACGTCTGCACGATCGATCCCCATCCCGAACGCCGAGGTCGCGACCACGACGTCGAGCTCCCCCTCTCGCCAACGGTCCTGCACCGCGCGGCGCTCGGGAGCGCGCAGACCCGCGTGATACGCGGCGACCCGCCGCCCTTCCGCGGCGATCTCGGTGGCGTACAGCTCGGTCTCCGCGCGGGTGGCGACGTAGACGAGACCGGGCGCCGTCCAGCTGCGGGCTTCCTCCACCACGGCGGCGCGCTTCTCACTCTCGCTCTCATGGCGGTGCACGACGAGCCGGATCTCGGGGCGGTCGACGCCGTGCACCTGCACCTCGGGATCGACCATCCCGAGGCGTTCGACGATCTCCTCACGCACGGGCCCGGAAGCGGTCGCCGTCATCGCGAGCACCGGCGGATCGCCGAGCTCGCGACGCACGTCGGCCAGGCGCAGATAGTCCGGCCGGAAATCGTGACCCCACGACGAGACGCAGTGCGCCTCGTCGACGACGAGGAGCGAGACGCCAGAGGCGGCGAGCCGGGCCACGTTCTCGCTTTTCGCCAGTTGCTCGGGGGCGAGCAGCACGTACAACGGGCCGCCCTCATCGACGCGACCCCACGCGTGCGCCTCAGCAGCCGCACCCTGGGAGGAATTGATCGCGACCGCGGCGGGGGCCGCCGGTGCGGCTTCGATCGACGCGAGCTGATCGGCCTGCAGGGCGACGAGCGGGGACACGACGACGACGACCCCGCCGCGCTTCGCGCCGGCGATCTGGTAGACCGCGGATTTGCCGCCGCCGGTGGCGAGGACGACGAGGGTGTCTCGCCCGGCGACCGACGCTTCGATCGCTTCACGCTGCCCCGGGAGGAGCGTCTCCCAGCCGAAGACCTCGCGAGCGATGCGGTCGATGGATGCGGCGGAAGTACGGGAGGAACTCACCCTCGGACGCTAACAATTCCGATCGTTCGATCCCGCCCGCTTGACAGCCTCACCCGACGAACTCGCCGCGTCGCGACGTCGGTGGATTCGGTCGATTTCGGTGCGTTCTCGGGGTGAGATGCACCGGATCACCCCGAATGCACCGATGTCGCTCGGCACGCGTGCCACGCCTCTTGGCGGGAATCACGCGAACATCGACCGTCTGAATCTCGGCAGGACCTCATGCATTTGGACGAACTTCGCCGTCCAATTCTCTCCGCGCCTCGAGCAGGTATACATCGCTCGAACGCGTCTTCACTGGCCTGACGGTCCGCGATCACGTCGTGCAGTGAAGCATCCTGCCGCGAGAGGTCTTGATGCGCATGCAGTACGGGAGTCGAATCACTTTCACGGGCACGGCCGGTGTCAGTACTTGACAAAAAGCATTTATACATGTTGCATCGATCCAGTAAACCGTGCAGCTCGCGGACCGATGCGCATCCGACAAGGAAGTCAGGAGAGAGTCATGAGAACGACAGTTCGTACCGCTCGCGTCTCCGCGCGTACGGGCCTCGCGATGGGAGCAGCCGTCGCGCTGGCGGCCGGCGCGCTCACCTGGGGCACCGGCCCCGCACCCGCGAGCGCCGACCCCACCACGTCGCCCGGCCCGCTGGCCGAGGGCGACGTGATCTATCAGGTGCTCGTCGACCGGTTCGAAGACGGCGACCCCACCAACAACGACCAGGGCGACGGAGAGTACGATCCGTCCGACCTCGGTTTCTACCACGGCGGCGACTGGGCGGGCCTGACGGACCGGCTCGACTACATCGCCGATCTGGGTGTGACAGCGATCTGGCTCTCGCCCGTCTCCGAGCAGCAGCCGCTCTCGCGCGACGGGCTAGAGGCCAGCTACCACGGCTACTTCACTCGGGACTTCGCGACGCCGAACGAGCATTTCGGCGACCGAGCCGAGCTGCAGGAGCTGATCGACACGGCGCACGATCTCGGACTCAAGATGATCCTCGACGTCGTGCCGAACCACACGGCCGACTACCTCGCGGGCACATCGACGACCTACTCGCCGAGCACCTACAAGCCGGCGAGTCCGCTCGATGACGCGTCGTACTTCCATCACGCCGGCGACTGCCTGTTCAACGGGCTCGAGACGCAGACCCAGATCGAGAACTGCGACCTCGGCGGGCTCGACGACCTCGATCAGTCGAACCCGGTCGTCTCGTCGCACCTGATGAACACGTACAAGGACTGGGTCGACATGGGTTTCGACGGCATCCGGGTCGATGCGGCGCGCTCGGTGCCGAAGCCGTGGCTCGCCGACTTCGAAGCCGAGATGGGTGTGCCGACCTTCGGCGAGGTGTTCGTCGGCGATGTCGACTACGTCTCGGAGTACCAGGACTACGAGTGGGGCGTGCTCGACTTCCCTTACTTCTTCACGGTGCGCGAGGCGTTCTCGGCCGATACCGACATGAACAAGCTCGGCGACCTCTTCGACCAGGACAGCAAGTACGCGAACCCGAACCGGCTCGAGACGTTCCTCGACAACCACGATCGGGCGCGGTTCCTTACCTGGGCCGATGACAACTATCAGCGGCTGCGCTCAGGACTGACGTTCCTCCTGACCTCCCGGGGCGTGCCCGTGATCTACTACGGCACCGAGCAGGCCGACGACGGCAACGGCAACCCCTACGAGGTACCGATCGCGAACAAGGACAACCGCAAGGACATGGAGAGCTTCGATCAGAACTCGAACCTCTACAAGCACATCCAGCGGTTGACCGCGATCAAGGCCGCCTACCCGGCTCTGCAGGTCGGCACACAGCGCGAGATGTGGTCCGACACCTCCGTCTACGGGTTCTCGCGACGCGTCGACAGCACGGGTGCCGAGGCGATGACCTTCTCGTCGAACTCGTGGACGACGCAGACGCGCACGGTGCCGCTGCGCGCCGAGAGCTCGATCACGGTCGGTACGACGCTGACGAACCTCATGAACACGGGCGACACGGTGACCGTGACCGCCGGCGGTGTCACGGGGAAGCAGATCACCGTCTCCCTCGGCGAGCACGAGAGCAAGGTCTATGCGCCCGGCACCCCGGTATCGGCATACAGCCCCGAAGCGCGCAACACCACGAAGATCCGCGTGCACTACAACGTGGGCCTCGGGCACAGCATCGCGATCCGCGGCGACGAGTACCCGTTCACCTGGACCTCCGGCCGAGGCGCGCGCAACGTCGCGTCCGACGTCTGGGAGTTCGAGGTCGAGCGCATCCCCGACGGTGAGACCTTCCAGTTCAAGCCTCTGATCGACGACGTCACCTGGTCGACCGGCGGCAACTTCACCGGGACGGGCGGCGACGTGATCGACATCTATCCCACCTTCTGAACCCATCCCTCCCGGGCGGCGCCGACATGGCGGACGCCGCCCGGGACTCCACCGAAAGGATGCTTGTGAGCCACACCATCGAACGGCCCTCTCGCCTCGACACGGCGGGGCGCGCCTTCTCCTGGCGCGACGCGGTCGTCTACCAGGTCTACCTGCGGTCGTTCCGCGACGCGAACGGCGACGGCATCGGCGACCTCGGCGGCCTGAGCCAGGGTCTCGACGCGATCGCCGCACTCGGCTGCGACGCCATCTGGCTGAACCCCTGCTACGCCTCGCCCCAGCGCGACCACGGGTACGACATCGCCGACTACCTGACGATCGATCCGGCGTACGGCACCCTCGAGGAGTTCGACGAGGTGGTTCGCCGAGCGCACGAGCTCGGGCTGCGCGTACTGATGGACATGGTCGCGAACCACTGCTCGTCCGACCACGCCTGGTTCCAGGCGGCGTTGGCCGCCGAGCCCGGCAGCGACGAGCGGGCGCGCTTCATCTTTCGCGACGGACTCGGCCCCGATGGCGAACTGCCGCCGAACAACTGGGACAGCGTGTTCGGAGGGTTCGCCTGGACCCGCGTCACCGAGCGCGACGGACGCCCCGGGCAGTGGTACCTCCACTCCTTCGATACGAGCCAGCCCGACTTCGATTGGCGGCACCCCGCGGTGGCCGAGCACTTCGAGAACGTGCTGCGGTTCTGGTTCGAGCGGGGAGTCGACGGCTTCCGCATCGACGTCGCGCACGGCCACTTCAAGGACGCCGCCCTGCCCGACCACCCGGGTGGCCGGGGGCCCGACGCCGGCCACAACCACGGCATGTGGGACCAGCCCGAGGTGCACGACCTCTACCGCTCGTGGCGAGCGCTCGGCGATGCCTACGAGCCCGAGAAGTACTTCGTGGGCGAGATCTGGGTCCCCTCCCCCGACCGGCTGGCCGACTACCTGCGACCCGACGAGCTGCACAACGCCTTCTCGTTCGATCTGCTCGTGCAGCCGTGGAACGCCGACCGGTTCCGGAAGGCGATCGAGACCGGACTCGCCGTCGGACGCGGGTGGCCGGCCTGGACACTGGCCAACCATGACGTGCATCGTGCGGTCACCCGCTACGGCCAGGAGCAGCCGTCGTATGAAGCCCTGCCGACCGACATGATCGCCGCGGCGCGACGCAGGGGCCCGGCCGACCTCGATCGCGGTCTTCGCCGTGCGCGCGCGGCAGCCGCCCTCGCCCTCGCGCTCCCGGGGTCGATGTACCTCTATCAGGGCGAAGAACTCGGGTTGCCCGAGGTTCTGGATCTCCCGGATGCTGCGCGCCAAGACCCGATCTGGACCCGCTCGAACGGCACCGAGCTCGGCCGGGACGGGTGCCGCATCCCTCTCCCCTGGACGCGGGAGGGCAGCACCTTCGGATTCAGCGAGGCGGCAGCCGCCACGACCTGGCTCCCGCAGCCCGCGTGGTTCGGCGCGTTCGCCCGGGCGACGCAGGCGGCCGATCCCGACTCGATGCTCTCGCTGCATCGCGATCTCCTCGCCACGCGCCGCACCCACCTCAGCGGAACGGAGCCGATCGTCTGGCTGTCCCCCGCAGATGCCGAGGTGCTCGCCTTCCGACGCGGGGACGTCGTGGTCGTCACGAACTTCGGCTCCGCACCCTTCACGCCGCCGTCCGCCTGGGGCGCACTCTCGCCGCTCCTGGCCTCCCAGCCGCTGACGGAATCCGCGACCGTGCCGCCGGAGACGACCGTGTGGTCGAGGCTGCAGCGCGGTGTCGCAGCCTGAGCATGTATACATTCCCGTTCATATCTTCGAACCCGAACAGCAAGGAGAAAACCATGAAACGCACGTCCACCGCCGCCGTCGTCATCGGAGCCGTCGGCGCGCTCGTCCTCTCGGGATGCGCCGCGAACGGCGCTACCGGGGACGGGCCCGTCGAGGTGTCCGTCTGGCACTACTGGGACGGCACGAACGCCGACGCGTTCGACGCGATGGTCGACACCTATAACGCGTCGCAGTCCGACGTGAGGATCAGCGCGTCGAACGTGCCGAACTCCGACTTCCTCACGAAGCTGCGAGCCTCGGCGACGTCCGACACTCTGCCCGACATCGCCATCGGCGATCTCGTGTGGGTGCCGCAGATCGCCGAGATCGGCACGCTGGCCGACTTGAACGGCCGCATCCCCGATGACACCCTGACCGACGTCAACGACGCGCTCACCTCGTTCGGCACCATCGACGGCAAGCAGGTCTCGGTACCGGTCTCCGCGAACAACCTGGGCTACATGTACAACAAGACCCTCTTCGCCGAGGCAGGGCTCGACCCCGAGAATCCCCCGACCACGTGGGATGAGCTGAAGGCGGCCGGTCAGACGATCCTCGACGAGACCGGCAAGCCCGGCTACGACCTGTACACGCAGGCCGGTGACAGCGGCGAGGGCCTGACCTGGAACTTCCAGGTCAACCTCTGGCAGGCGGGCGGCGACTTCCTCACCGCCGACAACTCCGCCGCGGCCTTCAACACCCCCGAGGGCGCGGAAGCCCTGCAGTACTGGGTCGACCTCATCGACTCGGGTGTGAGCCCGTACGCGAAGTGGGGCGAGTTCGAGAAGGGGCAGGGCGGTTCCGCTCAGGAAGGCTCGTGGATGGTCGGCATCTGGGCGGCCGACCCGCCGTTCGAGTTCGGCACCGCGCAGGTGCCCTACCCGAGCGACGGCGAACCGGCCACGAACCTCGGCGGCGAGCAGGCCATGGTGTTCGAGAACTCCGATGCCGAGGCCGACGCCGCGGCCGACTTCCTGTCGTGGTTCCTCGAGGCCGACCAGGTGACCGAGTGGAGCAAGGAGACCGGGATGCTGCCGGTGCTCGACTCCGTCGCGACGGGCTCGGCGTACCTCGAGTGGGTGGATTCGACCGAACCCCGCCTTCTCCCCTATGTCGAGCAGATGGCGGACGCTCACGCCCGCCCGAACACGCCCCTGTACCCGACGGTGTCCCTGGCCTTCGCGCAGGAGATCGAGAAGGCGCTCGCCGGCGAAGCATCCGTCGACGACGCGCTCGATGCCGCCGAGCGGGCGGTCAACGACGTGCTGAAGAACGGTTGAGCGGACGATCGTGACATCGGTACCCACCCGGATCCGCCCGGCGCAGTCCGCGTCGGGCGGGTCCGCCCCCACCCGGCGGCGCCGCAGAGGGGATCGCGATCAGGTCATCACGGCGCTGATGTTCCTGGTTCCGGCGCTCGCGATCCTCGGCGTCTTCGTCGTCTACCCGATCATCAACGCCGGCTACACGAGCCTCACCTCATGGAACGGCTTCGACCCCGTCAAGGAGTTCGTCGGACTCGACAACTACGTCCGGCTCGCGCAAGACCCGGCGTTCTGGAACAGTCTGCTCGTCACCGTCGTCTACGCGACCGGGGTGTGCGTGCTGTCGGTCGCCACGGGGCTCGCCGTCGCGCTGCTGCTCGACGCTCCCATGCGGGGGCGCGGCTTCTACCGCAGCATCTACTTCCTCCCGGCGGTCACCTCGTCGGTCGCAGCCGCCATCGTGTGGAAGTACATGCTCGACCCGGCGGGGTTCGTGAACGCCCTCCTCGCCCAGGTCGGCATCATCGGCCCGGACTGGCTGCAGGAACGGTGGCTCGCACTCGGTGCGCTGACCGCATTGACCGTGTGGAAGAACGTCGGCTTCAATGCCGTGCTGTATCTCACGGCACTCCAGGCGCTGCCTCCGGCCGTCTACGAGGCGGCGCAGCTCGACGGCGCGAACGCGTGGCGACGCCTGCGGCACATGACGATCCCCCTCCTCGCCCCGATGACGTTCTTCGTCGTCGTGCAGGCGCTCATCACGAGCTTCCAGGCGTTCGATCTGGTCTATGTCCTGACCGAGGGCGGTCCGCGGGGCGGAACCGACGTGCTCGGCATGTTCATGTACCGCACGGCTTTCCGCCTCGGCGACTTCGGGTACGGAACCGCGATCGCGTTCGTCACGCTCCTTCTCGTGCTCGGCGTCACCCTCGTGCAATGGCGGGCCAGCGGGTCAGGACGGAGCGACCGATGAGACAGCCCCTCGCCCTGCGCCTCGGGCGCCACGCCCTTCTGATCACCGGTGCGGCGGTCGTGATCGTGCCGTTCCTGTGGATGTTCACGACCTCGCTCCAGAGCCGCGCGGAGACGTACACGAACACGTCGGTCATCCCGACGTCGTGGAACTGGCAGAACTACCTGACAGCGTGGGAGGCCGCACCCTTCGGCCAGTACTACCTCAACAGCGTCGTCATGGCGGTCGGGATCGTCTCGAGCCACCTCGTCTTCGACGCGATGGCCGCCTACGCGTTCGCGCGACTGACGTTCCCGTTCCGCAACACGATCTTCGTCGTGCTGCTCGCCGCGTTGATGGTGCCGACCTTCGTCACGATCATCCCGGCGTATACGATCGTCGCCGACCTCGGCTGGATCGACACCTATGCGGCGCTGATCGTCCCGCGCATGGCCGACGTGTTCGGCATCATCCTGTTGCGGCAGTTCTTCGTGTCGATCCCGCAGGAACTCGAAGACGCGGCGCGGATCGACGGGTGCAGCCGCATCGGGACCTTCCTGCGCATCATCGTGCCCCTCTCCCGCCCCGCCTTCGCGACCCTCGCGATCTTCAGCTTCCTGTTCGCCTGGAACGACTTCCTCTGGCCGCTGCTGGTGACGAACACCGACGAGGTGCGCACGATCCAGATCGGGTTGTCGTCGTTCGTGGGCCGGTACGGCACGAGCTGGAACTACCTCATGGCAGGCACTTTGACGGCGACGATTCCCAGCATCCTCGTTTTCCTCTTCTTCCAACGCGCCCTCGTGCGCGGCATCACCACCTCCGGACTGAAGGACTGATATTCCGTGACCGCTCCCGACTGGCTCGCCGACGCCGTCTTCTACCAGATCTTCCCCGAGCGGTTCGCGAACGCGGACCCCTCTCTCGACCCCCAGAACGTCGTGCCGTGGGGCTCGACGCCGACACCCGACAACTTCTTCGGCGGTGACCTGCAGGGCATCATCGACCACCTCGACCACATCGTGGCGCTGGGGGCCAACGCGCTCTACCTGACGCCGATCTTCGAGGCCGATACGAACCACCGCTACGACGCCAAGGACTACTTCTCGATCGATCACCGTCTCGGCACGCTCGAGACCTTCCACGCGCTGATGGCCGAGTGCCGTGCGCGAGGCATCCGCATCGTGCTCGACGCCGTGCTCAACCACTGCGGCGACGGCCACTGGGCGTTTTCAGACGTCGTTGAGAACGAGGCCGACTCTGCCTACGTGAACTGGTTCTCGGTCGAGGGATTCCCCGTCACCGCCCACCCGACGCCGAACTACCGCACGTGTTCGGGCTGCTACTACCTGCCGAAGTGGAACGCGTACAACCCCGAGGTGCGGCACCACCATCTCGACGTCGCGCGGTACTGGATCGAACAGGGCATCGACGGGTGGCGGCTCGATGTGCCGTACTTCATCAACCACACGTTCTGGCGCGAGTTCCGTACCACGGTGAAAGGCAAGAGCGAGGATCTCTACATCGTCGCCGAAGAATGGCGCTCACCCGTCGAATGGCTGCAGGGCGACACCGCCGACGGCACCATGAACTACACCGCCCGCGACCTCATCCTCGGCTTCACCGCCGACGGCGGCATCGACGCCTTCGCGCTCGCCGCGGGCCTGAATGCGCTCCACGCCGAGATCCCCGCCGGGTTCCACCGCGGCATGCTCAACCTGCTCGGAAGCCATGACACCGAACGCGTACTCACCCGCCACGCGGGCGACGTCGAGGCTGCCCTGCTCTCGTATGCCCTGCTGTTCTCACTCGAGGGAGCACCGATGGTCTACTACGGCGACGAGGTCGGACTCACCGGCGACAACGACCCCGGTTGTCGCGGCGCGATGCCCTGGAACGAGGAGTCATGGAACACCCGACTGCTCGACGGCATCCGCACCTTCGCCGCATTCCGCGCGCACCAACCGGCGATGCGACGGGGACGACAGACCGCCGTCGCCCTCGATGCCGACACGATCGCGATCGTGCGCTCGGGTGGGGACGAGCGGGCGGCGGTGATCGTGCACCGCGGCGAGGGGACGACCGTCGACACCGCCTCCATTCCCGAGCTCGCTCCTCTCGACGCGGACACCGTCGTGCTCGGGCCGCTCGGCACGGCTTCGCTCGGGACCGCGGCATCACCCGGGAGCTCTGCGTGACACGCCGACGGGTGACCATGCAGGAGGTCGCCGACCTCGCCGGGGTGTCGAAGTCGGCGGTCTCGCTGGCCTTCAACGATCCGCGCAAGCTCTCCGACACCACGCTGCAGAACATCCGCGCGGCGTCGAGCGAACTCGGATACGCGCAGGACCCGGCGGCACGGATGCTGCGCACGCGGCGCACCGACAGCCTCGCGCTCCTGCTGCCGCAGCAGTTGGACAACGTGCTGGAGAACCCGTACTACACGCAGTTCCTGCAGGGCATCGGTCAGACGTGTCACCGTGAGGGCTTCACCCTTCTGCTCGCTCCCCCGCTGCGCGGCTCGATGCTGCGCGCCATCCCGTACGCCGCCGTCGACGGCTTCGTCGTCTCGGGGCTGGAGTACGACCGGGGCGAGGTGACGGCGCTGAGGCAACGCCGCATCCCGTTCGTGCTCGTCGACAGCGAGTGGCACGACGACGTTCCGAGCGTGGAGATCGACGACGGGCAGGGGACCGTCGAAGTCGTCGACTACCTGCTCGGCCTCGGCCACCGCCGGATCGCCTTCGTGGCATTCGAGACCGGCGTCGAGGGCGGGTTCGGCGCGTGGCGCGGGCCCGTGCGCCGGCGGATGGACGGCGTGCGCCGAAGCCTCGGCGAGGTGGGCCTCTCGACCGATGACCCGGGCATGACGGTGCTCGAGGTGGCGTGCACCCGCGCCGGTGGCACGGAGGCGTTCCGACGCCTGTGGGCCGAGCCCGAGCCGCCGACCGCGATCGTCGCGTTCAGCGACATCATCGCCTTCGGCGTGCTCGACGCCGCTCGCGCGGCGGGTGTCGACGTGCCCGGCGCGCTCTCGGTGACCGGATTCGACGACCTCGCCGAGGCGAGCTGGACGGCGCCGAGTCTCACGACGGTGCGGCAACCCATCGCGACGAAGGGCCGCCTCGCGGCGGAGTACCTCGTCGAGGCAATCGCGACCGACAAGCCCGCCGAGATCCGCCACCAGCGGCTGCCCACCTCGCTGCTCGTCCGCGCATCGACGGGCCGCGCAGCGTGAGACCCGGCGGCGCCGAATCGGTGGAATCGGGCGAGTTCGGTGCGTGTGTGCGATGACGCGCACCGGTTCGGCCCGATTTCACCGACGTCACTCGACGCGGGTGGGTGCATAGGCTGGCGGGATGGCCACCGTCACCTACGCCGAGGTCGGCGCCACCGCGGGCGAGCTGCCGGCGGGGTACCACCACGTCCGCTCGACGCGCGTCATCGGCCACGGCAGGGAGCGCTTCGAGCGGGCGTCCGACGACCTGTTCGCCGGTCTCGTGCAGCGACGAGCGGGCGCACGCATTCGGCTGTCGGACGTGCCGCTCCGCGAGGGCACGCGCGTGCGCATGCTCGTGAGCATCGGTCCGCTCGCGTTCCGCATACCGTGCCTCGTCGTCTGGGCAGAACGGACCGCGACCGCGGCCGGCTTCGCGTACGGCACCCTTCCCGGGCACCCCGAGCGCGGAGAGGAACGCTTCGAGGTGCGCCTCGCACCCTCCGGTGAGGTCACCTTCACGATCACCGCGTTCTCGGCACCCGGCCGGTGGTTCACCCGCCTGGGCGGCCCGCTCGCCCGCCTCGTGCAGTCGCGGATGACGCGTCGCTACCTGGCCGCGCTGTGAACCCTCGTCGATCTCGCCGCGTTCACCAGCGGGCGCCGTGGAACCACAACATCCACCTGCACGGAGTCGTGACCGCCGCCGTTCCCCACGGCGCGACGTCAGCGCTCGACGTGGGCACCGGTGACGGTCTGTTGGCGCGCGAGCTCCGTAACGCCGTCCCCGACGTCACCGCCGTCGACGTCGACGGCGAGGTGCTCGCCCGTGCGGCCATGGATCGCCCCGACATCGCGTGGGTGCCGGGCGACATCATGCGGCTCGATCTCGGACGATCCTTCGACGTCGTAGCCTCCGTCGCGACCATCCACCACCTTCCCGATCTGACCGCGGGGCTGTCGCGGCTGAGGGACCTCACGGCGCCGGGCGGTGCGCTCGTGGTCATCGGGCTGGCCCGGCCGTCCTCACTCGGCGACCACCTGCTCGGGGTCATCGGCGCGCTTCAGCACCGGTGGTACGTGCGCCGGAGAACCCTGTGGGAGCACTCCGCCCCGACCATCTGGCCGCCTCCGCACACGTACCGGGAGGTTCGTGTCTGCGCCGCCGAGGTTCTTCCGGGAATGATCTGGCGGCGGCATCCGATGTGGCGCTATTCGGTGGTGTGGCGGAACGCACCCGTTCAGGACGCCGCATCCGACTTCATCTCGGGACACACCCCACCCGGGTCGGTGGCGAGCTCGTAGTGCCATCGCTCGTTCGCGTAGGTCTGGCAGATGCCGTAGCGGGAGCCGTTCGTCATGAGCCAGAACTGCGCGTCGGTGGGGCCGATGTCGATGCCGTCTCCGGTGACGTGCGTGGAGCGGTCCGGGCTCGCGACGTATTGACGAGCGACCTCCTCGCTCGCGTAGAGCTCGATCGCATCCTCGAGCAGCCATTCCTGGTACTCGACGCTGCGCCATCCGCTCATCACCCGGAAGGAGAGGCCGTCCGACGCCGCTTCGGCTTCGGCGGCGCGCATCGCATCGCGCAGGTCGGGGTTGAGGCGGGCGATCGCGGGCACCTCGTCGTCGACCGTCACGGTCTCGCCCTCGGCGATGAGTCCGTCCTCTGCCGTCGGTGAGAACGGTACGAGCTTCGTGAAGGGCGCGACGGCCTCCGAGAACGTACCCGTGACCGCCACACCGATGACGGCAGCGGTGAGGGTCGCCGCGATCACCCCGGCGACGACGAAGACGACGCGCCGCCTCCGCGCAGACGCGCGTCGGACGGGAGCAGGGGCGGCGGGAGCATCGAGCGTGAGCATGATGCCCATCCCACGCGAGCCGATGTTGTCGCGCCGTACGCGCGAACGGATATGGCGGCGATATGCGTCGGCTATGTCGACGGATGCTGCGGATCGGAGACCGCAGCGATGAATCCCGCGAAGAGGTCGCGCCCCTCGTGCCATGGGCCGAGGTTGCTCGCGGAATTGAGGTGTCCGTGGGATCCGACCGAGACGAGGTCCGCCTGCCATGCGCGGGCGAACGCGGCAGACCGCTCCGGCGAGCAGTACGGATCGTCGTCGCTCGCGATGAGCAGCGTCGGCGCACCGGGCGGGTCGACGAGGTCGTCTCCGAAATCCGCGGCCACCCGGGGAAAGGCGGCACCGCCGGGGTCGGGGACGGCGACGAGGAACAGCCCCGCGACCTCGTGCTCCCGAGCCCACCGCACGGCGAGCAGGCAGCCCAGGCTGTGGGCGACGATCACGACACGCTCGCCTCCCGTGGCCCGGTCGAGCGCCGCGCTCCAGTCGCCGAACTCCGGTGCATCCCATGACACAGGTTCCAGTCGCACCATGTCGACCGAGTCCGCCTCCCACCGGCTCTGCCAGTGGTCCTCGTCGGATCCGCCGATACCCGGCACCACCACTACGCGCATCTTCATCCTCCTGGCAGAACGATGCCACGATCCGCTCACGCCCGATCTCGCTGAGGCCGCCGATTCGCGCCGAACACCGCCGCAAAGCCGCCAATCTCGCGCATACGCCCGCAATACGCGCGCCGCTCTACGCTGAAGCCATGCGCGTGCTGATCGTCGAGGACGAGCTCTACCTCGCCGAAGCGATCCGCGACGGGCTGCGACTCGAGGCCATAGCGGCCGACATCGCCGGCGACGGCGACACCGCACTCGAACAGCTGGCGGTCAACGCGTACGACGTGGTCGTGCTCGACCGCGACATCCCCGGGCCGAACGGCGACGAGATCGCACGCCGCTTGGCCGCCGAACCCGCCTCGCCCCGTGTGCTCATGCTGACGGCGGCCGACCGGCTCGACGACAAGGCGACGGGGTTCGAGAGCGGCGCCGACGACTATCTCACCAAGCCCTTCGCCCTGCGTGAGCTCGTGCTCCGGCTCCGTGCGCTCGGGCGGCGGCCCGCCGCATCCACGCCCCCGGTGAGCGAGATCTCGGGAGTGCGGCTCGACCGCTTCCGGCGCGAAGTGTTCCGAGACGGCCACTACGTCAACCTCACGCGCAAGCAGTTCGCCGTGCTCGACGTGCTCATGACGGCGGGGGGCGGCGTCGTGAGCGCCGAGGACCTTCTCGAAAGGGCGTGGGACGAGAACGCCGACCCGTTCACCAACGCCGTCCGCATCACGATCTCGACCCTGCGCAAGCGCCTCGGCGAGCCATGGGTGATCGAGACGGTGCCCGGTGTCGGCTACCGCATGACGACATGACGACGCCACCGCCCACCCCCACAGAGGAGCGGTGGCGCCGAGTCGGAGGGGTCAGACCGCGACGGCGATGACACCCGTGATGATCAGGGTGAGCAGCGTCGTCCAGAGGACGATCGCGACGCCCTGCCAGAGCAGCACCCGCGCCTTCGGCACGCCGGTACCGACGAGCGCCGCGGCGGTGAAGTGGGTCGGCAGCAGCAGGGGTCCGAGCAGGCTCACGCCGACCACGCCGTAGCGGTGGAAGGCCTTCTGAAACTTCTCTTTGCGCGCCGAGGCGGGTTTGCGAGGCTTCGATCTCGTCAGCGCGGCCCGGATCTGGGCGCCCAGCAGCACGACGATGGCGACGGCGACGAAGTTGCCGAGGGCACCCGCGATGGCGGCGATGACCGGGTTGATGCCACCGATGATGCCGATGGATGCTGCGCCCTCGCCCTCGATGAAGGGCACCGCGCCGGCGACGAACACGATGAGCGGTTGCGCCCATTCCGGGAGCTGCGCGATGAGGTTCTGGAATCCGAGGATGAGATCTGCGACGGGGTTCATGAGAAGCCTTTCGGTGGGGATGCCATGTGCAAGCGGCGGTGATTCCATCCCATCCGCGATGCCCCGTCGCCGGCAGTGTCGCCGTGTCACCTCCGGCCGGGAGGATGCGGCGGCCGACCCATGACGAATGTCACGACCCTCCGGCCGGGCGGCGCGTGCGCGTGCACGGCTGGTTACCGTGGAAGCATGACGACGCCGACGAGTGCTCCCTACCGCGGTCCGCGCATCGGCGACCGGGCGCTCGGCCGGGGTGTCACCGCGACCTGGTGGTACACCGCGACGGCGGTCGTCTTCTTCGGGGCCGTCACTCCCCTGTCGTGGGTCGGGTGGATCCCGGTGCATTACGACGACGCGGTCGGGCGGGTATGGCTCGGTCTGGCCGCGACGCTCCTCGGCGTCGCCGGCCTCGTCGTGCTGCTGAGCGAGTACCGGCCGAGTGTGATCGCGCGGCGAGACGAAGAACGTCGCACCCCGCGCCCCGGCGAAGTGGTGGGCCTCGGGGCCATGCTCGTCGCCGGAGCGGTGCTGGGTGCCGCCACGGGTTCGTGGCTCGCCGGGGCGGGCGTCGTCGCCGCCGCTCTCAGCGCGCGTTCCTGGCCCCGCGGCATCCGGTGGCGCGTCGTGGTCGGGGTCACCATCGTGCTCATCGCCCTGTGGATCGTCGAGGTGCCCACGCTGTGGTCTCGGCTCGACATCTACGTTCCCGCGCTGTTCACGACCCTGCTGCCGGTGACATTCGCCTCGTCGATGTGGTGGTGGGAGATCGTGCTCGAACTCGACCGGGCACGGGAGGCCGAGAGTGCACTGGCCGCGACGCGCGAGCGCCTGCGCCTCGCGAACGACGTGCACGATCTGCAGGGCCACCACCTGCAGGTGATCGCCCTGCAACTCGAACTCGCCGAGCGTCTGTTGCAGCGCGACGACCCCGGAGGCGCGGCCCGCGAGATCGCGCGCGCACGCGCCGCGGTCGACGACGCACGCCAGGGCACGCGCGACCTCGCATCGCAGTTCCGCGGCGTGCCGCTGCCCGACGAGCTCGAGAACGCCGCTGACCTACTGCGGTCTGCAGGACTCGAGGTGACGACCGACGTCGACACGCACGTCGGACGCATCGACGCGCTCGGACCGATCGTGCGCGAGAGCGTGACGAACGTGCTCAAGCACGGCGGTGGTCACCACGCGTCGCTGTCGCTCGCACGGAACGCCGATCGGTGGGTGTACCGGATCACCAACGACGACCCGGGCGACGACGACACCGGATGGGGGTCGGGGCTCGACGGGATGACGAGTCGTGCCGAGGCGGTCGGCGGCGAGGTGCTCGTTTCGCGAGAGGGCACGACGTTCGCGCTCACGGTGTCGCTGCCCGCCGGCGCCGCATCCCTCGACCAGGAGGAGCTCGCATGATCCGGGTACTGATCGCCGACGATGAGGACATGATCCGCACGGCGCTCGCGTCTCTCCTGCGACTCGAAGACGACCTCGAGATCGTGGCCGAGTGCCGCAACGGAACCGATGCGGTCGCCGAGGCGCTGCGCGTCGAACCGGACGTGTGCCTGCTCGACCTCGAGATGCCCGGGCTCGACGGCGTGGAGGTCGCGGAGCGACTGCGCGGCAAGAGCTCCGCGCGGTGCATCGTGGTGACGCGGCACGCCCGGCCCGGTGTGCTGCGGCGCGCACTGCAGGCCGGGGTCGAGGGGTTCGTGCCGAAATCGCGGCGCGCGGAGGAGGTCGCCGAGATCATCCGGCGCGTCGCGTCCGGACGCCGCTACGTCGACCCCGAGATCGCGGCCGATGCCCTCGCCGACGAGCGCAGCCCCCTCACCGACCGCGAACTCGACGTGCTGCGAGCCGGCAGGCGCGGCGAGACGATCGCGCAGATCGCCGCGACCCTGCACCTCTCCCCCGGAACGGTGCGCAACCACGTCTCGTCGGCGCTCGGCAAGCTGTCGGTGGCCACGCGTCAGCAGGCGACCGTGATGGCGCAGGAACGCGGGTGGATCTGATCGCCATACGTCGGCGATACGGTCGTCGACCTAGGCTGATCGCATGCCGGTGACCGGAGCGGCCCCCTCTCGCGAGAGGGGACTCTCGCTGCAGGCGAAGCTCGCCCTCAGCTATGCGGGGTTCCTCATCGTCGCCGGCATTGCCCTGTTCGTCGTCGGGTTCCTGCTGCTGCGGTATGTACCCGACGGCAACCTCTACCGCCCGACGGGTGAGTACGTGCCCAACCGCGGTGACCTGATCGATGTCTTCGTGAAGTACGCGTGGTGGGCGATGGCCGGGCTCATCGTCATCGGACTGATCGGCGGCTGGGTGCTCGCGGGGCTGGTTCTGCGACCGCTCGGGAGGATCGCGGATGCTGCGCGCCGCGTGCGCGACGGACGATTCGACCAGCGCGTCGCCCTCCCCGGGCGGCGCGACGAGCTCACCGACCTGGCCGACGCCCTCGACACGATGCTCGACCGCGTCGAGCACACGATCGCCGAGGAACGACGCTTCGCCGCGAACGCGTCGCACGAGCTGCGGACGCCCCACGCGATCATCCGCACGATGGTCGAGGTCGGTCAGGCCGACCCGACGGGTCGCGACGTCGACGTGCTGCTGCAGCGCATCGGATCCACCAACGACCGCGCGATCGCGACGACCGAAGCGCTCCTCACCCTCGCCCGTGTGGGCCGGGGCGGACTCTCGATCGAGGCGATCGACCTCGCAGCGCTCGCCTCGGTCGCGCTGGAGGATGTGCAGGCGGAGGCGGAGGCGCGCAGCATCCGGGGTCAGGTGTCGCTGCCGTCCGTGGAGGTCACGGCGAACCGGGCCCTCATCGGGCAGCTCGCGGCCAACCTGCTGCATAACGCGATCGTGCACAACGAGCCCGGCGGGTGGGTGCGACTGACCGTGACCCCGGGCGATCGATGGGCGGCGCTGACCGTCGAAAACAGCGGCCCCGTGCTCGACCCCGCCGTCGCCGCGACGCTCACCGAGCCGTTCGTGCGCGGCGCCGGACGCACGCGCACCGAGTCGGGGCACCAGGGCGCGGGGCTCGGTCTCGCGATCGTGGCGTCGATCGTGCGCGCCCACGACGGGGCGCTCGAGGTGACGGCGCGACCTGAAGGCGGTCTGCTCGTGCACGTCGTGCTCCCCCGCTGACCCCTCGCAGCCATCACCGCTTGATTCCCGACCGGCGCGGCTGAGAGTGTGAGAACCGACGGAGGCCTCCCATGCGCAAGCTCGTCTACTACGTCGCGACGACGATCGACGGTTTCATCGCCCCGCCCGGGGGCGGCGACCCCTCGGGCGAGCCGTACTTCGCGGTCACGCCCGACCTCGTGGCGTTCATCGTCGAGAACTACCCCGAGACGCTCCCGGCTCCCGCCCGAGCGGCGATGGGCATCGACGGGCCCGGTCGGGCCTTCGACACCGTCCTGGAGGGACGGGCGTCGTACGAGATCGGTCTGGCGGCCGGACTCACCGACGCCTACCCGCACCTCCGGCATCTGGTGTTCTCGACCTCCATGTCCGATTCGCCCGGTCCCGCCGTCGAAGTGGTGCGCGAGAACGCGTTGGATCGGGTGCGCGCGCTCAAGGCGCAAGACGGCCTGGACCTGTGGTTGGTGGGCGGGGGCACACTGGCGCACTCGCTGCTGCCCGAGATCGACCGCCTGGTGCTGAAGGTGAACCCGTGGGTCATCGGCGCGGGGATTCCGCTCTTCGCCGGCGCGTTCTCGCCGACCACGTTCCGTGCGGTCGGCGAGAAGGAGCTCGCGGGCGGCGTGCGCGTCGTGACCTACGACCGCGCCTGACCTACTGGACGGTGGCGGTCAGGCGGGCGACGTTGTCGAGCACCTGCACGGGCACGCGGCGCTGCAACCAGTCCTCGAGCAGCACCTCCTTCGAGCGCGACCGGTAGTCGTTCTCGATCTGGCGGAGGTCGTCGACGAACTCTCGGCCGTGCACGAGCAGCGACACCTCGAAGTTCAGGCTGAACGAGCGCATGTCCATGTTGCTCGACCCGATGACGGCGACCTGGTCGTCGATGGTGAAGTGCTTGGAGTGCAGCACGATCGGCTTCTCGTAGAGGAAGATCCGCACGCCGGCTCGCAGCAGCGCCTCGTAGTACGACCGCTGCGCGTGATAGACGAGGAACTGGTCGGCCACCTCGCACGCGAACAGCTGCACGTCAACACCACGCTCGGCCGCGGTCGTGATGGCGTAGAGCATCGAGTCGTCGGGGACGAAGTACGGGCTTGCGATGATGAGCCTCTTCTGCGCCGAGTAGACCAGAGCGTTGAAGAGCTTCAGGTTGTTCTCGCCGTCGAACCCCGGCCCGCTCGGCACGACCTGACACTCGAACGTGCCGGGGTCGGTGTGGTCCACGGTCAGTTCGTCGACGTCGGTGACGTCGGGCAGCTCGTCGGTCTCGCTGTACCAGTCGGTGATGAACAGGGCGTCGAGGCCGATGGCCGCCGGCCCTTCCAGACGCACCATGAGGTCGACCCACTGCAGACCGCGGCGGATGTTGCCCTTCTTGTTGTAGCTGCTGTCGATCATGTTCTGCGAACCGGTGAAGGCGATCTTGCCGTCCACCACGACGATCTTGCGGTGGTTGCGCAGATCGGGGCGGCGCCACATGCCCTTCGTCGGATGGAAGGGCAGCATCTCCTCGAACCGGATGCTGTTGTCCTTCAGCCAGCGGCGGGTGTTACGCCCCTCGGGGTTCGTGATCGTCGCCCAGTGGTCGAAGAGGACGCGCACCTGCACGCCCCGCTCCCTCGCGCGCTTCAGGGCGTCGAAGAAGCCGATCGTCGTCTTGTCGCGCGCAAGGATGTAGAACTCCACGTGCACGTACCGGCGCGCCGCGTCGACAGCATCCGTCATCGCCGCGATCGAGCCCTCGTAGTGCGGGAACAGTCGGGCGGCGTTGCCCTCAAGGAGGGGCATCGCACCCAGCGTGCGGTTCAACTGCGCGACGGATGCGAACCACGGCGGGCGCGGGTCGTCGGCGATCTCCTCGTCGATCCCCTGCGTGTGCTCGAGGATCAGGTCGTTGATCTCGCGCTGGCGTTTGCGCCGGTCGCGCGGGAGCTTCGAGCTGCCGAAGAGGCCGAACAGGAGGCTGCCCGGGATCGGGGCGATGAAGATCGCCATCAGCCAAGCCATGGCCGACGTGGGACGCCGATTGCGCGGCACGGCGATCACGGCGACGACGCGGATCACGATGTCGACGACCAGGACGACAGGTGACAGCGTCTTGACCAGAGCCGGGATCCGGGAGAGGAGGGCGCGCCAGTTCATCTGCTGATCCTTTCAGTCCGGAGGGACGCCGCGCACACGTTCACGCGATCCGCCGCTCCTCGGGCCGGATGACGCGCCACCACTGGTGACCGTACCCGCCGAGCTCGACGTCAAAGCCGCCCCCGTTCAGAGCGACCGGCGCCGGGTCGTCGCCGAGCAGGCTGACGACGCGCCAGCCTTCGTCGGCGCCCTCGACGTCGATGCGGAACGTGCGTCCGTCGGGCGCGAAGTTGTGCGCCGCGACGAGCATTCCGAGTTCGCTCGTGACGGAGTGCGCGAGCACGCACGAGTGCGGCTGGTCGAGGATCGACAGCTCGCCCCAGCCGATCTCGGGGGCCGCGCGATACGTGCGGATCAGCTCCTGCACGAACCGCAGGAACGACCCCGGGTCGTGCCGCTGCTGCGAGACGTTGATGTGCTGCGGAGCGAAGCCGCCCGCGACGACCTGAGCGACCAGGTCGTCGGCGTCGGCGTGCGAGAAGCCCGCTCCATCAGCGTCCGTCCACTGCATCGGCGTTCTCACCGCCGCGCGGCTGCCCGTGATGCGGGGGTCCTCTCCCATGCCGATCTCTTCGCCGTAGTAGAGCACGGGGGCTCCGGGCAGCGAGAAGATCAGGCTGTAGACCATGCGGATGCGCCGGGGATCGCCCTCGAGCATCGACGGCAGGCGGCGGGTGATGCCGCGGTCATGGATGCGCTGCCCCTTCTCGGGGGCGAACGCCTCGAACACCTCGTCGCGCTCGTCTTCACTCAGCTGATCGAGGGTGAGCTCGTCGTGATTGCGGACGAAGTTGCCCCACTGGTTGCCGAGCGCGATCGCGGGGCGGGACAGCAACGCATCGCGTAGGGGCGCCGCATCCTGTCTGGCCAGGGCCAGGTAGAGCCGCTGGTTCGCGACGAAGTCGAACTGCATCGTGAGCTCGTCGCCGTCTGAGTCGCCGAAGAAGGCGAGCTGCTCGTCGTAGGGCAGATTGACCTCGCCGAGCAGCATCGCCGTTCCGCGCCGCCGGGAGACGTAGCCGCGAAGGGTGCGGAGGAATTCGTGCTCGGGCCCGCCGTCACCGTCGATGAGGAACGGCACGGCGTCGACGCGGAACCCGTCGATGCCCAGCTCGAGCCAGAAGCCGAGCACTTTCGCGATCTCTTCGCGCACTTCGGGGTGATCGGTGGCGAGGTCGGGCTGGTGCCGGTAGAACGAGTGCTTGTAGTACTGCCCGGCCGTCTCGTCGAAGCGCCACACGCCGTCCTCGACGTCGGGGAACATGCTCGCGGGTGCATCGTCGGGCACGTCGTCGCGCCACTGGTAGAAGTGGCGGTAGCGGCTGTCAGGGCTCGTGCGCGCCTCTTGGAACCACGGATGCTGGTCGGACGTATGGTTCACGACGAGGTCGACGATCACCCGCATCCCGCGGTCGTGGGCGGTACGGAGCACCTCCACCATGTCGCCGAGGGTTCCGTATCGAGGATCGACCCCGTAGTAGTCCTCGATGTCGTAGCCGTTGTCGCGCTGCGGCGACGGGTAGAACGGCGCGAGCCACAGACACGTGACCCCGAGCTCGGCGAGATGGTCGAGCCGCTGCGCGAGGCCGCGCAGGTCGCCGACTCCATCGTCGTCGGTGTCGAGGTAGGTCTTGACGTCGAGGTTTTAGAAGACCGCGGTCTTCCACCACAGATCGCTGGTGTCGGTGAGTCTCATCGCGCGACCTCGTGACGGAGGACGGGTACGCGGAACGGGGTGGTCGTCATCGGAGCCCTTTCGGTGGGACGGTGGCGGCTGGTTCCTCCGTTCTACCGCGCCGACCTGGGCGGGTCGCAGGGGTGGCGGGTCTCGATGATGTATGCGATCACCGCCGCGCCGGGCGGTCGGTAGGAGCCCGGTGACGGACGACGGCTGCTCCCGCGATGCGCGGCACCGTGACGACGGCCACGCCGACGACAGCGCCGAGAGTGTTCCAGACCACGTCATCCAGGTCGGGGACCCTCCCGGGGATCGAGGCCTGCGCATACTCCACCGCCGCCGAGAGGCCGAAGCCCGCCACGATTGCGAGCGGCCACGCGCGGCGGTGCAGGAGGAGGGCGATGGTCGCGCCGAGGGGCACGAACATGAGCGCGTTGAGCACGCGCTCGGCGTCGCCGTAAGGGATGGCATCGAACAGCGGGGCGAGCGCAGCATCCATCAGTCGCATGAAGAGCCCGCGGGCGGGCGACACGAGCGATCTCGGGGCGAGTGTGAGCAGAGCGACCACGCCGACCGCGAGCGCGGCGGCGAGGAGGCGGATGCTGCGGGTGGTGGCAGCGGTCATCGAAGCGGCCCTTTCCGCCGACCTCGGGTGGGCCGACGGGACGAGTACACCCGCGGCGGTGTTGCGGCAGCGTATGCGCGCGGGTCGACGGGTTTCATGAGAGCGCTTTCATCTTTTCGTTTGGACCCCTCCCCCGACGCTTCACACGTGAGGTGCCGCGACTCGGGGTCACCGAGCACCGCGAGACCCCGCATTGCGGCAACTCACGCCTGCGGGAGTACGGTGCGAGCATGAGCCAACGAGCGATCACGCAGCACTGGACGCCGCGCGCGTTCATCTACCTCGCACTGTCGATCGTCGGCCTGGTGTGGACCTTCACGCTGAACGCCTGGACGGTCGTGGAGGGGCGGAACTACTTCGCCGACCTGTTCGGCGGCGGTCCGGCCGTGTCGTCGATCGGCGTGGACCTGCTCGTGGTCGCGATCGCCGGGGTGGTGCTGATCTTCGCCGAGGCCCGTCGGCTCCGCATGAAACGCGCGTGGCTGTACGTGGTGCTCTCGGCGGTGACGGCGTTCGCCTTCACCTTCCCCCTCTTCCTGGCGATGCGCGAGCGGAAGATCGCGGCCCGCGAAGCCGGCGAGGGCTGATCCGGCCGCATAGCTCAGCTGCGGTCGCGGCCGCCCTGCAGCAGCCGCGCGAGCGCCCGCGCATCGACGAACGGCGACATGTGGAACCAGTCGTCGTGCACCGAGAACTGCGCACCAGGGATGCGCCCGGCCATCTCACGCATCGCGTCGGGCGTCGAGACGGCGTCGTGTCCGGCGGCGACGATGCTCACCGGCATCCGCAACGACGGCGTCTCGGCAGAGCTGTCGTACACCGCGATTGCCGCGAGCGCGCGAGACCAGTCGATGAGGGATGCTGCGCGCAGCTCGCTCCGCGCGAGCTCGACGATGTGCGCGTCTCCGGCGAGCTCGTCCGCGGAGAACCAGCGCGCCAGACTCGCCTCGACCGTGGGGACGCCCGTGCCCGAGGCGACGGCATCCGCCACCGCCCCGAACGCGGGGAACGGCGTATCGCGGCTGCACAGGATCGTGAGCGAGCGCACCCGCTCGGGCACGGCCAGGGCGAACTCCAGCGCGACCTGTCCGCCGAACGAGTGGCCGACGACGTCGAGGTCGCCGTCGAAACGCGCGGCCAGGTCGTGCGCGAGGCGGCGCTGCGGGTCGTCCCCCTCGGGCACCGCCCGGCAGTCGGGCGTGAGCACGGCATCGTGCCCCAGGGCATGCGCGGTCTCGGCCCACACCTCCGGACCGAGCGGAGTCCCGTGCAGGAGCAGCCACCGCCGCCCCGTCTGATGCGCCGTTGCGTTCATGCCGCCACCGTAGCGGGGGCGTCGCCCAGGGTGTCCGTTTCCGTCGGATGTGCCCGGAAAAGCGAGCACTCTTGGCGGAAACGGGCACGCTCGACGCAGCGCCCGCCGCGGGCCAGGGGAACACCCCGCCAGGGGGCACGGTTGTCGAAGAGACGACCCCGATGAAGGAGAAGCGAATGACCAAGCGCTGGAACGACGTCCGCCCCTACTTCGAGCGCGACACGGTCGTGCACGTGGCAACGCTGCTCCCCGACGGTGCGCCGCACTCGGTGCCGGTGTGGATCGGCGTCGAGGGAGACCGGCTCACCATGTTCACGATGGCCGACTCCCGCAAGGATCGCGACCTGCAGACCGACCCGCGCCTCGCCGTGTCGGTCACCAACCCGACGAACCCGCTCGATTCGGCGTTCGTCCGCGGGCGCGTCGTCGAACGCGTGACCGGCGACGAGGCACTGCCGATCGTCGACCGGATATCGGAGAAGTACACCGGCGCCCCGTACGACATCCGCTCGGGATTGACCGCCTTCTACATCGAGCCCGAGGTCAGCTGGGCCCGCGACTACTCCGGGGAGTAGCGCTCAGACCTCGGCCGAGCCCGTCCGCTCGTCGGTGACCGCATCGCGGTCGGCGTAGGGGCCTGATCCCTCGGGGGCGGTGAAGACCTCGTCGGGATCCGGCTGTCCCCCTTCGTCGGGGGTGCCGTCGGGCGCGGGCGGCAGGTTCTCGAGCTCACCCCCGGCCAGGTGCTCGAGGTCGGCCTGCGTGACGTCACCGTCGGACGAAGGGCGGATGCTGCTGCTGTCGCTCATCGGGGATCCTTTCGACTGCATCCAGCATGACGAGCGCACGGCCGGACGCAGGAGGGTCGACAGCGGACGTCGTGTGTGCCAGCGGGTCAGACGAGCGCCCGCGTGCTGTCGCGCCAGCGCACGTCGGCGGCCACGAGGCGTTCGACCGCATCGGGAACCGCACCGCTCACGCGCTGCTCGAGCAGTGCGAAGAGCCTCTCCCCCAGCGCCGCGGGCTGCAGATCGACCGCCGAGATCGCGGGAACGAGCGACTGCGCCCGCGTGCTGTCGGTCGTGGCGAGCAGCTGCACGTCGTCGGGAATGCTGAGCCCTTCGGCGGCCACCGCATCGAGCACCGCGGTGAGGGCAGGCTCGACGGCGAGGTAGATCGTGTCCACGCCGTCGCGGCATGCGTCCGACACCACCCGTGCGGCCTGCGCCGCGTCGAAAGGCAGCGGCAGCACGGCGGTCGTCGTGGTCACGTCGGGGTGCGCTTCGCCCCACGCGTCGTAGGCCTGCGCCACATCCGTCATATAGTTCTGCCCGGTGTCGGCCGTCAGCAGCAGCGATCGCCGCATGCCCCTCTGGTACAGACCGTCGAGCGCGACCCGCGTGATCCCCAGCTTGTCGTTGTCGACGACCCACTCGTCGGAGGCGTCGCTGAGCACATCTCGACCAAGGGTCACGTAGGCCACCCCCCGTTCTTCGAGCAGGCGCAGCAGCGGGTCGTTCGGCCCCGGGTCGATCACCGCGACACCGTCGACCGGCAGCACGCCGATCGCGCCCGACACCGACGAACCCGACAGCATGACCGGGTACCGATCGCTCCCGAGTGCGACATCGCAGAACGCTCGCTCGCATCGCACGAGGAAGTCGAGATCGCCCACGCTCCACGACGTCGAGTCGGGCACGGTGGCGACGAGCCCCACGAGTCCGGTGCGAGCGCCCCGCATGTGCAGCGCACTGACGTTCGCCCGGTAGGCGAGCCGGGCGGATGCTTCGGCGACGCGAGCCCGCGTCGCCTCGCTGATGCGGCCGGCTCCGCGGAGCGCCTGCGAGACGGTGCTCATCGACAGCCCGGTGTCGAGCGCGATGTCGCGCAGCGTCGCCCGATCGCGCGATGCGCTGTCTTTCGCTGCAGAGGAGGCCACCCGGTGATCTTATGCGTCACGGTGCGCGCGGCGAGGGCGTGCAGTGATCACCGCCGAAATCTAGATGTAACGAAACACCAGCACCGGTGAAACGCGCATGGTGCAACCTTGCACCATGCAGCCCGTCTCATCATCCGCCGCCGACGTTGCGATCGTCGCCGTGCTCGGCCCCTCGAACATCGCGCGCGTCGCCGCCGCGGCCGGCATCGCTCCCGCACGCCTGATCGACGCCGCCGAACAGGTGGGAGACATGATCGCCCGCCGGGGGTGGGCGATGATCGTCGTCCCCGATCGCGGCGTGGCCGTCTCGGCCATGGACGGCTACCTCGCCGCGGGCGGCACCCGACTGATCGGCCTGACCCCCGCATCGGGGATCAGCGAGCCCGCCGCCATGCCCTCCATCGAGCTGCAGCGCGTGCGCTGCCACGAACTCCGCGATGAGCTCACCTGGTACGAGCAGCACCACCAGATCGGCGAGATGTCGGACGCCATGGTCACCATCGGTCTCAGCTGCGGCACGATCGCCGAGCTGGCATGGACCAAGTGGAACCCCTCTCCCCCTCCGGTCTCGTTCGTAGAGGGGACGGCGAGCGGGCTGCCGCCCGAGATCGCCGCTGAACTCCGGGTCGACGTCGTCCCGCTCGCCGGTGTCGGCGGATGGCTCGATGCGTCGGTCGCGATCCCCACCGGATCGGCGGTGTGACGTGGACCGCACCTACCTCGCCCGGATGGGCTCGCAGGAGATCGAGTTGCCCATCGTCGACCTGGGCCCGGGGAAGCAGGCCGCCCTGCTCATGACGATCGACCTGCCCGTGTCGGTGCTGGCGCAGGCCGGACGCGAGCTCGCCGACCTCGTCCGGGAACGCAAGCCCGACATCATCGTCACCGCGGCGACGCTCGGCATCCCGGTCGCGATCGCGGTCGCGCCCCACCTCGGCCTCGACGAGTACGTCGTCCTGCAGAAGAGCAGGAAGTGGCACCTCCGCGACAGCCCGTCGGTGGAGGTCACCTCGGTCACCACGATCGACGCGCAACGGCTCACCCTCGATGCCCGCCGACTCGCGTCGATCGACGGCGCGCGCGTCGCGTTCATCGACGATGTGATCTCGACCGGACGCTCCGCGGCCGCCGCCCTCGACCTGCTCACGCGTCACGGCGCGCAGATCGTGTCGGTCGCAGCCCTCATGACCGAAGGCGACGAATGGCGGAGCGCCCTGGGCGAGAGCGCCGACCTCGTGCAATCCCTCGGCCGCCTCCCCGCCGTCACCGAGGACTTCTGAACCCGCCCCACCCGCGCCTCCTCCCGCTCCACCCGACACCGGCATCCGCCGACCCGCACCCGGACCCGCCGTTCGAAAGGACGAACACCCATGACCGCTCGCCGCACCGCCGCCGGACTCCTCGGCGCCCTCACCCTGATCGCCACCACCGCCCTGGCGGGCTGCTCCACGCCCGCCGGCGACACCGGATCGTCCCCGTCGGCGGATGAGTCGCTGGGGTCGATCACCATGCAGCTGCCGTGGATTCTCAACTCGCAGTTCATCGGCGAGTACCTCGCGATCGACGAGGGCTACTTCACCGACGCCGGGCTCGAGGGAGTGAACCTGGTGCCCGGACCGTCGTCGTCCGTCAGCGAGGTGCTCAGCGGCACCGTGGATGTCGGCATGGTCGACGCGATGACGCTGGGCGCGACCGTCGCGAACGAGAACGCTCCGATCAAGATCATCGCCAGCGGCTACCAGAAGAACCCCTACAGCATCCTGTCGCTCGCCGACGGCGACCCGATCGAGGAACCGCAGGACCTGATCGGCAAGAAGATCGGCGTGCAGGACGTCAACGTCATCCTCTTCGACGCGCTGCTGGCGGCCAACGGCATCGACAAGACCCAGGTCGAGATCGTCCCCGTCAGCTACGACCCCTCCCCGCTCATCTTCGGAGAGATCGACGGGTACATGTCATTCCTCACGAACGAGTCGATCCTCGTGCGCGCCGAAGGACACGACGCCGTCGACATGCCCTTCGCCGACAACGGGCTCCCCTTCGTCGCGGACGCGATCATCGCGACCGACGAGATGATCGCGAACGAACCCGAGAAGCTGAAGGCGTTCCTCGAGGGAGAGATCCGCGGGTACGCAGAGGCGTTGCGCAACCCGCAGAAGGGCATCGACCTGATGATGTCGCAGAGCGGAACCGACCTCGGGCTCGACCCCGCCAACGAGCTGCTGTGCGCCGAGGCCGCGAACACGCAGCTCGTCGTCACCGACGAGACGGCCGAGAACGGGCTCTTCACCACCTCCGAGACCCTCCAGGCCGAGACCGTCACGACCCTTGCGACGGCGGGCATCACCGTCACCGCCGACCAGCTGTTCGACATGAGCCTCCTCGAGGCCGTGTACGCCGAGCACCCTGAACTGATCGACTACGCCGCGAGCTGATCGCATCGAGAGGTCGGATGCTGCGCTCCTCCCGGGCCGACCGGGCACGCAGCATCCGATCTCGCCGTTTCGCCGGGTCAGTCCTCGCGCTGGAGGAAGCTCACACCGGCCTCACGGAACGACCGGGCCCCGGGTCCGTTCACGTGATTGCGACCCTCGATCTCGAAGAACTCTCCGCGCGGTGCATATCCGGCGAGCTGCCGCGACTGCTCCAGGATCGGGTCCTCGCTGCCGGTGGCGAACAGCACGGGCTGAAGCGGTGGTGTGGCGGGATCCGGGTCGCCGCCGTCGACCGTCATACCCTCGGCGATCGCCACGAGCGCGCGCAGATCATTGCCGGCAACGCGCTGCGCGAGTCCGACGTACCGCTGCGTCGTCGCGTCCTCGACCGGGGTCCCTTCCTCGATGAACGCGCGCGCCTGGGCGACGTCGAGGCGGCGCAGGGGGCGCCCGTCGGGGATGCCGCCCAGCACCGCGCGGTCGACGTGATGGGGGTAGGTGACGGCGAGCTCCCACCCGACGCGGGCGCCCAGCGAATAGCCGACGTAGCGCACGGAGTCGAGCAGGTAGGTGTCGAGCACGGTGAGCAGGTCTGCCACCAGGGTCGTCATCAGGTACCCGGCGGCATCGTGCGGCTTCTCGCTCGCCCCGTGCCCGCGCTGGTCGACGGCGAGCACACGGAACCCCGCCGCCTGCAGGTCGCGGATCCAGCCGGTGTTCACCCAGTTGTCGCGTGCGCTCGAACCGAAGCCGTGCACGGCGAGCACCGTGGGCTCGTCGGCGTCGACCCCGCCCCAGAGGTACGTCGCGAGGCGCAGGCCGTCGCCGGTCATCACGAACTGCGGGTCGGGCATCTCGGTGAGGGCGCGAGGGGCGGAAGGCACCCACCGATTGTCGCGCACCCGTGGTGGTTCGCCACACAGCACCCCGACTCGAGATCGCAACGTCGAGCGCTGTTTCGTTACGCGCGGGAAACGCCGCGCCACGCCCGAGAAACAGTTCACTCATAACTTGTTCTCTAGCAGTGGACAAACGTTCACTGACCGATGAGGCCGTGAGCGCACCCGCGCGAAACGGTCGAACGACGCAGAAAGGGCGGCGATGAGCGGAGCGACATTTCATCTCGGCTGGTTCCAGGCGGGTTTCCGCGCGCCGGCATGGGGCCGCGAGTGGTCCGGCCGTTCCACCCGCGACTGGGCCAGCGGCGAATGGTTCGTCGACCTCGCCAAAGACCTCGAGCGCGGGTGCTTCGACTTCATGCTCATCGAGGACTCGAACTACATCCCCGATGACTACGGCGCTTCCCACGAGGCATCGTTGAAGCACGGTCACCGCGGCCCGAAGCACGATCCGCTCGCTCTCGCCGCGATCCTGAGCAAGTCGACGTCGCGCATCGGCATCGTGCCCACTGTCGCGACCACGGAGTCGACGCCGTTCCACCTCGCACGCACGATGAGCACGCTCGACCATTTCTCGAACGGCCGCATCGGATGGAACATCGTCACGGCCAGCAATGATCGCGCCGCCCAGAACTTCGGGAAGGACGGCCAACCACAGCACGACGACCGCTACGACATGGCCGACGACTTCGTCGCAGCGGTGAAGGCGCTCTGGGGCTCGTGGGACGAGGACGCGGTGGTGCTCGATGAGGAGACCGGCGTCTACATCGATGCGTCGAAGGTGCGCACCATCGATTACCGCGGCTCGCACTTCGCCACGCGCGGACCGCTCAATACCCTCCCCAGTCCCCAACGCGAGCCGGTGCTGTCGCAGGCGGGCAACTCCCCCCGCGGACAGCAGTTCGCCGCGGACCACGCGGAGATCGTGCTGGCCGGTGGAAGCGACCCGGTTTCGATGAAGCGGCTCCGCGACAACGTCCGCGCGAAGGCGGTCGAGGCCGGACGCGACCCCGACACCGTGAAGGTCTTCTTCCTGATCGACCCCGTGCTCGGCGAAACCGACGCCGAGGCACGCGAGAAGGCGAAGCGCATCCGCGACGACAACGCGAACGACCTCGAGTACGTCCTCAGCAACTGGTCGAGCACCACGACGACCGACCTGTCGGCGTTCGACCCCGACCTGCCCCTGCCGAAGGACCTCACGACGAACGGGCACCAGAGCCAGCTGGCCGGGATGGTGGCATCCGGCAAATCGCTGCGCGAACTCGTCCGTGATTCGTTCGCGGACGAGGACAACGGTTTCGTGGGACGACCCGAGACCGTCGCCGCGCGCATGCAGGACGCGGCAGAGCTGATCGGCACCGATGGGTTCCTGCTCTCCACCCGCATGCCGACCCGCCGGTACGTCAGCGAAGTCGTCGACGGCCTGATCCCCGCTCTGCAACGCCGCGGCGCTGTACGAACGGCGTACCGGCACGAACGGTTCCGCGACAACCTCCGAGACGATCTCTCGTGATCGGCCGACTGCTGACCGGACCCGTGACCGTGAACGATCCCGCTCCCGCGGAGACGGCGCCGACGCTCGACGTCGAGGCGCTCGAAGTGCACTACCGCACCGGCGACACGTGGTTCACGGCCGTCGAGGAGTTCTCTCTGCGCGCGGAGGCAGGGCAACGGATCGCCGTGGTGGGAGAGTCCGGCTCGGGGAAGACCACGGCATGCATGGCACTGGCCGGTCTCCTGCCGCCCGATGCCCGTGTCGACGCGGCGCGTGCGCACGTGGCCGGTACCGACGTCTCGGCACGCAAGCGAACGGCGATCCCGCACCGGGTCCCCGGGGTGAGCGTGGTGTTCCAGAACGCCATGAACGCGCTCGACCCCGTGTGGACCATCGAGAGCCAGCTGATCACCGTCATTCGAGGGACCACCGCAGCATCCGCCTCGTCGGCGAAGGCCACCGCGGCCGACTGGCTCGCCCGTGTCGGCCTGCACGACATCCCGCGGGTGCTGAAGGCGCGGCCCTACGAGCTGTCGGGGGGCATGCGCCAGCGCGTGATGATCGCGATCGCACTGTGCTCCGCCCCGCGTCTTCTCATCGCCGACGAGCCGACGAGCGCGCTCGACATGACGCTCTCGCGCGACCTGCTCGACCTCATCGTCGCCCTGACGGACGAGTTGGACACGACGCTGCTCATGATCAGCCACGACATCGGCCTGTGCCGCGCCTACACCGACTGGACCGTGGTCATGAACCGCGGGCGGATCGTCGAGCAGGGTGCCACCGACGCCGTCACCTCGAACCCGACCGATCCGTACACCCGGGCGCTGCTCGACTGCCAGCCCTCGCTGTCGCACATGGACTGGGACCGCCTCCCCACGATGGTGGGCCGCGCATGAGCGCCCTGCTGGAAGTGACCGACGTGACGAAGAGCTATCGCGGGCGCGATCGTTCCCTCATCTCCGCGCTCAACGGCGTGAGCCTGACGGTCGACACCGACCGGCGCATCGGGATCATCGGCGAGTCGGGATCGGGCAAGTCGACGCTCGTGAGGCTCCTCCTCGGTCTCGAGGCGCCGTCCACGGGGAGCGTGCGGTTCCGGGGCAGGGAGGTGTCCACGCTGCGCGGCAGCGAACTCGTCACCTTCCGACGCGAGGTTCAGCTCGTCAGCCAGGACACGTCGTCGTCGTTCGACCCCCTGCGGACGCTCCGTGACGCGGTGCGTCGTCCCGCCACCGAGCTGCTCGGGATGTCGAAGGCCGACGCGGATGCGGCGGTCGACGCCGTCCTCGAATCACTCGCCGTCGATCGATCACTGGCCGAGCGGCGGCCTGGTCAGGTCTCCGGAGGGCAGCGCCAGAGGTTCGCCATCGCCCGCGCCCTCATCGTGAAACCCAAGATCCTCGTGTGCGACGAGTCGGTGTCGGCACTCGACGTGTCGGTGCAGGGCGCGGTGCTGAACGAGATCAAGGGATACACCGAGCGGGCCGGAGCCGGCCTGGTCTTCGTCTCGCACGGGGTTCCCGCGACCGCCTTCGTCAGCGACGAACTGGCCGTCATGAACCGCGGCGACATGGTGGAGCTGGGCCCTACCGCACGCGTCGTGTGGACGCCCCAGCATCCGTACACGGCCCGGCTCATCGAGGCCTACCGCGCACTCTCCGCCGACGCATCGAAGGCCGCCTGATGCGCGGTCTCTGGCTTCGCAACGTCTGGTGGGTCCAGCGCGTCGCGCTGCTGCCCGTGCACCTCTTCCTGTTCGCGATCGCGGTGTTCTTCCTCGTGCGGCTCATCCCCGGCGACCCCGTGATGATCGTCGCCGGCGGAGACGACATCTCGGCCGAGCAGTACGCGCAGATCCAGGACACCCTGGGTCTCGGAGGAACCCTGTGGGAGCAGCTGCTGACCTTCCTCGGGCGCCTCGTCACACTGAACCTCGGCCGATCGCCGATCGACGGCCTCGACGTCCAGGAGCAGATCGCCTGGCGGCTCCCGGCAACGGTCGAGATCGCGGTGATCGCCATGGTGCTGTCGGTGCTCTCCACGTTCGCACTCACGATCTTCGCCATGATGAAGCCGAGGAACTGGCTCGCGCGATGGGTCACCTTCTACGCGCGGTCTGCGGGGGCGATCCCCGACTTCGTCCTCGGCGTCGCCGGCATCCTGATCTTCTACACCGTGCTGCAGTGGGCGCCGGCCCCGATCGGGCGTTACGACGCCGGCTTGCGACCCGCGCCGCGCGCGACAGGGTTCCCGCTGCTCGATGCGGCGCTCTCGTCAGACGGCATCCTGCTCGCGTCGATGGCCGCCCATCTGTGGCTGCCCGTCCTCGTGCTCGTAGTCGGCAGCGCGCCCACGATCATGAAGGTGCTGCAGCGGGCCATCGAACGGGCCGTCGCCGACGAGGCGACGCAGTTCCGCATCGCATCGGGCGCTCCCCGGCGCGCCGTGATCGCCTCCATCATGCGCCGATCGATGCCGGCGATGGTCACCATGTGCGGGCAGCTGTTCGGGTTCCTCCTCGGTGGCGCGGTGATCATCGAGCAGTTGTTCTCGATCCCCGGCATGGGCCAATACGCCATCCAGGCGGTGGGCCGCACCGACTTCCTGGCCCTGCAGGCGTTCCTCCTGACCGTCGCCGCCGCGGTGCTCGTCGTCTTCCTCCTCGTCGACCTGACGAACATGGTGCTCGATCCCCGCCGTCGACCCGGCGTGCTCGCGAAGGGAGCATGAGATGGTTTCCCTCCTCGGAAGACCGACGAACAACGACCTGCGAGGACGCACCCGCAGCTTCCCGCGGCGGCGCCTGGCCCTGCTCTCCCTGCTCGCGCCGCCCGCGGTACTCGTCGCCGTCGCCATCGTGGGCCCGCTGCTCGTTCCCTACAGCCCCATCGATGTCGTCGCCCGACCCGACCAGCCCCCCTCGACCGAGCACTGGTTCGGCACCGACGTCTACGGTCTCGACGTGTTCTCGCGCGTCATCGCCGCGACGCGAAACGACCTCACGGTCGGTCTCGTCGCGGCCCTCCTCGCGACCGCGCTCGGCATCGCCGTCGGGCTGTTCACCGGAACGAACGAATCGAGACGCGGATTCGCGGGCGGTCTGGCACGCGGAGTGACGCGCGGCCTCGATCTTTTCGATGCCCTGCCGCAGATCGTCGTCGGCCTGGTGCTGCTCGCGTTCTTCGGACGCGACCTGCTCACCCTCGCGGTCGTCTGCGGGCTGCTGATGATCCCCACTCAGGCACGCGTCGTGCGCACCGAGGTCCTGCGCGTCCGCACCGAGGCGTATCTGGAGTCCGCACGTCTGGCGGGCGAATCGACGTTCGGCGTGCTCTGGCGCCACGTGCTCCCCAATTCGGTGTGGCCGGCGCTCGAGAACGCGTCGTACATCTTCGGCATCGCCGTCACTGTCGCCGCGGGCCTCGGGTTCCTCGGCGTCGGCCTGCCGCCGCCCACACCTGAATGGGGATCGATGATCGCCGACGGCGCGACCGCGGCGGCGGCCGGGCGCTGGTGGTCGTCGTTCTTCCCGTGCCTCGCGCTCGCGGTCACGGTCGTGATCATGAGCAATCTTTCGCACCGCTACCTCTCCGCCAGGAACTGAACACCGCCTCCCCGACGCTCCACCCCTCACCCGCGCAGCACCCTCTCGAAAGGTCTTCCATGCCCTTCCGCTCCCCCTCGCGACGCCGGCGGCTCGTCCCGCTCGCGCTGGCCGCCGCATCCGCCCTCCTCTTGACCGCCTGCTCGCCGTCTGCGAACTCCTCGACACCGGTCGAGGAGACGAGCGTCACGATCCTGCAAGCCGACATCGGCATGGGCCTCATCAAAGAGGCCGGCCCGAACAACACCGAGTTCCTCGGCGCGACGCAAGGAACGCTCCTGCGCAAGCCCTACACGGAGACCGACGTGGCGGGCGTGTTCGAGCAGGACCCGTACACGTACGACGGGTATCTCGCCGACAGTTACGAGGTCTCCGACGACGGCCTCGTGTACACGTTCCACCTCTCCGACGCGATCAGTGCTGCCGGCAACGAGATCACCGCCGACGACGTCATCTGGTCGTTCGAGCTCAAGTTCGGCGCCGAGACGTCGACCGCCCGCGGCGCGATGAACCCCGTCATCACCGACCCGGCGTCGCAGTTCGAGAAGATCGACGACAAGACCGTATCGATCACCCTCACCAGCCCTGGCCTCGGCACCACGCTCCTGTCGATGCTGTCGGACGCTCTGGCGTTCGTCTACGACAGCACCGTGATGCAGGAGGCCGCCACTCCCGACGACCCGTACGCCATCGGCTGGGCGCAGGAGAACCCGAACTACGGCTTCGGCCCCTACGAGATCGTGGACTGGGAGGTCGGCTCGCACGCCCGTTTCGAGGCACGCGAGGACTGGGTGCTCGGCGTGCCCGACGTCGACGTCGTCAACGTGCAGGTCGTTCCCGACGCGGGAACGCGTGCGACCACGATCCGAGGCGGCGACGCCGACATCGCCGAGGGCCTGTCTCCGACCGATGCAGCCGACCTGTCGTCGTCCGACGGTCTGGTCGTTCCCACGGTCGCCTCTCCCAACACCTCGCAGGTCCTCTCCCTGGTCACCAACAAGGCGCCCTTCGACAATCCGGTCGTGCGGGAGGCGGTGACCCATGCCGTCCCGTTCGACGACATCATCGACAACGTCTTCCAAGGGCGGGCGGTGCGTCACGGATCGGGCATCGTGTTCACCAACACCCCCGGATACGACGGCAGCGGGCTGCCCGAGTACGAGTACGACCCCGAAGCCGCGAAGGCCCTCCTGGCGCAGGCGGGATACCCCGACGGGCTGTCGTTCACCCTGACCGTCAGCGCGGCGGACGCCGACTCCCAAGCCACCGCGGTGCAGATCCAGACGGCCGCGCGTCCGGCGGGCTTCGACGTGCAGATCGAGTCGGTACCCGGAGCCGACTTCCACACCGGCCGCTACGCGAAGATCTGGCAGTCCTTGATCTCCGTCCAGGCCCCGTGGGCGATCACCCCGATCTACACGCTCAACCTGCAGACCGGCGTCGACTCCCAGAACAACATGTCGGACTGGGAGGACCAGACGTTCTACGACGCGCTCACGGCGAGCGCAGCGGTCATCGACCAGGGCTCGGCTGAGGCGGGGGCGTCGTGGAACGCCGCCGAGAAGCGTCTGCTCGAAGAGGCGCCGTTCATCCAGATCGCGCAGGTGCAGCCGGGCGTCGCCATCTCCGACCGCGTGAGCGGTTGGGCGTGGCGCACCGACAACACCATCGACTACGCGCACCTCTCGATCACCGAATGACCCCGGGTGGGTGCGGGCCGACAGAGGCCCGCACCCACTCTCACCGCACGATCCGCAGCACCGCTCAGGAGAATCATGACCTTCAGCATCATCGCCACCGATCCGCTCACCGGCGCCGTGGGCGTCTGTCAGGGAACGGGCTCGATCGCCCTCGCCTCACGGTGTCCGCAGCTCTCGGGGGGCGTGGCCGTCACGAGCCAGTGGCACAGCGATTGGCGGCTCGGCATGCGCGCGCTCGAACTCGGGCGCTCCGGCATGGACCCCCGCCTCATCCTCGCGGCGCTGTCGGAGACCGACCCGCTGTTCTCCTACCGCCAGCTCGGGATCGTGCTCGACGACGGCCGAGTCGCGGCGCACACCGGCGACTTCGAGGGTGGACAGCGGTATGCCGGGCACCGGGTGGGCACCGGGTACGCGGCGCTGGGTAACGGCATCGTCGGCCCCGACGTGCTGGACGCCCTCGCGGAGACGTTCGAGTCGCTCGTCGACGTCGCCTTCGAAGAGCGCCTGATGCGTTCTCTCGAGGCCGGGCTCGCAGCGGGCGGAGAGGGTCGCACGCACGTCTCGTCGTCGCTCATCACCACCGTGCGCGGAGAGCGTCGTCCGCGTATCGACATCCGTGTGGACATCGCGCCGGAAGGAGCCGACTCGATACGCGAGCTCCGCCGCATCTTCGATGTGTACGGCCCTCTCATGGAGTACTACAGCGACTACTGGCTCGAACACCCCGAGGTCGACGGCGACGAGTGGCTCGCCATGGGAAGCCCGCGAAGTGCATCGAGGCAGCTCGTCGGATGACCACCGCGGCCTTCCCCCGCCGCCCGCCCCGCGACAATAGGATCGAAACGCACGCGCACCACACCGACCCCGCAACCGCAGACATGGCGCCTACCTCCACCGACGACGGCCTGGCCGAGGAGCTGACCGATCAGCAGGTCTTCGGTGCGCGTCTGCGCATGTTCCGCAAGAGCCGCCGCATGTCGATGCGCGACCTCGCCGTCGCGGCCGGCGTGAGCCCGAGCTACATCCACCAGATCGAGAACGGAACGGCCAACGCCGGGTTCAATGTTCTGAGACGCCTCGCCGACGTCCTGTCGCTTCAGATCATCGACCTCTTCGAGAGGCCCCGAACGTCGGGACGCGTGCTTCGACGGGAGGAGCGCCCCTCGCTCTCTCACGGCGGCGACGTGCTCACGACCGCCATCACGCCGCCACCGCTCCTCGACGTCGAGGTCACGTCGACGGAGTACCCGCCCGGGGCGGTCGTGGGCGGCGATGACTACACCCACGGCGATGTGCGCGAGATCTTCATCGTCGTGCGGGGCCTGTTCCGCTTCCGTCTCGACGGCTCGGACTACGAGTTGAGAGAAGGCGACAGTCTCGACTTCCGCTCGTCCGTGCCGCACACCATCACGAACATCGGCCCGGAGCGTGCCGAGGCGATCTGGGTCTCATCACCTCCTGCCAGCCTGAACCGCCCGAGCGCCGGCGAGACAGCACCGCCTGAGCAGTGAGCACCGGAGGGCACATGCGAGACACCGCGAGCGGTCCGTTCGTCGTGACGCTGGTCGTCGACCTGCCGATCACCAAGCTCGATGCCCTCGACGTGATCGCGTTCGCCGCCGACTCGGTCGTCGAGCACGCGGGCACGGCATGGCCGCGGGTGGGGCTGGCTCCGAACGTGTGGGCCGAGGTGCAGATCCCGAGGTTCGCCGACCCGCCGCCGCTCGCCATCGACGTGTGCTCCGACGCGTCGCTCGAGGCGGCCGCCGTTCAGGCCCAGCGCCTCGACGCCGCCTTGACCCGTTACGGCTGGGTCGTCAGGCTGCCGCGACCCGGTGAGGCCGGCTGACCCCACCGGGCGCGGCAGAAGCGCTCAGTACCAGTTCGTGGCCTGCGAATGGCCCCATGCGCTGCACGGGGTTCCGTAGGCGGCGGAGATGTACTGCAGCCCCCAGGCGATCTGCGTCGCCGCGTTGGTCTGCCAATCGGAGCCCGCGCTGGCCATCTTGCTGCCGGGCAGAGCCTGCGGGATACCGGTGGCACCGCTCGAGGCGTTGTACGCCTGGTAGTTCCAGCTCGACTCCTTCTGCCAGAGCGACGACAGGCACGAGAACTGATCGCTCCCCCAGCCGTACCGCTCTGCCGCCATCGAGCTGGCGACCGCTTTCGCGCCATCGGGCGTGTTCGCCGCCGCGAGCGCATCGGCGGCGGCCTGAGCGGCAGCCGCGGCAGCGGCCTGGGCGGCTTCCTCGGCCTCGCGCTGGGCCTGGGCGGCGTCCTCCGCCGCTTTCTGCTCACGCGCGGCGTCGAGCTCGGCGCGGAGCGTGGCGACCTCATCGCTCACCGAGGCGGCCTGCGCCTCGGCGTCGTCGGCCAAGGCGGGGTAGAGCAGCACCGGCACGATGCTCGCCTTCGCGAGGCTCGAGATCGACGCGCGCAGGTCGGTCGTGTCGATCGTCGGCTCGGCGATCCGCGACGACAGGCCCGACTCGGCGACCGACGCCATGACCGTGGCGGCCTCCGCCTGGGCCGACCGCGCGCTGTCGAGCGCTGCCTGGGCCTCGCCCGTGCTGGTGGTGAAGGCGTCGACGACCGGGGAATCGACGAGGAAGGGTGCCGCCTCGGTGATCTGCAGGGCGAGGGTGGCGGATGCTGCGGCCGGAGTCGCGATCGGACTCGCCGTCGCAGCGGCGGCGGAGGCCAGAACGCTGACGGCGACACCGGCGCACGCGCCGGCGATGAGGAGACGGCGGCGCGGGCGCGCCGATTTCTGGGTGTGGAGCATGAACCGGGTCCTTCGGTTGGTGGGCGCCAGAACGGCGCTTCGCGTCCTCGGGTGAGACACAAGTGCCCGAGTCTGCACCACTCCGTCTGGACGAACCCTCGGCACTTCCTGGACGGAACGTGAGAGGAGCCCTTTTGGTAAAGGCCGGATCAGAAGCTTTTAGCGACGCAGCTAGCGAGCACGGAGCTCGTCGAGCCGCCCCGAGAGGTGCTCGATGAGACGCAAGGAGACCTGGACTCCTTCGTCAGTGAAATCGACGAGACGCGTACTCAGCACCGCGTCCGCAACGACGACATCGCAGCCCAGAATGCGCTGCACCTCGGTGCGGGCGGCCTCGCGGGTCGCGGCGCTCGCAGCGGCTTTCGCGACGTCCTCGAGCCGCGCTCGCCCCACCCCTTGAGCGCGCGCCTGGAGGATCTGCATCTCGAGCTGGTCGCGTCTATCCGCAGGTGCTCGCCGGGCAAACCTCGGACGACGCTGACGTTCGATCACCTCGGCCGTCAGCTCCAGCGGCAGGGGCGGAGGCGAAGGAACGGCCAGGCCCGGCAGGAATGCGCGCAGCTCATAGCTGCCGGGTTGCAGATCGCGCCACTGTCCGTCCCCGACGTCGACCGGAAGCCGCGCGTACTCACCCGGAGCGAGCGGCACGGCCCGGTTGTTCCCTCCCCCGCTCATCCAGCCGAATCCCACGTCCTTCTGCTCCGCCGGGATGATGACGCCGACGACGTGGAAGGGATCACCGTCGGGGCGCCACATGCTCTCACCGGTGTTGACGATGTCGATGGCGAACCCGACACCGTCGAGGGCTGCGTCGATCGACGTGCGGGTCGCCTCCGGCCACCGCATCTCGAGACCGCGCGACCGGTCCGCGCGACTGGGACGCAACGGCATCGTCTCTGACTGCACCCGCGCAGATCGGCTCGGCGCCTCGGGGCGCCCGTCTCCCAGCTGCGCAATCCGCCACGACCGACCCGAAGCGTCGACGGGAGCACCGACCACGGCGGCCCCGGTGTCCCAGCGCTGGAGCACCCGCCAGCCGTCGGTGGGGATGCCCTCGATCCCCCGCTCGTCTACCGTCGCTCCGAACTCCGCCGCCAAGCGGCCCAGCGCAACGCCGACCTCGTCGATCACTTCCTGCGGAACGTCGAGATGCCCGATCTGCGGATGCTCGGCGGAATCGCTCATTCGGCCGGTCAGGGGCGCTGGGCCCGGTAGTACGCCAGAAGTGCCTTCGTCGACGCATCCTGCGCCTCGAGCGCATCTTCGTCTCCCTCGATCGCCGGGGCGATCTGCAGGGCGAGCTGCTTGCCGAGCTCGACCCCCCACTGGTCGAACGAGTTGATACCCCAGATGGTGCCCTGGGTGAAGGTGATGTGCTCGTAGAGCGCGATGAGCTGTCCGAGAACCGACGGGGTCAGCGACGGCGCGAAGATCGACGTCGTCGGTCGGTTGCCCGGGAACGTGCGGGCGGCGACGAGTGCCCCGGTGGTGCCCTCGGCCTCGACCTCCTCGGCCGTCTTGCCGAAGGCGAGGGCCTTCGTCTGCGCGAGGAAGTTGGCCAGGAACAGCCCGTGCACGTCGCGACCGCCGTCCTCGAGCGGGTACGCCGGGTTCGCGAAGGCGATGAAATCGGCCGGGATGAGGCGGGTGCCCTGGTGGATCAGCTGGTAGAACGCGTGCTGTCCGTTCGTGCCGGGCTCGCCCCAGAAGATCTCGCCGGTGTCGGTGACGACGGGCGTGCCGTCCCAGCGCACGGACTTGCCGTTGGACTCCATCGTGAGCTGCTGCAGGTAGGCCGGGAAGCGGTGCAGCTGCTGGGCGTAGGGCAGCACCGCGTGCGACTGCGCCCCGAGGAAGTTGTTGTACCAGACGTTGAGCAGGCCCATGAGGACGGGCACGTTCTGAGCTAGCGGCGTGTGCGCGACGTGCTCGTCGACGGTGTGGAACCCGGCGAGCAGCTCGCGGAAGCGGTCGGGGCCGAGGGTGATCGCCAGCGACAGGCCGATGGCCGAGTCGACCGAATACCGACCGCCCACCCAGTCCCAGAACCCGAACGCATTGGCCGTGTCGATGCCGAAGGCGGCGACCTTGTCGAGCGCGGTGGAGACCGCGACGAAGTGGTGGGCGACAGCATCCGTGCGGGATGCTTCGGAGCCATCGATCGCGCCGGACTCCGTCAGACCCGCCCACAGCCATTCGCGACCCAGGCGCGCGTTCGTGAGGGTCTCGAGCGTCGTGAACGTCTTCGACGCGACGATGAACAGGGTGGTCTCGGGGTCGAGGCCGGCGGTCTTCTGCGCGACGTCGGTCGGGTCGATGTTCGACACGAAGAGCGCGTCGATGCCGGCGTCGGCATAGGGCCTCAGAGCCTCGTAGACCATGACCGGGCCGAGGTCGGAGCCGCCGATGCCGATGTTGACGACGTGGGTGACCTTCTTGCCGGTGATGCCGCGCCATTCGCCCGACCGAACGCGCTCCGCGAAGGCCGAGAGGTTGTCGAGCACCTCGTGCACGTCGGCGTCGACGTGCTGACCGTCGACCACGAGCTCGGGGCTCGCCCCGCCCGGCCGGCGGAGGGCGGTGTGCAGCACCGCGCGGTCTTCGCTGGTGTTCAGATGGTCGCCGGCGAGCATCGCCGCGTATCTCTCGGCGACGCCGGTCTCTGCGGCGAGCTCGACCAGGGCCGCGAGGATCTCGTCGGTCACCAGGTTCTTCGAGAGGTCGACGTGAAGATCGCCGACGGTGTGGGTCAATCGCTCCACCCGGCCCGCATCGTTCGCGAACCAGCCGCGCAGATCGGGCTCGAAGGTGTCGCGGGCCGCGGTCAGCTGGCTCCAGGCGGACGTGGACGTGGGGTCGACAGGTGCGCTCACGCTCTTACGTTACCGAGGAATGCGACACACCACGCGGGGGCGGAGTGTATCGGCGGTCGATGCCGCCCTCTGCCACGCGTACGGTGAAAGGCATGCGCCGAATCCTTCCCCTCGCCTCCGCCTCCGTCGTGCTCGCCCTGGCCCTCGCCGGGTGCTCGCCCGCCACGATCGACACCGACACCCCCGCCGCCTCGAGCTCATCCGCACCGTCGGAGTCCGTCGAAGCCACCACGGGCGACCGCATCAACGGAAGCGGCTACAGCTTCACCGCCCCCGAGGGCTGGGGCATCCCCGAGGGCCAGGCCGTACCCGACGGCGTCGACACGGCCGTCGCCGACGTGACCGACACCGACGGTTTCGCCGACAACATCAACGTCGTGCTCAGCCCGGCCGGCGAGGTCACCAACGAGCAGGTCGAGACCATCGGCGTGCAGGAGCTCGAAACCGGTGGGGCCACCGACGTGCAGGTGCTCGACCGCGTCACGGTCGCCGGGGTCGAGTCGTCGCACCTGACGGCGCTCCTCGCCTCGAGCGGCAGCGAGTTCCGCGTCGACCAGTACTACCCCACCAACGCGGGCCAGACCTTCGTCGTGACCTTCACCTTCAACGACGACGTGGCCGAGGCCGACCGCACCGCGCTCGCGCAGTCGGTCTTCTCCACCTGGGAGTGGACCGCCTGACACCTCGACGTACAGATGGCAGTTCGTGCCGCAGCGTCCATCCGGATGCGGCACGAACTGCCATTTCTGTTCCGGTCAGCGGACGAGCGCGTCGGCCTTGTCGGTCTTGCGGCGCCTGACGGTGTGGCGGGTGTGCTGCAGCACGCTCACGCCGACCACGACCGCGAGGAGCAGGTAGAGCACCACCGTGATGGGAGAGGAGACGAGGATCGTCGGATCGCCCTCCGACACGGCCAGCGCGCGGCGCAGCTGGGTCTCGGCGAGCGGGCCGAGGATCGCGGCGATCAGCACCGGTGCGAGCGGAAGCGCGAAGCGTCGCATGATCAATCCCACGACGCCGATCCCCAGCGCCATCCAGAGGTCGACGGTGCGCGACGCGATCGCGTAGATGCCGAGCATCGCGACGACCGAGATGCCCGCGTAGAGGTAGTGACGCGGGATCAGCAGCAGCTTCGCCCATACCGCGGCGAAGGGGAGGTTGATGATCAGCAGGATGATGAGCCCGAGGAAGAGGCTCGCCAGCAGCGGCCACACGAGGTCGCCGCTGCGCTCGAAGAGCAGCGGGCCGGGCTGCATGCCGTACTGCTGGAACGCAGCGATCATCATCGCGGCCGTGGCCGACGTCGGGATGCCGAGGCCGAGCAGCGCACCCATCGCGGAGCCCGCTGTCGCGTTTCCCGCGGCCTCCGGTCCGGCCACACCCTGGATCGCACCGCGCGTACCGAAATCGGGGTCGTTGCGCCGCTTGGCCAGTCGCTTCTCCGTGCCGTAGGCCAGGAAGGTCGGTACCTCGGAGCCGCCGACCGGGATCGCGCCGAACGGCACGCCGAACGCGGTGCCGCGCAGGAAGGCCGGCAGCGCCTGACGCCACTCGCGGGCGTTCAGCATCGGCGAGCCCTTCGGCGCGACGACCGCGCCGGGGCCTCCCGATCGACGGATGTACGAGCCGACGTGCAGCACCTCGCCGAGCGCGAGGAGGCCGACGGTGATGACGATGATCGAGATGCCGTCGAAGAGCACCGGGCTGCCGGCGGTGAAGCGTTCGGTGCCGGTCATGCCGTCGATCCCGACGAGGGCGAGCGCGAAGCCGAGACCGAGCGAGACGAGCCCGCGCACGATCGAGTCGGCGACGACGGCCGAGATGGCGACGAAGGCGAACACGGCGAGCGCGAAGTACTCGGCCGGACCGAAGATCGTCGCGAGCTGCACGATCGCGGGGGCGAAGAAGACGACGAGGATGCAGGCGATGGTGCCGCCGATGAAGGCACCGATCGCCGACGTTCCGAGCGCCTTGGCCGCTCGACCGTCTTTGGCCATCCGATGGCCCTCGAAGGTCGTGGCTATCGCCGAGGAGTTGCCCGGGGTGTTCAGCAGGATGCCCGAGGTCGAGTCGCCGAACAGGCCCCCGAAGTAGATGCTCGCGAACATGATGAACGCGCCGGTGGGGTCGAGGCTGAACGTGACCGGCAGCAGCAGGGCGACGGCCATGGCCGAGCCGAGACCCGGCAGCACGCCGACGGCGGTGCCGAGCACGGCCCCGATGACGAGGAAGAGCAGGTTCTGCGGCGTGAAGGCGACCGCGAACCCCTCCATGAGGTGTCCGAGCTGATCCATCAGAGAATCCCTCCCAGGAAGCCGGCGGGCAGCGACAGACCGAGGCCGGCCCCGAACGCCAGTTGCACGACCGACGAGATGATGACGGCGATCGCGATGTCCATCAGCGGCCGCTTGCTGCCGAACGCCCAGGCGATGACCCAGAACAGCGCCGCGGCCGAGATGAGCCAGCCGACGAACGGCAGGATCACGATGAAGCCCGCGAAACCGGCGATCGTGATCAGCACCGTCCTGTGGTCGGATCCGGATGCAGCGCTCCCCGCAGCATCCGTCGGCGTCGCCGCGTAGTCCTCGGGCGAGACGACCCGGATCTCGCTCGTCGCGTCGATCGAGCCGAGGTCGCGGAGCATCTCGTCGGAGATCTCCACCGGGTCATCGCCCACGTGCTGACGCTGCGGCGTGCGCAGCACCTCGATCGCCAGGGCGATGCCCACGGCGTAGAGGAAGACGCAGACGAGGGTCGGGAAGAACTGCGGCCCGGGGAAGGCGGCGCCGTCTGGCACCTCCATCGTGACGGTGCCGATGAGCATCCACGTCGCGAGGATGAGGACGCCGGCCACGACGAAGAGCTCGCTGCGGCCGGTGAACCACCGGGGCATCCGCTGGACGCGGATGGTCCCCGTGGTCATCGGATGTGAATCGTTGGTCGTCATAGTCCCAGCTCCTCGACGATCTGCTCGGTGCGGCGGGTCTCTTCGGCGATGAACGCGCCGAACTCGTCTCCGGTCATGAAGCTGTCGACCCAGCCGTTGCGGTCGAGCACCTCGGCCCATGCCTCCGTGTCGCGCAGTTCGGTGACCATGGCGATCAGCTCCTCGCGGGTCTCGTCGTCGATCCCGGGCGGGGCGATGTACCCGCGCCAGTTCGACATCGACACGTCGAGGCCGCCCTCGCGGAAGGTCGGCAGGTCGATGCCCTCGACGGGCTCGGGAGCGGAGGTGCCGAGAGCCCGCATGCTGCCCGATTCGATCTGGTCGCGGAACTCGTTGTACCCCGAGAGGCCGGCCGCGGCCGTGTGCGAGAGCACCGAGGTCACGACTTCGCCGCCGCCGGGGTAGGCGAGGTAGTTCACGGAGGCCGGGTTCGCTCCGACGGCCTGGGCGAGGAGCCCGGCGAGGAGGTGGTCGATGCCGCCGAGCGATCCGCCGGCGATGGCCGTGCCGCCCGGGTCGGCGGCGAGCGCCGCGGCGAAGTCGTCGAGGGTCTGGAACGGCGAGTCGGCCGGCACCACGAGCACGTTGAAGTCGTCGGCGAGCCGGGCGATCGGGGTGACGTCTTCGAGGGTGACCTGGGAGTTGTTGATGATCGTTCCGCCGACCATCACGCCGCCGGTGACGAGCATGATGTCGTGCCGGTCGCCCATCTCTGCGACCTGGCCGAGGCCGATCGTTCCGGACGCACCGGGGATGTTCACGACCTGCACTCCCCCGGCGATGCCCTCAGTGCGCATGACCTGCTGTCCTTCGCGGGCGAAGGCGTCCCATCCACCGCCGGGCGCGGCGGGCGCGACGAGGGTGATCTTCGTGCGCGGGCTGGCGGAGCCTCCTCCGGTGACGCTCGCGTGCACGGCGGCGCCGAGGAAGAGCGCTCCGGCGAGGACACCCACGATCGTTCCGATGATGCGTCGACGCATATCCACCTCCCGGGTCTGCTTCGTCGTTGCTGCAGACCGCCCGAGTAGACTGGCATCGCGTGGGTGTCGCGTCGCGTTCGGCTGGATTTGCGCTCATTGATGCTCACGCCGCGGAGGAGTCGACGATGACCTCGAACACGCAGGGTGCGAGCACGAAGACCCGCACGCTCGCGATCCTCGTCATGCAGTGCGTCGTCGTCCTCGCCTGTGTGGCCGTCACCACCCTGGTCGCTCTCGCGGTGCAGGACCGCAGCATCCGCGTCGCCACGACCGAGCGCGTGCTCGACGTGTCGCGGAGCCTCGCCGACCTCGACCAGGTGCGCACCGCCGTGCAGGACGACACCGCCTCGGCCATGGCCGAGCTGCAGCCGCTCGCCGACATCCTGCAGGAGGCCTCCGGCGTCGACTACGTCGTCATCACGGATGCCGCCGGCATCCGCCTCACCCACCCGACGCCCGACCAACGCGGGCTTCCGGTCTCGACCGATCCGTCGGCCGTGCTCGACGGCGAGACCTTCGTGGGCACCGAGACGGGCACGATCGGCTCGACGCTGCGCGCGAAGGTGCCGGTCTACGACGGCGACGAGATCGTGGGCACCGCGTCGGTCGGCATCCTCGAGAGCCGCATCGCGAGCGACCTGAACGCGGCGGTCGGGGGGCTCCTCCCCTGGGTGCTCGGATCCGTGGTGATCGGATGCTTCGTCAGCGCGCTGCTGACCGGAGTGCTGCGCCGCAGCATCCGCCGTCTCGAAGACCGCGCCCGCGATGCGGAGACGCAGCGGCGGATCGCCGAGGCGCTGCGCGACCAGACGCACGAGTTCCGCACCCGTCTGCACGTGATCCGCGGCCTCGTCGCCGAGGGCGAGTCGGATGCCGCGCTGGACTACGTCGACCGTCTCGTGCCGCTGACGACCGGCACCGCGGCGGCGGCCGCCGTCGGCGACCCGGCCCTGCGCACGCTGCTGGATGCCCTCGCCGCCGAATTCGCCGCACGGGGCGGGCGTCTGGAGGTCGACCCGCTGACCACGGTCGAGCCGGGGCTGCTCGACGACGCCGACCTGCTCGTGATCGGCAACCTCTGTCGCAACGCGATCGAGGCGGGCGGGCAGCGCGTTCGCGTGCTCGTCGTCGCCGACCCGACCGGGGTGCACGTCGACGTGAGCGACGACGGCCCGGGCATCGCGCCCGACCTGATCGACCGCATCTTCGAGCGCGGGGTCTCGTCGAAGGGCGGACCCGAGGCGCGCGGGGTCGGTCTCGACCTCGTGCGTCGTGCGGTCGCCGGGCGAGGCGGCACCATCACGGTCGGACGCTCGACGTGGGGCGGCGCGCGCTTCACCGTCGAGATGCCGATCACGGCCCGGGGGCTCGTGCGGTGAGCGGCACCCGCATCCGCACGCTGCTCGTCGACGACGACCCGGCCGTGCTGCGCCTGCACTCGGCCTATCTGCGCGACGTCGAGGGGTTCGACCTCGTCGCGGCCGTGCGCACCGGCACCGAGGGGGCGCGCCTCGCGGCGGACACGAGCATCGATCTCGTGCTGCTCGACATGAACCTGCCCGACTTCAGCGGTATCGAGGTGCTGCACCGGCTCCGGTTGGTGCGCGAGTGGGGTGTGGACGTCATGGTGATCAGTTCTGCACGCGACGGGTTCACCGTGCGCCAGGCACTGGCGGCCCACGTCGTCGGATATCTGGTGAAGCCGTTCACGAAGGAGGCGTTCGTCGCCCGGCTCACCGAGTACCGCGACGAGCGCGGTGCGCGCCCCGCTGAGACGCCGATCGGGCTCGCCCAGGGCGAGATCGACCGGTTGGTCGAGCCGCGCACCGCGACTGCCGCACCTCCGACCCCGGCCGCGCTGCCCAAAGGCCTCGCCGATTCCACGCTGCAGACGATCCTCGCGGCGCTGCATCCGACGACGCCCGCGACCGTGCAGGCGATCGCCGAGGCGTCGGGCGCCTCGCGCGCCACGGTGCGCCGCTACCTCGGCTACCTCGCAGACACCGGGCAGGCCGCCGTCTCCCACCGTTTCGGCGCGCGCGGCCGCCCCGAGGTGCTGTACCGCCGCGTGGCGTGACCCCACCCGAAGAAATACGTCGAGGGCGGTCGCGGTTGCAGCCACCATGCAGACCGCGCCGATCGAGCTCACGCTGTTCTCGTCGTCGTTCTGCGGAGCATGCCGGCAGACGCGATCGGTGCTGGAGCGTGTTCAGCAGCTCGTTCCGGGCGTCGTCGTGACCGAGCACGACGTGGCGTTCGTGCCCGATCTCGCCGAGGCCGACCGCATCGACGCCACCCCGACGGTGATCGTCCGCTCGAGCGCCGGCGGCGAAGTGCTCCGCGCGAGCGGCGTGCCGCAGCTCGACCACGTGCTCGTCGCGGTCGCGCGCGCCCTCGAGGCCTGAGCTACTCCGCGGCCTCCCGGCGCGAACGCATCTGGGCGAGAGGCCGGGCCAGACGGTGGTTGCCGGTCAGCTGGTCTTCGTGCTCGTCGAGGAAGCGCCAGTAGGCGTCGGTGAAGGCGGACTCCTTCGCCTCCCGGCCCGACGACCACCACGACCCCATGCGCTGAAGATAGGCGCCGCCGGAGATATAGGGCTTGGTCGCCACGAGCCCGCCGTCGGCGTACTGGCTCATGCCCATCACGTTCGGCACCATGACCCACTCGTACGCGTCGACGAAGAGCGCGGAGAACCAGCGCGTGACCTCGCGCGGCTCGTACCCCTGCAGCAGGAACCAGTTGCCCAGCACCATGAGTCGCTCGATGTGATGGGCGTATCCCCACCGGTGGACCCGCGCCAGCACCGCGCGGACGGGCTCGGGCAGGTCGTCGGGGACGTCCTCGTTCGTGTACCACCAGCCTTCGAGCCGTCGCTCCTGGCCGAGGAAGTTCGTCCGCTCCAGCGCCGGGTGAGCGCGATACATCCCGCGCATGTACTCCCGCCACCCGATCACCTGTCGCAAGAACCCCTCGATCGAGGCGAGCGGCACGTCGTCGACGGCGGCGAGCGCCGCATCCGCCACCTCCTGCACCGAGACGAGCCCGATGTTGAGCATCGGCGAGACCACCGAATGGAACAGGAACGCCTCGTCGTGAGCCATCGCGTCTTCGTAGCGGCCGAAGTCGTGCAGCCGCTCGGCGACGAACGTGTCGAGCCAGCCGCGCGCGCCCTCGGGCGTCACGGGCAGCCAGAACTGCGTCGCATCGCCCGGATGGCCTGCGAATCGGTCGGCGACCTCGGCGATCGTGCGCTCGAGGATCGGGTCGCGCTCGACGGCCGGCAACGCGGGGATCGGCAGACCGCCCTTGGGGAGCGGTTCACGATTGTCGGCGTCGAAGTTCCAGCGACGCCCGACGGGCTTCTCGCCGTCCATCAGCACGTCGGTACGGCGACGCTGCCACCGGTAGAAGTCCTCCATGACCGGGGTGGGATGCTCGGCGAACCAGCCATCGACGAGATCGGCGGGCGTCAGGAAGAGGTCGTCGGGGTACACGCGGGTACGCAGTCCGAGGCGGGCGCACAGCCGGTCGAGGCGCTCGTCGACGCCGCGATCGGTCGCGCTCATCCACGCCAGCCCGTCGGCATCGGTCTCGCGTACGAGACGCTCGACCCCCTCCGCGAACGACAGCCCGTCCGACAGCGCTACGCGGTGCACGGCCCGCCCGTCGGACTCGAGTCGCGCTGCGGCGTGCCGCATCGCCGCGAGCACCAGCACGATCTTGTGCTGGTGGTAGGGCAGCCGCTCGAACCGTGAGGCCGACTCGACGAAGAAGAACGCGTCGATGTCGGGATCGTCGAAGGCCGGGTGCCGCGCCAGAAGCTGCGTGCCGAGGATGAGAGCCGCCTTCACGCCCGACGCCTCTCACGAGCGGCTGCGGCGCGGCATCCGCGCGAGCAGTACTTCACCTCGTCCCACTGCTCGCGCCCCGCCCACCTCTTGCGGTCGGCGAACGGGCGCCCGCAGTGCGCGCACGGTTTCGTCTGCCGCGGCGTCGCGGCCATCACGGTTACAGCCCGACCATCTCGGCGCTCTCGTCCCAGAGGCGCTTGGCGACGAGCGGGTCGTCGGCGATGCGGCTCGTCTTCGACGGCCGGTTGTTCGAGTAGAACTCGCCCGGCTCCCAGTCGACCCCGGGCTTGCCGAGCGCGAGCCACGTCAAGCGGGCGCCGCCGACCTCGGTCGAGGTGAGCAGGCGCGCGGCGAGCGGGTTGGTGTACATGAAGCGCCACGGGCCCGTCGACGCCGCGGCGAACCCGCTCGCGATCGCGCCGGGGTGGAACGCGACGGCGCTGAGCCCGTCGTCTCCGAAGCGGCGGTTGAGTTCCTTCGTGAACAGCACGTTGGCGAGCTTGCCGTTGCCGTAGGCCGTCGTCGCCGAGAAGCGGTTCTCGCCCTGGAGGTCGTCGATGTCGAAGCGGGAGAAGCCGCGAGCGGCGAAGCTCGAGGTCTGCACGATCGACGCACTGCTCTCGATCAGCCGATCCATCAGCAGGTTGGTGAGGAGGAAGCCGCCGAGGTGGTTGACCTGGAAGGTCAGCTCGTAACCGTCCTTCGTCACGGTGCGCTCGCCGAAGACGCCTCCGGCGTTGTTGGCGAGCACGTCGATGCGGGGGTAGGTCTCCAGGAGCACGGCGGCGAGGTCTCGCACCTGGGAGAGATCGCTGTAGTCGGCGACGTGCGAGGGCACTCCCAGCTGCCGGGCGACCTTGGCGGTCTTCTCGGGATTGCGCCCGACGACCACGACCTGCTCGCCGGCGTCGGTGAGCTGACGGGCGGATGCGGCGCCGATGCCGTCGCTGGCTCCGGTGATGACGATGGTGCGCGGCACGGGTCCTCCTCGATTGCGGGTGGCGTCAGCGTAAGCGCGGATGCTTCGCGTTCGCCGGGGGTTGCGCGGACCGCGCCCTCCCTACCGGGAATGCCTCCCGCCCGCCCGCGTTGGGCCGGGGGATGACTTCCTCCGCGAACACCCCCTCCTCCCCCTTCGATCCGGATCGCCGCGCACTCGTCGTCGGCGCGACCGGGATCGGCGGGTCGGCCCTGGTCGACCTGCTCGCCGAGCGCGGATGGGAGGTGACGGCGCTCTCCCGACGCCCCGGTGCACCGCGCGCGGGCGTGCGGGCGCTGTCGGCGGATCTGCGATCGGCGGCCGACCTCGCCCGAGTGCTGGCGGACGAACGCCCCACGCACGTGTTCTTCACGGCCTGGTCGCGTCAGGCCACAGAGGAGGAAAACATCGCTGTCAACGGCGGGATGGTCCGCGATCTCCTCGCGGCGCTCTCCTCCGCACCGGTCGCGCACGTGGCGCTCGTCACCGGCCTGAAGCACTACCTCGGGCCCTTCGAGGCGTACGGCCAGGGAGCGATGCCCGACACACCGTTCCATGAGGACGAACCGCGTCTGGACGCCCCCAACTTCTACTACGCGCAGGAGGACGAGCTGTTCGCCGCGGCCGCGCGCGGAGGGTTCACGTGGTCGGTGCACCGCTCGCACACGGTGATCGGCCACGCGGTCGGCAACGCGATGAACATGGGCCTGACCCTGGCGGTCTACGCGTCGATCTGCCGCGAACTCGGCGCACCTTTCGTCTTCCCGGGGTCGCTCACGCAGTGGAACGGGCTGACCGACATGACCGACGCGACCGTGCTGGCCGAGCAGATGGTGTGGGCGGCCACATCCGACGCCGGCCGCGACGAGGCGTTCAACGTCGTGAACGGCGACGTCTTCCGCTGGCGCTGGATGTGGCCGCGGCTGGCCGCGTACTTCGGCGTCGACCCGGTCGGCCCCGTCGAGACCCCCCAGCCGCTGGCGGAGCGGATGGCCGATGCGCAGCAGGTCTGGGATCGCCTGGTCGCGGCACACGGACTCGCCGAGCCCGACGTCGCCCGGATCGCTTCGTGGTGGCACACCGACGCCGACCTCGGCCGGGAGATCGAGGTCGTCACCGACATGAGCAAGTCGCGCCTGGCCGGATTCACCCTGCACCACCGCACCGTCGACTCTTTCACTGCGCTCTTCGACCGCTACCGTGCGGAGCGTCTCATCCCCTGAGGGGGTGTGATCCCGGCGGAACGACGGGGCTTCGTCGAGCGACGTCGTTCGACGTCGATGCGTCGTGTGGACGGAACGGCCTCGATGGGCGTACTGTTTCGGATCGGTGAGGCAAGCCTTACCTCATGAGGCCGACCCGATGGGCTCCCCTCGTTCCCGTTCCCCACCGCAAGGACGTCCGCCCGTGTTCGCGACCTTCCTCATCGGCCTGCGCGAAGGCCTGGAAGCTGCCCTCGTCGTCGGCATCCTCGTCGCCTACCTCTCGCGAGCCGGCCGTCGCGACGCGCTCCCCCGCCTCTGGGCCGGTGTCGCTCTGGCGGTGATCCTCTCGCTCGGCATCGGTGCGATCCTCACGTTCGGCGCGTACTCGCTCACGTTCGAGGCCCAGGAACTCATCGGCGGACTCCTCTCGCTCGTCGCGGTCGCGATGGTGACCTGGATGATCTTCTGGATGCAGCGCACCGCTCGCACGCTGAAGAACGACCTCGAGAGCGGAGTGCAGCGGGCTCTCGTCGCCGGGAGCGTCTGGGCCCTCATCGCGATCGGCTTCGTCTCGGTCGCCCGCGAGGGGATCGAGACCACTCTGCTGCTGTGGTCGATGGTGCAGTCGTTCGGCAACGCCCCCGACGCGCTCCTCGGAGCCCTGCTCGGTCTGGCGTGCGCGGTCGTGCTCGGGTGGGCGGTGGCAAGGGGGATGCTGCGGCTCAACCTCCGCGTCTTCTTCACCTGGACGGGCGCGTTCCTCGTCATCGTCGCGGCCGGAGTGCTCGCCTACGCGATCCACGACCTGCAGGAGGCCGGCGCGCTTCCGGGCCCCTTCACCGCCGCCGCACCGCTCGACGCTGCCACCGGCGCCGTGGCGACCGGGTGGGCGGCGCTGCCGTTCGGGTGGGCCTTCGACGTCTCCGTCGCCGTTCCCCCGGGCAGCCCGCTCGCCGCCATCCTGCAGGCCACGATCGGCTTCATGCCGCGGATGACCTGGCTGCAGGTCATCGCGTGGGTCGTGTACATCGCCGTCGTCGGCCTCTTCTTCGTCCGCGGCGCGATGGGGCGCCCTGCACGAGCGACGTCGGCCCCCGCGGCGTCGACGACCTCCGCGCTCGGCAACGAGGTTCCCGCGAACGGCGCCGGCGTCCCCGCCGCCGGCGCGTCCACCACACAGCAAGGAGCAGCATGAACACCTCTCGTCTCGTCGGAGCGGCAGCGGCCCTCGGGGTCGTGACCATCGTTCTGGCCGGTTGCGTCGCGAAGGCCGACGTCGCCGCATCCGATGCCCTCACCGTTACCTCCACCGCCGACGGCTGCGAGGTGTCGGGGTCGAGCGCCACGAGCGGCACCCTCGCGTTCGACGTCACCAACAGCGGCGACGAGGTGACGGAGTTCTATCTGCTCGCCGACGATGGCCTGCGCATCGTGGGCGAGGTCGAGAACATCGCGCCGGGCGCTTCGCGCACGCTCACGGTCGTCGCGCAGCCCGGCGACTACTACACCCTCTGCAAGCCCGGCATGATCGGCGACGGGGTCGGCAGGGCCGGCTTCGCCGTCAGCGGCGATGCCGTCGCGATCGACGGACCCGACGCCGAGCAGAAGCAGCAGGCCGTCGACCTCTACGCTGCGTTCGTCAAGGACCAGGTCGGCCAGCTCGTACCCGCCGTCGACGCGTTCGTCGCCGCCTACGAATCGGGCGACGATGCGGCGGCGCAGGCGCAGTTCCCGCAGGTGCGCGCGTTCTACGAGCGCATCGAGCCCGTCGCCGAAGCGCTGGGCGACCTCGACCCCCGCATCGATTACCGCGAGGTCGACGCCGTCGCCGAGGGGCTCGACTGGACCGGATTCCACCGCATCGAGAAAGACCTCTGGGTGCCGGCTCAGGACGCCCTGAACGCCGACGGCGAGACGCCCGCCTGGCAGGACTGGGCGCCGTCGACGGCCGAGGAACGCGCTTCCTACGGCGACCAGCTGATCACCGACGTGCAGGAGCTGTACGACTACGTGCACTCCGCCGACTTCCAGACGGCTCTCGACGCGCAGGGCGTCGCGGGCATCTCGAACGGCGCGATCGCGCTCCTCGACGAGGTCGCCACGGGCAAGATCAGCGGCGAGGAGGACTGGTGGTCGGGGACCGACCTCTACGACTTCGCCGCGAACGTCGAGGGCTCGAAGATGGCGTTCTCGCTCGTGTCCGACTTCGCCGCATCGAAGGGCGACGAGGGTGGCGCCCTCGTCGAAGAGATCGAGGCCGGCTACGCCGATCTCGAGGCGTCGCTCGCCGCGCACGGTTCGCTCACCGACGGTTTCGTCGGCTACGGGCAGCTGACCGACGCCGACAAGCGCGAGTTCACCGACCTCATCAACGCGCTGGCCGAGCCGCTCTCGCAGCTCACCGTGACCGTCCTGGAGTGATGTGACCACCGAGTTGGACGAGACGCCCGACGACGACGCCCCGACCCCCGACCACGCGACCGGCGTCTCCCGGCGCGGGCTGTTCGGCTGGGCGGTCGGGGCGGGCGCCGCGGGTCTCGTGATGGGCGCCGGCGGCGGCGTCGTGGCACAGCGCACGGCGGCCGCGGCGACCTCGGTGGATCCGGCCGCGACGGCGTACGACTTCTATGGCACGCATCAGGCGGGGATCACGACCCCCGTGCAGGAGCACCTGCACTTCGCCGCGTTCGACATGATGGCTCGTACCGACCGCGACGACCTCATCTCGCTCCTGCAGGACTGGACCTACGCCTCGGCGCGGATGTCGCAGGGGCTCGAGGTCAGCGCGACCGGAGCGGTCGGGGGATCCCCCGAAGCGCCACCGGACGACACCGGCGAAGCGCAGGGGCTCGCCGCGAACGGCCTCACGATCACGTTCGGCTTCGGGCCCTCGCTGTTCGACGACCGGTACGGGCTGGCCGGCGCGCGCCCCACGGCGCTCGAGCGCCTCCCCGCGTTCCTCGGCGACGATCTCGACCCCGCAGCATCCGACGGCGACCTCTGCGTCCAGGTGTGCGCCGACGACCCGCAGGTGGCCGTGCACGCCATCCGCAACCTGAGCCGCATCGCGTTCGGACGCGCGCGGATCCGTTGGTCGCAGCTCGGGTACGGCCGCACCTCGCGGACGACCACGGGGGCCGCTACCCCGCGCAACCTCTTCGGGTACAAGGACGGCACGGCGAACATCCTCGCCGACGACACGGCCGCCCTCGACGAGAACGTGTGGGTCGCAGCGGGCGACGAACCCGCCTGGATGGCGGGCGGCTCGTACCTCGTGGCACGCAAGATCGCGATGATCATCGAGACCTGGGACCGCGTGCGCCTGAGCGAACAGGACCGCATCGTCGGGCGTGACAAGGGACGCGGCGCACCCCTGTCGGGTGGCGACGAATTCACCGAGCCCGACTTCTCGGCGACGGATGCTGCGGGCGCGCCGCGCATCGACCGCACCAGCCACGTGCATCTGGCGCACCCCGACAACAACGGCGGCATCCGCATCCTCCGCCGCGGATACAACTTCGTCGACGGCAACACCGATCTCGGCAGGCTCGACGCGGGGTTGTTCTTCCTCTCGTTCCAGCGCAGCCCGGAGCAGTTCGTCACCCTGCAGCGGGCGCTGTCGACCGACGCCATGCGCGAGTACATCCGTCATGTCGGCTCTGGCCTGTGGGCCGTGCCTCCCGGGGCCTCACGGGGTTCTTACGTCGGAGCCGGCCTCTTCACCTGAGGCTCGGTCGATTCGGGGCGGGTTTCACCCCTCGGGGCGTGGAATCCCGCGCCCCGAAGCGAGGAACGCGCCCCGAACCGGGATCAGCCGCGGACGGCGCGCATCCGCTCCCACACGGCTGTCAGGTGGTCGGCGAGAGCCGTGCCGTCGGCGGAATCGAGCCACTCATCGAGGGCGGCATCGAAGACGGCGACCGCCGTCGCTGCGAGCAGCCGCGCGTCGAGAGGGGTGAGCCCGCGCGTTCCCAGCGCACTCGCCACAGCCTCCGAGAGGCGTGCCGATTTCAGCAGTTCCCGTTCCTTCAGACGGTCGTCGGTCTGGATGAGTGCTCTGCGCCGTCCGATGCTGTCTCGCCAGTGATCGAGCGGAGCCACCGCGACGGCAAGCCCTCGCTCTACCAGCTCCCCCGGCCCGAGGGCGTCGGGGAGGCCCGCGAGCGCGGCGCCGACCACGTCGGGGAACTCCCGGTCGCGGAGGAACAGCACGTCGCGCTTGTCGGCGAAGTGCCGGAAGAACGTGCGGGTCGTGAGCCCGGCACGCGCCGCGATCTGCGGAACGGTCGTCGGCCCGTACCCCTGCTCCTCGAACAGCTCGACGGCGGCGCTCTCGAGACGCAGTGCCGCGTCCGGTGCCCATCGACTCATGCACCCAGGTTACGACATTTCGTGTCATCATTGCTATGACACGAAATGTCATCGCCGATCAGAGGACCGCAGATGCCCACCAACACCGCCGCCTGGATCGACGCCCCCTACGCCGACTTCACCGTTTGGGACTCCCCCTACCCCGTGGCATCCCCGACGCAGATCATCGTGCGCGTCCGGGCCGCCGCGGTGAATCCGCTCGATGCGATCACCCAGTCGAACGGGCGCCTCATGTACCGCTGGTTGCCCTACCCCGCCATCCTCGGCGAAGACGTCGCCGGCGTCGTCGTCTCCGTCGGGGGCCAGGTGACCCGGTTCCGGGTGGGCGACCGGGTCGTCGCGTACGCCGTCGGAATGGAGAAAGGGCGAGACCACACCGCGGAGGGCGGGTTCCAGCAGTACGTCGCCGTCGAGGAACGCCTGACGGCGCCGATTCCCGGGCACATGTCCGACACCGACGCGGTCGTACTCCCCCTGGCGGTGTCGACGGCAGCATCCGCTCTGTTCCAGGCCGACAACCTCTCGCTCGCCCACCCCGAGCTCGATCCTCCCCGCCGTCGAGAGACGGTCGTGATCTGGGGCGGGGCCACCAGCGTCGGGGCGAATGCGATCCAACTCGCGCGAGCCGCTGGATACGTCGTCGTCGCCACGGCGTCGCCGCGCAATCACGCGCGCCTGCGCGAGCTCGGCGCGTCGCACGTCATCGACTATCGCGACCCCGACGTGGTCGACAAGGTGGTCTCGGCGTCTCGGGGAACCGTGGTCGCCGGCGTGCTGGCGATCGCGACGGGGTCGGCCGAACCGTGCGTCGCCATCGCCGTCGCGACCGGCGCGAAGAGGGTGGCCCTGGCGAGCCCGTCCGTATCGTTCTACGACCAACCGCGCCGCGGCGGATTGTCGCCCGCACGGGCGCGTCTGCTCGGGCGCCTCGTCATCCGCAACGCCGTCCTTCAGACGACATGCGCTCTCCGCGGCGTGCGCGCCCGATTCGTCTGGGGAAGCAGTCTGATGGACAACGAGGTGGGCCGGATGCTGTGGACCGACTACCTGCCCGCGGCGCTCGCCGATCGGCGGCACGTCGCCTTCCCCCCGGCACGGATCGTCGGCCACTCACTCGACGATCTGCAGGCGGCTGTCGACCTGCTCCGCACGGGCACCTCGACGCAGAAGCTCGTCATCGCGCTGAGCGAGGACGCACCCGGCGCACGGTGACGCCCCGCGTCACGTGCCAGGCGGCGCCCGAACCGGCGACCTCGACCTGCTCACCGCGCACGACGAGGGCGGTGTGCTCGTCGATCGCGTACCCCTCCGGCACGAGGTCGGCATCGACGGCGGCGACGAGCCGCGAGAGCGTGCCCCACTGCGCGGCGTGCACGTCGATCGCGAACGGCACGAGCCCGATCCCTTCTGCCACGGTGAGCTCGTCGAGCTCCTCCGATGCGCCCTCGTCGCCGACCTCGACGCCATCGAGTCGGTAACCGCCCAGCAGCGCACGGCCGGCGGCGATCGCCGAACCCGCCGAGAACCCGAGATACGGCACGCCGCTCTCGACGAGGGAGCGGACGGATGCGGCGAGCGCCGCGCAGGCGTCGCGATAGGCCGGGGTCAGTCCCCCGCCGACGGCGATCCCGTCCGCGCCGTCGAGGGCGTCCGCGGCGAAGGCCTCGCCCTCGTCCACCACCCGGACGACGACGTCGGCTCCGGCGGATCGCAGCGGCGACGCGAAGCGGTCGGTGATCTCCTCGTCGCCGGGTTCGCGGACCAGCAGCAGATGAACGCGCGGCCGTGCCCCGGCATCCGTCTTCCTCTCCGCCGCTTCTTCGACGAACGCCGCATACAGCGGCGCGAGACGCACCGCGTCGCGTCCGCCACCGATCAGATGGATGCTGCCCGCCGGCCGCGTTCCCGAGTCGCCCATGCCTCCATCTTGCGCCGCGCCATGCGAACTCACACGCCGCTCCCAGGTTCGAGGGACCAAAAACGCGGTCGCCTCCGTTCTCTTCAGTGACGCCGCAGCCAGCGGCGCGATCCGAGGAGGAAACCGTGAGCACCGACTACCGAAAGACTCCCGAGGCGCTGAGCCGCCTCACCCCGAACGAGTACCGCGTCACGCAGGAGGACGCCACCGAGCCGGCGTTCCGCAACCGGTACTGGGACAACCACGAGGCCGGCATCTACGTCGATGTCGTCTCCGGCCAACCGCTCTTCTCGTCGACCGACAAGTTCGAGAGCGGATCGGGATGGCCGAGCTTCACCCGGCCCATCGACCCCTCCGTCGTGACCGAGAAGATCGACCGCACGCTCTGGATGAAGCGCACCGAGGTGCGATCGGCCGGTGCCGACAGCCACCTCGGACACCTCTTCGACGACGGGCCGCGTGATGCGGGAGGATTGCGCTACTGCATGAACTCGGCCGCACTGCGGTTCGTGCCCGTCGCCGAACTCGAGGCGCAGGGCTACGGCGCCTACCTGACACTGTTCACCGACAAGGAGATCGCATCATGACCAGCGGACCCACCGATACCGGAGCCATCACCCGCACCCCCGGCACCGAGACGGCGGTCCTCGCCGGCGGATGCTTCTGGGGCGTGGAGGATCTGATCCGCCGCCAGCCCGGGGTGCTCGACACGCGCGTCGGATACACCGGCGGCTCGAACGACCACGCCACGTATCGCCACCACGACGGCCATGCCGAGGCGGTCGAGATCGTCTTCGACCCCACGAAGACCACGTACCGCGACATCCTGGCGTTCTTCTTCCAGATCCACGACCCGTCGACCCTGAACCGCCAGGGCAACGACGTCGGCACGAGCTACCGCTCGGCGATCTTCCCGCTCTCCCCCGAGCAGGAGCAGGTCGCACGCGACACCATCGCCGACGTCGACGCCTCCGGACTCTGGCCGAACAGGGCCGTCACCACGATCGAGCCCGCCGGACCGTTCTGGGAGGCCGAGCCCGAGCACCAGGACTACCTCATCCGCATCCCGCACGGCTACACGTGCCACTTCGTGCGGCCCGGCTGGGTGCTGCCCAAGCGCGCCGAGGCCTCGGCGTAACCCGAGCTCCGTCGAGAGCCGCGATCCCTGTCGGGGTCGCGGCTCTCGTCGTCTCCGGCATGCGGATGTGGGCGGAGCGGAGCACACTGGCCTCATGAGCGAAGACGCCCTGCCGTGGGTGCTGCACGTCGACCTCGACCAGTTCATCGCCGCCGTCGAGGTGCTGCGGCGGCCGGAGCTTGCCGGTAGGCCCGTGATCGTGGGTGGTCGAGGAGATCCGACCGAACGCGCCGTCGTCTCGACGGCGTCGTACGAGGCACGTGCGTTCGGCGTCGGTTCGGGGATGCCCCTGCGGATCGCCGCGCGCAAGGCGCCGGAGGCCGTCCTCCTCCCCGTCGACGCGCCCGCCTACACCGCCGCGTCGGAGGAGGTCATGGCGACCCTGCGCGCGCAACCGGGTGCCACCGTGCAGGTGCTGGGGTGGGACGAAGCGTTCATCGGGGTCGAGACCGCCGATCCGGAGGGTTACGCACGAGCGATCCAGGCCGCCGTCCTCGAACGCACCCTCCTGCACTGCAGCGTCGGGATCGGCGACACCCTCGTCCGAGCGAAGATCGCGACCGACTTCGGAAAGCCGCGGGGCGTCTTCCGGCTCACGGCCGAGAACTGGACGTCGGTGATGGGCGACCTTCCGACGAAGGATCTGTGGGGCGTCGGCTCGAAGATCTCGCGCAGACTCTCCGCCCACGGCATCCTCACCGTCTCGCAGCTCGCCGATGCCGATACGAACCTGCTCACCGCCGAGTTCGGACCGAAGATGGGGCTCTGGTACCGGCAGCTGGGTCGCGGCGAGGGCGCGACCACGGTCGACGACACCCCCTGGGTGGCCCGAGGCCACAGTCGCGAGACGACATTCCAGATCGACCTCGTCGACCGTGCCGACATCGAGCAAGCGGTGCGCACCATGCTCGACCAGGTGCTCGACGACGTCGCCGCCGAGAAACGCCCGGTCGTCGGTCTGGGCCTGAAGGTGCGTTACGCGCCCTTCGTGACGAAGACCTTCACGCGCCGCGTATCGACGACGATCGACCGCGGAGCCGTGATCGCCGAGGCGATGGCGCTCGTGGCGAAGATCGACCCCGATCGCCCGGTGCGTCTGCTCGGCGTCCGCGCCGAGATGGCCATGCCCGACGACGCGAGAGAGGGCCACACCCCGACGCGCGGCGGCTGGTGACGCCTTCCGGGCCGACCGGCAAGCCCTCGGCGCGAACGGAAGGGGCCGCTTAGGCTCGCGGCATGCAGACGCACGACGTGATCGTCATCGGCGCGGGCCTCGCCGGTCTGCGCTGCGCGACCGACCTCGCCCGAGCCGGGCGCGACGTGGTCGTGCTCGAGGCCGCCAAGGCGGTGGGCGGGCGCCAGCGCACCGACGAGATGGACGGCTTCCTTCTCGACCGGGGGTTCCACGTTCTGAACCCCGCCTATCCGGCGATGCAGCGCGGGGTCGACATCGCCGCCCTCCGCCTGCAGCGCTTTCCCGTCGGGGTGCGCGTGCGCCGCGAGCGCACCGTCGCCGAGATCGCCCACCCGCTGCGGCATCCCTCGCGCATTGCGGACACTCTGCGAAGCGGTCTGATCAGCGGGGCGGATGCTGTCGCCCTCGCCCGCTGGATGGCCCCCGCCCTCGTGGGCCCTCGCACGATGATGGCCGCCCCCGATCGAACGCTCCGCGCGGGGTGGGATCGAGCAGGGCTCTTCGGCACGCTCCGTACCGAGGTGCTCGCGCCCTTCCTCGCCGGGGTGCTGGCCGACGATTCGCAGCGCACCTCCGACGCGTTCGTCCGTCTGCTCATGCGCATGTTCGCACTGGGACGCCCCGGGCTCCCGGAACGGGGAATCGGCGCGCTCCCCGCCCAGCTCGCGCTCACCGCGACCGCCGAGGGAGTGGGCATCAGACTCGACCGGCGGGTCTCGCGTCTCCGGTCGACATCCAGGGGTGCCGAGGTCGACGTCGACGGCGGTGAGGCACTCTCTGCTGCGGCCGTCGTCGTGGCGGTCGGACCCGACGTGGTCGCCGACCTCGTCGACCTTCCCCGCCCGGCGACGCGAGGCCTCCAGACGTGGTGGTTCGCCACCGACAGCGCCCCCGCGGCATCCGCCATGATCAGCGTCGACGCCCGCGGACGCGGCCCGATCGTGAACACGGCGGTGATGTCGAACTCCGTTCCGTCGTACGCACCCCGCGGACGCCACCTCGTGCAGGCGACATGCCTGCTGCGCCCCGAACGCGTCGACGCGGCGACCGAATCCGATGTGCGCCGCCAACTCGGCGAGATCTGGCAGACCGGCGCGGAGTCGTGGCACCTGCTGCGACGCGACGACATCCCCGACGCACTCCCCGCGCAGTCCGCGCCGTTGCGCGCGACGAGACGCGCGCGCGTGGCGGAGTCGATCTTCGTGACGGGAGACCATCGCGATACCGCATCGATCCAGGGCGCCCTCGCCTCCGGAGAGCGGGTCGCTCGCACCATCGTCGCGACCGACCGCGAGGGAGCGATCGGAGACCGACCCTAGCCGTGCGGTCAAAGGGCGTGGTAGCGTTGTTCGTGTCCCGATCCGGGACCCCGCGTCGAAACCCTCTGCCTCAATGTAGAGAACAGCAACCCCGACGTTCTTCCCCGTCTGAGACGGCTCATATAACCCCTAGATTTTGCGTAGTGAGAGCACCACCGTGTTGCCTCCTCCGCCCTGCTGAAAGCTTGTTTTGACGCTCGTCACCGTACCTCCCTTCACACCCCTCTCCTCCGCTTCATCCGTTCACTGGCGCCAGGCCGGGGCAGACATCCTCGTCGCCACCGATGCCGGTGAGTACGCCGGTTTCGTCGCCACCGTCATCGACGGTTACGACGCGCACGGCTCCGTCGGAGAAGACCTCGGCCGACACGCCTCTGCCGCACTGGCGCAGACCACGGTCGAAGAAGCTCGCGAAACGATCGCCACCCGCCGGGTCAGCCCGCGCCGGTCGCGTTCGTTGCGCCTCATCCGTCCGCTCCGCACACGTCGGAGCGGCACACACGGTCGCTGATTGCGGCCCGAAAAGAAAAAGGAAGAACACGATGGCCACTGGCACCGTGAAATGGTTCAACTCCGAAAAGGGCTTCGGCTTCATCGCTCCCGATGACGGCTCCGCCGACCTGTTCGCGCACTTCAGCGCGATCGCCGGCAGCGGCTTCAAGGAGCTCCAGGAGAACCAGAAGGTGGAGTTCGACGCTGAGCGCGGACCCAAGGGTATGCAGGCTGCGAACATTCGCCCCCTCTGAGACTTCTCCGGCCGGGCAGCGCAAGCTGTCCGGCCGGTCGGTCTCGGCCCTCACGCCTACTCCGTCGTTGCGGAGACTCCGAGGGCCGGAAGCACGACCCCGTCGATCAGCGAGATCAAGAACTCGCGTGTGACCGGCTCACCCGTCATCAGCACGCGGTAAGCCACCATCGACGGGCTCACGAGCGCGACGGTGTCGATGTCGTGCTCGCGTGAGATCTCGCCCCGCTCGACGGCGCGGTTCATCAAGAACCGGTTGGCCGCGACCCGGGGCTCGACGATCGCCTCGCGTGCGGCCTCCGCGAGTTCGGGTGCCCGCGACAACATCGACACCACACCCGCCATGATCTGCAGCTTCTTGGCCGCGTCGCGCAGCGATGGAGCCTTGATCATGGCGATCAGGTCACCGCGCAGCGTCCCCGTATCGGGGAGCGCCTCGAGTTCGAGGTCGGCCTTCTTCATGCACGCCACGGCGTCGAGCACGAGCTCCGCCTTGGACGGCCACCGCCGGTAGAGCGTCGCCTTTCCCGCACGCGCGCGGGCGGCCACCATATCGATGGTCATTCCGTCGTAGCCCTCTTCGGCGAGCACCTCGAGCGCCGCGTCGAGGATCTCGGGGTCGCGACTGTGATCGCGCTTTCGGCCGAGTTTCGGGGGGACGACCTCGGCGTCGTCGATGAGATCGAGCGGCGTCATCGCAGTCTCGTCCTTTCGTCGGGGGTGCTCCCATACTAACGGTGATCGATCGTTCAGGAACTCTTCATATCCGGAACTTGACAGTTCCGTATATGCTGACCGACATGTCTTCCCTCACGAACACGGCGGCGCCCTCCCGCCGCTGGCTGACGCTCATCACCGTCGGTCTCGCGCAGCTCATGGTGGTCCTCGACGCGACCGTCGTGAACATCGCGCTCCCCTCCGCTCAAGCCGACCTCGGCTTCTCCGATGGCGACCGCCAGTGGGTCGTCACGGCCTACTCCCTCGCCTTCGGCGCGCTGCTGCTCCTCGGCGGCCGCCTGTCCGACCTGATCGGCCGCAAGCGCACCTTCGTCATCGGGCTCATCGGCTTCGCCGCAGCATCGGCCCTCGGCGGTGCGGCCCCCGACTTCGGCGTGCTCGTCGCCGCCCGCGCACTCCAGGGCGTGTTCGGCGCCCTCCTCGCCCCGACCGCGCTCGCGGTGCTCACCACCACGTTCACGATCCCGAAGGAGCGCGCCCGCGCCTTCGGCGTGTTCGGCGCGATCGCCGGCGCGGGCGGCGCGGTGGGGCTGCTCCTCGGGGGCTTCCTCACCGAGCAGCTGGACTGGCGGTGGAACCTCTACATCAACGTCTTCATCGCCGTCATCGCGATCATCGGCGTCTTCCTCTTCGTGGGCAACGTCGACTCCGACGGGCCGCGACCGAAGCTCGACGTCCCCGGAACGCTGCTGGTCTCGGGTGGTCTGTTCGGGATCGTATTCGGCTTCGCGAACGCCGAGACCGACGGGTGGGACTCTCCCCTCGCATGGGGAGTGCTCGCCGCGGCCCTCGTGCTGCTCGTCGCGTTCGTCCTCTGGCAGCGGCGCGCCGCTCATCCGCTCCTCCCCCTGGCGATCGTCCTCGATCGCAACCGCGCCGCGTCGTACCTGTCGATCCTCATCGCCGGGGCGGGGATGTTCGGGATCTTCCTGTTCGTCACGTACTTCCTTCAGGCCTCCCTCGGCTTCAGCCCCATGCAGACCGGCTTCTCGTTCCTCCCGATGGTGTTGATGCTGGTGCTCGCCGCTCAGCTCTCCACGAACTTCCTGCTGCCCCGTCTGGGCGCGAAGGTCATGGTGCCGATCGGCATGGCGCTCGGAACCGTCGGGATGCTGCTGCTCACGCGGCTGCAGCTCGACAGTGTCTACGCGGTTGATGTGCTTCCCGCCCTCATGGTGCTGGGCTTGGCGATGGGCTCGATCATGCCCGCATCGATGCAGACCGCCACCCTGGGCGTCGACCGCCACTTCGCCGGTGTCGCGTCCGCGATGGTGAACACGAGCCAGCAGGTCGGCGGTTCGATCGGCACCGCGCTGCTCAACACGATCGCCGCGACCGCGACCGCCGACTACATCGCCTCGCGTCTGCCGGCCGATGCCGAGACGGCCGCGTCCGCAGCCGTCGCAGGCTACGCCGCGGCCTACGGGTGGGGCGCGGGCTTCTTCGCCGTCGGCGGCGTCATCGCCGCCCTGCTGTTCCGGCGGCGGGTGCGGATCGCCGACGCCGACGGCGCCGTCCCCTCGACGACCGGTGCAGACGCGGAGCCGATCGCCGCTCTGTGAACGCGGATCGACGGGCCGGCCGCTTCGCGGTCGGCCCGTCAGCGCGCGCGCGAACGCCGAACGAGTGCGGCGACGAACCGCCAGCCCACGAGGGCCACGAACAGGGTCGCCGTCGCCACGATGACGAAGGCGATCGCCGTGCCCTGACCCGACAGCGCCCGCAGCAGCATCCCGCCTACGACGGTCGTCAGCCAGACGCCGATACCGACGCGGACGGGCGCGGAGGGCGCCCGCCACGCGCGCGTGATGAGCCAGCCGACCACGAGAGCGGCGAGGAACGGCCACGCCGTCATGGCGAGCCCGCTCCAGACGTCGCCGTCGTGCGTCGCACGCCCCGTCGCGGCGAAGGCGACCACCAGCACCGCATCGAGTGCGAGCGCCCCGCCTGCCCGCCGTTGTCCTCCCCGGCCGGAGGGTGCACGATCCGTCACGCGTCGACCTCGCGCGGAGCGAGCCCGGGCGTCAACGCCTCGCGCTCGTCGAAGACGAAGCAGTCGCCGCTCCAGTGGGCGCGCCCGACGTGTTCGAAGTAGCCGAGGATCCCCCCGTCGAGCTGGTAGGCGTCCACGCCCTCTTCGCGGAGGTGGATGGCCGCCTTCTCGCAGCGGATGCCGCCGGTGCAGAAACTCACGACCGTCTTGCCGGAGAGGTCGTCACGATGGGCGGCCGCTGCGTCCGGAAACTGCGTGAACCGTTCGATCCCCCAGTTCAGCGCGCCGTCGAACGTGCCGTAGTCGACTTCGAACGCATTGCGCGTGTCGAGCAGAACAACCTCGCGTCCTCGATCGTCGTGGCCGAGGTCGAGCCACCGACGCAGCGTCTCGGGATCCACTGCTGGAGCGCGGCCGGTCGCCGGGCGGACGGCGGGACGATCCATGCGGATGATCTCGCGCTTGACCTTGACGAGCATCTTGCGGAACGGCTGATCGACCGACCAGCTCTCCTTCGCCGTGAGTGCGGAGAAGCGTTCGTCAGCGGTCACCTGGGAGAGGAAGCCCCGCAGCGCCTGCTCTTCTCCGGCGAGGAAGAGGTTGATGCCCTCCTCGGCGAGGAGGATGGTGCCCTTCAGCCCCGCATCGACGGCGCGCGCACGCAACAGGTGGCGCAGAACCACGGGATCATCGATCGGCGTGAACAGATACGCCGAAACGTTCAGGACGGAGGGCACCGGGCAAGCGTACGCAGGCTCGGCGCCCCCCTCCAATCCGTGGGTGCCGTCTCGTCAGAGGTCGAACTTCTCGTTGTCGCCCTCGTACTTCTCGCCGGTGACCTTGTGCTTCACCAGGGCGACGATCGTGGCGACCTTGCCTCCGGGGCTGTCCCAGTACTCGCCGCTGACGGTGTCGACCTTGAGGAGCGTGACGTTCGGGTCTTCGGGTCCCTCGGGGAACCAAGCCTCGACGGCCGGGTTCCACAGCTCGCGCAGCTTCGCGCCGTCGTCGACGATGCTGGCGGTGCCCGCCAGCGACAGCCAGGAGTCGTTCGAGCTGAAGGAGACGCCCACGTTCGCGTCACGGGAGACGTGCTCCACGGCCGAGGCGTGACGGCCGATGATGAACCACAGGTCGCCGTCGAACTCGCTCTCCTGCACGGTCAGCGGGTGGGCGGTGAGCTTGCCGTCCTCATCGCGGCTGGTCAGCATCGCGAAACGGAAATCCTTGAGCAGACTCGCGAGCTTCTCGAGTTCGGAGGGGGTTGCGGTCATGACGCGGCCTTTCCAGGGGTGGGTCGAGGTGTGTCCCCTATGCAACGCCTCTCCGAGCCCCGGCGCACGCCGTTGACACCGAACGGGAACGGTGCGACGCGATCACCCTCTCGACGCGCGATCGAGCGCGTCGAGCTCGGCGAGCGCGTCGTGCGCCCGTGCGATGCGGTCGTCCTCGGGTTCGTCCCACCAGTACGGACCACGCTCTCCGAGTCCGTGCTTGGCGAGTCCGACGCGGCGCCGGGCCGCCGCGACCGCCTCGTCATCGCCCGCGCGCTTCGCCGCCCCGACACCCGAGCGTCCCTTCCCGAGGTGCGAGCGCAGCGCCGCGGCGAGATCGTCGGGGAGGCAGGGATCCGTGCGGCGCCATCGACGCCCGTCGATGACCAGCCAGCGGTCGTTCTCGTCTTCGGCCATGGTCGGCCCATCATCGCACCGCGGGCTAACCCGCGCCGTGCGGCCTGTCAACGGCCCGGAGCCGGCGCCGGACGCCAGTAGCGTGGCTGGTCAGCCCGCCGAGGAGACGCCGTGACGAACATCCCCGAACGACGCAGCCCCCGAGCGTCGTCCGCCTACGTGACCGTCTCGGTGGTGATCCCCGTGAAGGACGACGCCGTCGCGCTCGCGCGATGCCTCGCCGCCCTGGCGGGCCAGACACGGCTGGCCGACGAGACGATCGTGGTCGACAACGGCTCGGTCGACGCCTCGGCCGACGTCGCCCGCCGTGCCGGTGCGCGCGTCGTGGAGTGCGCACGCCCGGGCATACCCGCGGCCAGCGCACTCGGCTACGACGCCGCAACCGGAGCGGTCATCCTCCGCCTCGACGCGGACTGCGTCCCCGACGCGACGTGGATCGAGATGGTCGTCGCCGCCTTCACCCGCCGTCCGCACGTCGCGGCGTTCACCGGCGGTGCGCGCTTCGTCGACGGACCGCGGATGCTGCGCCGTCCGCTGGCCTTCGCATACCTCCTCGCCTACACCCTCGTCACGGCGCCGGCACTCGGGCACCTCCCCCTCTTCGGCTCGAACGTGGCGCTGCGCCGGGAGGCGTGGATCGACGTGCGCTCGGCCGTGCACCGGCACGACGCGATGCTGCACGACGACGTCGATCTCGCGTTCCACCTCGGCGAGCGCCACCGCATCGGGCGGCTCCCCTCGGCGGCGATGGGGATGTCGATGCGGCCCTTCGCCAGCCTCTCGGGGTTCAAGCGGCGGATCGACAGGGGATTCCGCACGGTGACCGTGCACTGGCCCCACGATTTTCCGCCCCACCGGTGGCGTCGGGTCGCGATTCACCGACGCAGCGCCCGGCGCGGTCGTGCCCTGTCGTCGTCAGCACGATGACCGGCGTGATCGGACGGGTCGACGCGCCCGAGCTGCATGTCATGACCTACAACATCCGCCGACGCCTGGGCATCGATCCGCGTCCGGCCGACCGGTGGTCACGACGGCAGGAGCCCCTGCGCGCCCTGCTCGCCGCGGAGCTCCCCACGATCCTCGGCGTACAGGAGGCGATGCCCGATCAGGCGGCCTTCGTCGCCGCCGCGCTCGGGCCGCGCTATCGCTCGATCGGCCGTGGCCGCAATCGCGATGGACGCGGTGAGGCCTGTCCGCTGTTCTACGACGCGGATCGGCTCGAGCTGATCGAGGCCGAGCAGACCGCTCTGTCGGCGCAACCCGACGAGCCCGGGTCGCGATCATGGGGATCGGTCGTGCCGCGGATCGTCGTGTCGGCCATCTTCCGTGACCGCGCGACCGATGCCCGCTTCCGTGTCATGAACACGCACTTCGATCCGTTCTCCGCGGCCGCACGCGTGCGCTCGAGTGAGATCGTGAGAGGGGCGGCGGCAGAGGCCTCGGAGCCCGTGATCGTCATGGGCGACCTCAACGCCGCGGCGTCTTCGCCCGCGCTGCGCGTGCTGTTGTCCGGCGGAGTCCTGCGCGACGCGTGGGCGAACGCCCGAACGCACCTCACCCCCGGCTGGGGCACCTTCGTGAACTATCGTCGGCCGCGCGCCGACGCTCCCCGCATCGACTGGATCGTCGTCACGAAGGGCGTACGCGTGCTCCGCGCCGCGATCGACGGCGAACCCGTCGACGGTCGTTGGCCGTCGGATCACCTCCCCGTGCACGCCGTCGTCCGCGTCGATGAAGGCGGCGCGGCCCGATGATCGAGAACTTCCTCCGGCCGCCTCGCACGATCGGCGATTATGCCGCCGACGCCGTGCGGGTGATCGGCGCGCTGAGCGTGATCGTGGCAGCGATCTGGTTCACCGCCACCGACGCCGGCATCGTCGCGCTGACACTGCCGGCGCTGGTGGCGCCCCGGTTCCTCGGCCTGCGTCCGGCTTTCGACCTGCTGACGTCGGTGACGATCCTGGTCGCGGCGTGGAGCAACGTCTTCGACCTCTACACCCGTATCGCGTGGTGGGACATCGTCATCCACCTCGTCTGCACGGGCGTGCTCGCCGCCCTCGTGTACGTGCTCTGCGCCTCCGCCGGCATCGTCGCGGCGCCGGGCACGCCGGGCTTCACCGGCCGCGCGGCGGTCGTGCTCGCCACCGCGTTCGGCCTCGCCCTGAGCGCCGTCTGGGAGATGATCGAGTGGCTCGGGAAGACGTTCGTCACCGATGAGATCTTCGTCACCTACGGTGACACGATCGGCGACATGGCCGTCGGAGGTGTCGGAGCCCTGCTCGCGGGCTTCCTCCTCGCGCGTGCACGGCCCACCCGTTCGTGACACACCCCGCGCCCCCGCGCAAGGGAGGGCGCTTCTCGACCGGTGCGCGGTGTGATGGGACAGCACTCGAACCCGAATACCCGGAGGACCCTGTCATGAACCGATTCGCCAAGCTCCTTCTCGTCCTCGGCGCCGCCGCCGGTGTCTTCGTCGGCGTCCGCCTCGTCGTGGCGAAGTACGGGGCGCTGGCCGCCGCGCTGGTCGCCCTGTGGAACGACCCGGAGGTCAAGAAGATCCGTCGGCGCGCCGCGAAGCAGCTCAAGAAGGCGCGCAAGTCGGCCGAGAAGACCGCCCGCAAGGCCGAGAAGGCCGCGCGCAAAGCCGTGAACAGCTGAGAGGGAACACGACCGTGAGCGAGAGAAACCCGAAGGACGACAGCACCGACATCGACGACGCGACGGCGTCGGGCGGCGCCGTCGAAGACGTCGACACGACCGAAGACGACGGCACACCGGTCGAGAACCCCTCGGGCTGACCCCGTCCCACGACGTCAGTCGATGGCCGCGATGTCGACCTGCAGTTCGTTCGCGAGCTGCTCGAGTCCGGCGGCGAGATCGTCGGGATCGGCGGATGCGGCGGAGATCGCCACGATCGTCGCTTCGAACACGCGCCCGCCCGACATCGGCGCGTCCCGCACCTCCGTCGTCATCCGCTCGATGCCGAAGCCGCGCAGGCTGAGCGTCGTCGACACCTCCCGGACGATGCCCGGCCGGTCGTTGCCGAGCACCGAGACCGCGAATCGTCGATCGGCGGAGTCGCGCGATGATCCCGTCGTCGGCAGTGTCACCGTCACGAGCCCGCGGATGTGGGCCAGCGCGGCGCGCAGCGGCGCGACGCGGGCCTCGGCGACCGACACCTCGATGATGCCGGCGAAGGCTCCGGCGAGCTCGGCGAGCTGACTGTTCTCCCAGTTGCCGCCGTGGGCGTCGACCTCGTCGGCGACGGCCGCGACGAGACCCGCTCGGTCGGCACCGACGACGGTCAGGACGAGGGTGGCCATGGGCGCCAGCGTATCGCGCAGGCCGTCGTGAGGGCAGACCCCGCCGCGCGGCCTCAGAGGCCGATGTCAGCGAATGCCGCGTCCATGTGGCGATAGATCTCGTCGTAGCCGGCGTCGTTCGGGTGCAGACCGTCTTTCGCCATCTCGCCGTCGCGCCCCTGGATCCAGGACGAGGCCCCCGGGATGTAGTCGGCGTCGATGCGCTCCGCGGCGTCCTTCACCCAGCCGATGATGGTCTCGAGGCCGTCGGTGCGCTCGGCGGTGTACCAGAACGGCTCGACGACCACGAAGCGCGCGTCGGGGAGCGCGCCGGTCAGGCGGTCGAAGTCGTCGGCGATGCGGTCGCGGATCTCGGTTCCGCGCGCATCGAAACTGAACGCGTCGTTGAGCCCCATCGTGATGACGACGATGTCGGGCTGGGAGTCGATGATGTCGCCGGGGAGGTCGGCGCCGCGCGCATCGCGGTTGTTCACGAACCCGAGTCCGTTCACGCTGGGGTTGTACTCCCGCCATCCGCGGTCTTCGGCGAGACGGGTCGACCATCGCACGTCCGGGGAGCTGGCACCCGTCCCGAGCGTGTACGAGTCGCCGTAGAAGGCCACGAGCGGACGACCGTCGTCGTCCGGCGGTGCCGCCTGCTGCGGGGCGCAGCCCACGAGGGTGAGACCGACGGCCGCCAGTGTGACGGCGAGTATTCGACGCATCCGACCATCCTCCCTTGTCTCGTGCTCTTCGGAGCCGCACCCGGCTCCGGTTTGCCCTCCTCCCCGCGAGCGGCCTCGAGGCCCTAACGTCGGTGCCAGCAGGCGAACTCCGCGAGACGGGAACGACGATGGCCGAGACACGATCACGCATCTCGCACGACGCGGGCTTCTGGGTCGTCGCGGTGTGCTTCACCCTCGTCATGGCGTACTCGACGGTGCCGACGCCGCTCTATCCGCTGTACCAGCAGCAGGACGGCTTCCCGGTGTCGGTCGTGACCGTCGTGTTCGCCGCGTACGCGGTGGGGGTCGTCTTCAGCCTCTTCTTCGTCGGCCACCTCAGCGACGGGGTGGGGCGACGACGGATGCTGGTGATCGCCGTGCTCGTCTCCGCGTTATCCGCCGTGCTCTTCCTCGTGTGGAGCTCCGTACCGGGGCTGATCTTGGCGCGTCTGGTCAACGGGGTGAGCATCGGCGCACTCACCGCGACCGCCACCGCCCACCTCGGCGAACTGCGGTCGCGGGCCCGCCCGAACGAGAATGCGGTCGTCGCCGCGTCCGTATCGGGTGCGGCGAACCTCGGCGGGCTCGCGCTCGGCCCGTTGATCGGCGGACTGTTCGCCGAGTTCCTCCCCGCTCCGCTCGTGCTCCCGCACGTTGTCTTCCTCGTGCTGCTGCTGGCCGCCGCCCTCGTGCTGACAGCCGTTCCCGAGACCGTCGACGTGCCCGCGGAGCGCCCCGCCTACCGGCCTCAGCGGCTGGCGGCGCCTCCCTCGTCTCGGAGCGCGTTCGTCGCCGCCGGTTTCGCGGCTTTCGCGGGGTTCTCGCTCTTCGGACTCTTCACATCCCTCGCGCCGACGTTCCTCGTGGGGACGTTCGATCAGCCCGATCATCTGGCCGCCGGCGCCACGGCGTTCTCCGTGTTCGCCGCGGCGGCCGCCGGGCAGGTCGTGTTCGCCCGTGTGAGGTTGCGCGTGCAGCTGACGGTGGCCGTCACCTGCTGCGCCGTGGGCCTCGTCGGTGTGGCGCTGGGGGCGGTGCTCCCCCAGCTCGCGGTGTTCCTCGTCGGCGGCGTCGTCGCGGGCGTCGGCGTCGGGTTGCTGTTCCGCGCGTCCATCGCGACGGCATCGGGACTGGCCGCCCCGGGTCGACGCGGCGAGACCCTCGCACTGGTGTTCCTCGTCGCCTACTGCGGCCTCGCTCTCCCCGTGCTCGCGGTGGGACTCTTCCTCCTCTTCATCCCCCAGACCACGGTGCTGCTCGTCTTCAGCGCCCTCGTGCTCATCGCCACCGTCAGTGCAGGTCTCGTCATGCGCGCACGGGCGTCGACCCCCTGAGCGACACCCGTCGCCGAGGTGCCGCGATCGGGGGTCGCAGCGCCGCCTGACCGCCCAGAACGCGGCACATCAGCCACCGGCGGTGGTGACGCAGCATCCGGTGTGTATTGTTTATCGATATTCATGCCTCGAATATCGATAGGTGCGCCATGCAACGCAACACGATCCTCGTCCTGAAGATCCTCATCTTCCTCCTTCTCGCGCTGCTCCTGTTCTGTCAGATCGCGGTGGTCCCCGCCGTCGCCGCGCAGTCGGCGGTCCGATACGGTGACGTCGCCTACCTGCAGATACCGGGCATCATCGTGGGGGTCGCGTTCCTCGTCTGCGTGCAGGTCGTGCTGATCTGCGTCTGGCGGCTGCTGTCGCTCGTGCGCGAGGAGGGGATCTTCAGCGAACGGGCGTTCGTCGACGTCGATGTGAGCCTCGGCGCGGTCGGATTCGCGACCCTGCTCGTGCTGGTGGCGCTGGTGACCTTCCTGCTGACCGGCATGTCGACGGCGTCGATCAACCTCCTGTGCCTGCTGGGGATCGTGGTCGGCCTCGGCCTGACCCTGCTCATCGTGGTCATGCGGAGCCTGCTGCGCAAAGCCTCGCAGCTCGAGCACGACCTGTCCGAGGTCGTCTGATGCCGATCATCATCAACCTCGACGTGGAGCTTGCGAAGAAGAAGATGTCGGTGCAGGACTTCGCCGCCGCGATCGACATCACCCCGGCGAACGTGTCTGTGCTCAAGAACGGCCGCGCGAAGGCCGTGAGGTTCTCCACCCTCGACGCGATCTGCCGCGTGCTGGACTGTCAGCCCGGCGACATCCTCGTCTGGGTTCCCGACGACCCGGATGCTGCGCCCGGAGATCGCGGGGACGAGCGGTGAGCGCGACCACGGGCGTGCGACGCGCGCCGAGGTGGAGCGTCGACGCTCTGCGGGCCCTCCGGGAGTCGCCGGCGTGTCCGGTCTGCGAGGTGAACGCGGTGGCCGACAGGTTCTGCCGCGCCTGCGGTGCCGACTTCACCGAGATCGGCGACGAGCTCTGGCAGGTGTCGCAGTCGGCCGCCGACGCCCTCGAGGCGCGCCAGGGCGTACTGGACCGCGTTCCTCTGCGCCCCCGCGTCGCCCCGGCGCCGGCGCCGCGCGCTGCGGCAACGCCACCGACGTCCCGACCGGGCTCGAGCGCGACCGTGCAGTCCGTGCTCGCCCTCGCCGGCGCGGGACTCGTCGCCGTTGCCGCGATCGTCTTCACCTTCTTCAACCCCGACCTCACCGACCGGGCCGTCCGCGGAGCGATCGTCGCCGCGATCACCGTCGTGTTCCTCCTCGGGGCGCGCGTGCTGATGCGCCGCGGTCTGCGCTTCTCCGCCGAAGCGGTCGGCGCCCTCGGGATCGTGTTCGTCGGACTCGATGTGAGCTCGGTCGCCGAACTGACCCCGGCCGGCCAGAGCCCCTGGGTGCTCGCCGCCGTAGGCACGCTCATCGCGGGGGCCGCCATGGGCGCACTCGGTGCGGTCGTGCGGCTGCGGGTATGGCTGTGGGCCGCGGTCGTGGGCGTCTCGCTGGTGCCGGTCATGTTCGGCGTCGCGGCAGGACCGGGCGTGGGCCTCCCGGCGGGAGCCCTCGCCACGGCCGGTGCCGCGTTCGCCCTCATGAGCGCGACCGACCGCCTACGCGCCCGGTTCGACGGGCGCCTCCGTGCCGAACGGATCGCGCTGACCGTCGTGCAGATCGCCTTCGTCGCTATCGCCGTGCCTCCCGTCTGGGTGCCCGACGACGCCAGCGGGCTCTGGGTCACCACCGGAGCACTCGTCGCCGCGGCGGTTCTCGCCCTCCTCTCGGCCAGACATCCGGCCGGCGCCTTCTGGAGCTTCGTCGCGGGATCCGCGGGGGTCGCAGCCGCCGCGATGGTCCCCCTGGCCGTCGCCTCCACAAGCACCGCGTCGTCGGAGTGGGTCGGTCTCGCGGCTGTTCCCGCCGCGGCAGCCGTCGGCCTGGTCGCCGTCGGCGCCCTCGTGCCGACCCCGCACCCCGTTCTCCGCGAGCCCTTCCACGCCGGCGCCTTGGCGGCCATCGCGCTCGCGTCGATGGCGCCCGCCTCGTTCGCGGGCCTCCTGGGGTCAGCCACCGTCTGGGGAGTCGACAGTGAGGACGACCTCTTCGACCCTGCCGTGACGGGGGCGACTGCGACGGGCCTCGCCTCCGTCGCGATCGGGTTGATCGCGTTCGGGCTGCTGTCGATACGTCGCGGCGAGAACCGTCGGTGGGTCGCGCAGCTCGGCGCCTGGTCGGGAATGGCCGCGGCGCTCGTCACCTTGACCTCTACCTCGCTCCCCCTCTGGGTCCGGGTCGCACTCGGCCTCAGCTACGCCGTCGGCCTGAGTCTGGCCGTGATGCTCCCGCGCCTGCTCTCGAGCTCTGCCGCAACGAGGCTGCCGCTCATCGCCGGAGCGCACGCGGCTCTGATCCTCGCCGGGCTCCTGTCCTGGCGCGACGACGCGGTCGTCGTGTGGGCCGGGACGGCGATCGTCGCGACCGTCGCTCTGCTCGCCCGCACCCTGCCCGCCGCCGCGCGCTTCTGGCATGTGGGGGTCGGCTACGCGTACGCCCTCGTCGTCTTCGGCACCGCCCTGCATCAGCTCGGCCTCGGGTCGATCGCCCTGCTGTGCCTGACCACCGCGGTCGGGGGCATCGCAGCGATCGTGGCGACCTTCGTCCCCGCCGTGCGCCCCCGCGCCTGGTGGGCCGTCCTCGTCGTCACCGCGGTGCCGTTCGCGATCGGCGTCGCCCAGGTGGTGTTCGAACGGAGCGGATGGACCGCGCTGTCGACCGCCGTGATCTTCGCCCTCGCCCTGACCCTCGTGCACACCCGGCGACCGGGCCTGGGCGCGGCGCTGCGCACCCTCGCGGGCGCCGTCCTCGTGCCCGCGCTCGCGGTGGTCGCGGTGTGCCTCGGTGCCCAGTTCCTCGAGGTCAGCGGATCGCCCGTCGTCCTGCCGGTGATCGCGGCGCTCGTCGCCCTCGTCCTGCCCTCGCTGCCCACCATCCGCGATGCTCTCGTCGGTCGCGTGGGCGAAACCGGAGCCGCTGCCGCCGAGCGCGGAATCGAAGCATCCACTCTGCTGACGGCGGCCATCGCCGTAGCACTATCGCTCGCCCGCGAGTCGGCGGGCCTCGGGACGACGCTGGTCGTGCTGACGATCCTCGGCGTCGGCGCGGGCGCCGCCGCCCTGTGGGGCCGTCGCCGATACGGCTGGTGGCTCGCGGGCGCCGCCCTCACCGGCGCGCTCTGGTGCGCGTGGGCTCTGTCCGGCGTCGACGCGTTCGAACCGTACGTCCTCCCTCCGACCCTCGGCGCAGCCATCATCGGACTGGTCCTCACCGCGCGCGGCGGCAAGGGGCGCGCTATCTACTGCGCCGGACTCGTTCTCGCCGTCGTCCCGGTCGCCGTCCTGCTGGCGATCAGCGGTTCCGGCGGTCCGGTCGCCGGGCGGACGTACGGACTCGTCGTCGCGGCGTGGGCGCTCGCGGGCATCGGGATGCTGCTGGGCCGCGGCGATTCGCGGATCGCCGAGCGGCTGCGGGGACTGCGCGTGCCGACCTTCGCCGTCGCCGTCGCCGCCGGGGCCGCCGGGGCGGTGCAGGCCGTTCGATGGGGCTTCGCCCTGGACACGGCTCCTCTCTCGGCGACGCCTGACGTCCTCCTCTTCCTTGCTCTCGGCGCGGCCGGAGCGATTCCGGCCGCTCTCGCCGGTCGTGCGCTGCGTCGCGGCGGCGCGGCCGGCTCGCCGCTGGCGTCATCGCGATGGCTGCTCGCCCCGGCGGTGCTGTACATCGCCGCCGCGGCGTGGCCCGCGATCCATCGCGACTGGTTCACGATCTGGACGATGTGGGCGCTGATGGTGGCGGCCCTGGCCATCATGCTCGTCGTCGCCGTTCGTGACCGCTCGAGGGCTACGGGCCTGCCGCCGGTGTGGTTCCTCTTCGTGATCGCCTTCGCCACGGCAGTGGTCGCCTGGAGTCCGCGCGATCTACGGGTGGAGTGGTTCTCGCTTCCTCTCGGGGCGTTCCTCCTCGTCGCGGGCGCAACCGCCCTGGCCGGGAGCGCCGCGGGCGGCGATGCGGCCGCGCGTCCCCGACTCTCCGACTGGCCGCGCGGTTGGCGCGGGTCGTGGGCGCTCCTCGCACCGGGGCTGCTCGTCATGCTCAGCGCCTCCATCGCTGCGACGTACACCGACCCGCTCACGTGGCGCGCGATCCTCGTGATCGTGGTGGCGCTGGCGGCCATCCTGGTCGGTGCGGGCGCACGCGTGGCCGCACCGTTCGTCATCGGCATCGTGGTGCTCCCTGTCGAGAACGTGCTCGCGTTCATGGTGCAGATCGGGCGCGGCATCGAATCGATGCCGTGGTGGATCACGCTGTCGGTCGTCGGTGCGGTGCTGTTGATCATCGCGGTCACCTACGAACGCCGCGACGGCGAGGGGGAAGGGATCGCCGCGCGACTGCGCGACCTCGCGTGAGGCGAAATGTTCGGTTGCGCACAATTCAATTGCGTGCAATGCTTCATTCATGCCCGCAGTCGACCACATGGTGTGCTTCGCCCTGTACTCGGCGAGCCGCGCCACCACCCAGGCGTACCGCCGCGTGCTCGAGCCGTGGGGCCTCACCTACCCGCAGTACCTCGTGCTGGTGACCCTGTGGACCGACGGCCCGCGCACGGTCGGCGAGCTCGGCCACACGCTCGACCTCGACTCCGGCACGCTGTCGCCCCTCCTTCGACGACTCGAGCGTTCCGGCATCGTGAGCCGCACGCGCCGCTCCGATGACGAGCGCGTCGTCGAGGTCTCCCTCACCGAGCTCGGGCTCGATCTGCGCGAACGCATGAACGGGGTCTCGGCGCAGATCGCGACCTGCATGGGCATCGAGATCGACGCCGCCCGCGAACTGCTCGACTCGCTGCACACCCTCACGCGCAGCGTGCAGGCCTCCTCCGAGGCATCCGCCTCCTGAACCGAAAGGACATCCTCATGGACGTCATCTACACCGCAGAAGCACTCGCGACCGGCGAAGGACGCGGCGGCCACGTCGCCACGAAGGACGGGCTGCTCGACACCGACTTGCGCATCCCCAAGGAGATGGGTGGCCCCGGCGGCGGCCTCAACCCCGAGGCCCTGTTCGCCGCCGGCTACGCGGCCTGCTTCCACGGCGCGCTCCAGGCGGTCGCCATTGGCCAGAAGGTCAAGCTCGAAGACACCAGCGTCGGTTCGCGCGTGCACATCGGCCCGAACGGCGAGGGCGGCTTCCAGCTGTCGGTCGAGCTCGAGGTCGTCATCCCGAACCTCCCGCACGACGAGGCGCAGGCGCTCGCCGACGCCGCCCACCAGGTCTGCCCCTACTCGAACGCGACCCGCGGCAACATCGACGTCACGGTCACCGTCTCAGACGACTGATCTCCCTGCTCGCGAAAGGACCGCCGACCCTCGGGACGGCGGTCCTTTCGCGTCCGATCAGAGCCGCTGACCCCCGGAGGCCTCGATCCGCTGCGCGGTGACCCAGCCCAGGCGCGGATCGAGGATGCCGGCCACCGCCGCCCCGACGTCATCCGGTTCGCCGATCCTTCCCATGGCGACGGTGGGGAGGATCATGGCCCGGTAGTCCGCACTGTCGCGGATGCCGCCGCCGGCGAAGTCCGTCGCCGTCGCGCCGGGGGCGAGGACGTTCACGGCGATCCGGCGCGCACCGAGGTCCTTCGCCAGGTACATCGTCCACGTCTCGATCGCGGCCTTCATCGAGGCGTACACCGATTGCCCCGAGGCGACGGCGAAGCGGGTGAGCCCCGTCGAGACGTTCAGGATGCGCCCGCCGTCCGCGATCATCGGGGCGATCTCCTGCGTGAGGAGCACCACACCGGTGAAGTGCACGGCGACGAGCCTGTCGATCTCGGCGCGTTCGATCGCCCCGAAGGGAGTGTCTCCGGCGTAGCCCGCGTTGTTGACCAGGGCGTCGAGGTCTTCGCGCCCCCACGTCGCGCGCAGTGCCTCACTCAGATCGCGCGCGAAGGCCGGGAAGGTCTCCGGGGCGGTCGTGTCCAGCCGCATCGACACAGCGCGTCGTCCGCGGGCCTCGATCTCGGCGACGACGGATGCGGCGGCGGCGGGCTCGCTCCGATAGGTGACGACGAGATCGTCGCCGCCGTCGGCGAGCGCGAGAGCGGACGCGCGGCCGAGACCACGAGAGCCGCCGGTGATGAGGATGATGCGTGGATTCGTCATGGGATCCACTCTCGGCGACCCCGTTCACGGCAGCCAGGGCGCGCTCATCGGAGGATCGGCACTCCCTGGTTGCGACCCGCGCGCGCCCGCAGAATGGACCCATGGACCGCCCGCAGCTCGCCGAGTTCCTCCGCACCCGGCGCGAGGCGTTGCAACCCGAGGACGTCGGTCTCTCGCGAGGACCCCGGCGGCGCACCCCGGGCCTTCGCCGCGAGGAGGTGGCGCAGCTCGCGGGCATGTCGACGGATTATCTGAACCGCCTCGAGCAGCAACGGGGTCCGCAGCCGTCCGTGCAGATGCTGGCCGCCATCGCTCGCGCGCTGCACCTCGACCTCGACGAGCGCGATCATCTCTTCCGCCTCGCCGGACACCCGGCGCCCGACAGGGTCGGTGCGAGCGACCACATCTCCCCCGGTCTCCTCCGCATCGTCGACCGCCTCCACGACACCCCGGCGCAGGTGATCACCGAGCTCGGCGAGGTGCTGCTCCAGACCGAACCGGCCCGAGCCCTCCTCGGCGAGCTGACCGGCAGAGAAGGGATGTCGCGCTCCACCGTGCACCGCTGGTTCACGGAACCGGAGTCGCGTCGGATCTACCCCGCCGACGACCACGAGATGCGGGGCCGCATCTTCACCGCGGAGCTGCGCACGGCCTACGCCCGCCTCGGGCGCGACTCCGCGGCCGGAGCGATCGTTGCAGACCTGCTGCGCGTCAGTCCGGAGTTCGCGACCGTGTGGGCCGCCCATGACGTCGCGGACAAGCATCCGCGTTCCAAGCGGTTCGCCCACGACGGCGTCGGCGAAGTGACGCTCGAGTGTCAGACGCTGCTGGACACCGACACGAATCAACGTCTGCTGGTGTTCACCGCCCGCCCCGGCACGGAGGACGCGGAGAAGCTCGCGCTGCTCCGTGTGCTCGGCACGCAACGGATGTCGGTCTGAGAGGGGTCAGGTGGTGAGCGCGGCGATGCCGGCGATCACCGACGCGAGCGCGATGACGAGAGCCAGCGCGATGAGCACCGCGTGCACGATGAGGAAGGTGGTCGGCTTGCCCGCGGCATCGCGCGCACGGGTGTCTTTGGCGACGCGCATGTAGAACCGCGGCCAGACGATCACGTTGAAGGCGGCGTTGACGAACAGCAGGACGACGAGCAGAGTTTCCACGCCCCGAGCCTAAGCGTCGTTCCCGCGAGGGTCGTGGACGTCGGAGATGGCGTCGACGTAGGACGATGAGCGCGGATGCGTCCTACGCCCGCGCCGTGTCCTACGCCCGTGACGGATGCTGCACAACCGGAGCCTCAGCGGGCGCAGCCGATGCAGGTGGCTGCCGTCGGACGCGCCTCCAGCCGCCCCGGGGCGATCGGGCCGCCGCACACGACGCACGTACCGTACGTGCCGTCGGCGACGCGGGCGAGAGCCGTCGCCGCATCCGCCCGGTCCTGCTCGGCGCCGCGCCGCAGCGCGTCCACGCGACTCCACTCCCCCGACAGCGTCGATCCCTCGGGGTCGTGCTCGTCGTCCGCCGTCGCGTCGGCCCGGTCGCGGAGAAGACTGCGCTCGTCGTCGTCGAGGTGGGCGAGACGCTGTTCGGCCTCACGCAGGAGCGTGCTGAGGACGGCGGCGTGATCAATGGTCATGGGCGCTCCAGGCTACGCCCGGACAGACGTGGGTAGGGTGAGGTCGTGACCGATTTCAACACCCGGATCATCGAAGAGTTCCGCGCCAACGGCGGCCATGTCGCCACCGCCGGGTTCGGTGATCGTCTCGTCCTGCTGCACACGACCGGCGCGAAGTCGGGCGCCCCGCGCATCAGCCCGCTCATGGGCATCCCCACCGACGAGGGGTGGCTCGTCGCCGCGTCGAAAGGCGGTGCGCCCGAAGAGCCCGCGTGGGCCCACAACCTCCGCGCGAACCCGTCCATCGAGGTCGAGACCGGCGAGGGCACCGTGGCCGCGAAAGCCGTCGAACTGCGCGGCGCCGAGCGCGATGCCGGCTGGCAGCGCTTTCTCGCGGCGTCTCCCGGCTTCGCCGACTATGAGAAGCGCACCGACCGGCTCATCGCCGTCTTCCACCTCGTCCGCTCCTGACTGTCAATCCCGCGAAAGAGCGCCCGTCGTCCGGGCACGATCGGTTCATACGAACAAGGGAGCCGATCATGGCAACGGATTTCTCGACCGGTGACCGGGTCAGTTGGAACACCCCGCAGGGTCGAACCCGCGGCAGCATCGTCGAGAAGAAGACGAGCGACTTCACCCTCGCCGGGCAGCACTTCACCGCCTCGTCGGACGAACCCGCCTTCGTCGTCGAGTCGGAGAAGAGCGGCAACCGCGCGGCGCACAAGGGTTCGGCTCTGCGCCGACTCAAGGACGCCTGACCGCGGCACGTGACAGCCGCGGGCGGATGCTGCGGGCCTACTCTCGAAGCATGCGTGTGACCGCCTCCTTCCGCTCCGCGCGCCGGACCCCGTTCCTCCAGGTCTCGAAGTCGGCGATCGCGACGATCGCCGCGTGGCTGCTCGCCGGGTGGCTCGTGCCCGGGCCGCTCCCGGTGTTCGCGGCGATCGCTGCGCTGCTCGTCGTGCAGCCCAGCTTGAACCAGTCGCTGACGCGCGCGGTCGAACGCAGCGTGGGGGTCATCGCCGGGGTGATCGTCGCCTCCGCGCTCGGGATCGCGCTCGGCTCGTCGACCTGGGTGATCCTCATCGCGGCGGCGGTGGCGCTCCTCGCCGCCTGGGCGCTGAAGCTGACCCCGGGGGCCGCGAATCAGGTCGCGATCAGCGCGATCCTCGTGCTCGCGCTCGGCACCGCGACGCCGCTCTACGCCGTCGATCGCGTGATCGAGACGCTCATCGGCGCGCTCGTCGGCCTCATCGTGAACGTGGCACTCGTGCCGCCGGTCGCCGTCGCCCCGGCCCGGCAGCGGATCGAGGCGCTCGGCGACGAGCTGTCGGCCGCCCTGGATCGCCTCGCCGATGCGCTCGCGACTCCCCAGACGCCCGCCTCCCTCGAGGAGCTCCTGCTCGAGGCGCGCCTGATGCGCCCCATGCGCGACGCGGCGGAAACGGCCCTGTCCGACGCACGGGACTCGCTCGCCCTCAATCCGCGCGGCCGCCGTCACCGCGACGATCTCGCCCGTCTCGAGCGGTTGCTCGACGTCTTCACCCCGATCCTCACCCAGGTGATCGGCATGACCAGGGCCGCCTACGACCGCTACGACCCGTCGATCGTCGACGAGCCGTCGGTACGGGCGATCGCCGAGCAGCTGCGCCGCGCCTCGCACGACGTGCATCTCGCGGTGCTGCGGCACCGGGCCCCCGACGCGGCCTCGGCGTCGCGCGCGAGCGACGGCGCAGCATCCGCGCCGCTCGAACCTCCCGCGCTCACGCGACCGCTCGACATCGGCAAACCGTCGGAGGGCCACTGGGTGCTCGTCGGCTCGCTGCTGGTCGACCTGCACCGCATCCACGAAGCTCTCGGAGAGACGGCGAACACATGACCGACCGCACGCTCGCGATGTTCCCCCTGGGCATGGTGCTCTTCCCCCACACGCCGCTCGCCGCCCGCATCTTCGAGGAGCGATACCTCAAGATGCTCGGGATGCTGCTGGACGAACAGCCCGCGGAGTTCGGCGTGGTGCTGATCGAACGAGGGCACGAGGTCGGGGGCGGAGAGAAGCGGTTCGCACGGGGCGCCGTCGCTCGACTCGAGCGGGTGCTGCCCCAGGAGGGCGTCATCTCGGTGCTCGCGCGCGGAGGGGCGCGCTTCGAGGTGGAGGAGTGGCTCGACGATGCGCCCTACCCGCGCGCACGGGTGCGGATGCTGGCCGATCTGGAGTGGAACGACGCTCTTACACCCCTCTCGTCGGAGGCCGAGAGAATCGTTCGGCGCGTGCTCGCGCGCGCCGGCGAGTACGGCGACACCCGATGGGAACCGAACATCGAGCTCGCCGAGGAGCCCCTCGCACGGGCGTGGCAGATCGCCGCGATCGCGCCGCTCGGGCCGATCGACCAGCTCGCGCTGCTCGGTGCGACGAGCATGGGCGGCCTCCTCCGCGAGGTCATCGACCTGACCCTCGCCGCCGAAGAGCTCCTCGCCGTGCGCGGTGTCGACGAGGAGCCCTTCGAGTAGACGGGGTCAGTTCAGGGCGCGGATGCTGGAGGGGATGACGCCGTTCGCGTAGAGGTCTTTCGCGACGTCCTGGAAAGCGGTGAGAGCGACGCGCTGCGTCGTGGGTCCGTAGGAGATGCGCGCCACACCGAGCGCTTCGTACTCCGCGGCGGTCAGGGCCCCGGGGATGCCGATGACACTCACGCGACGGTCACCGATGCCCTCGACGAGCTGCCGGGTGGTGTCGGCGTCGAGGAGACCGGGCACGAAGACCGAGGTCGCACCGGCCTCGAGGAACGCCCGGCCGCGCTCGATGGCGTCGGCGATGGATTCGGAGGCGGGGCGGTCGCCGCCGCGCATGAACGCGTCGGTGCGAGCGTTGAGCACGAACGGCACACCCTCCGCCTCCCCGGCCGCAATAGCAGCCTCGACCACGGCCACCGACTCGGCGAGCGGCTTCAGACGGTCTTCGATGTTCGCACCGACCGCTCCGGCGCCGATGGCCTTCCGTACGGTCTCCCCCGCGTCGCCGTAGCCCGCGTCGAGGTCGGCGGTGACGGGCAGATCGACCGCCTCGGCGATGCGGCGCACCATGTCGAGCATCACGTCGAGCGGGATGTTCTCGCCGTCCTCGTAGCCGAAGGTGGCGGCGATGGAGTGTCCTGCCGTGGCGATGGCCTTGGTCTCGGGGAGGGCGGCGATCGCCTTCGTCGAGACGACGTCCCACACGTTGACGACGCGGAGGATCTCGGGGGCGGTGTGCAGCTGCGCGAAGCTCTGGGCTTTTTCGATCTGGGTGCTCATGCTCCACACGTTACGGGCCGACCGGCCACGCAGTCCCGGCCTTGCGACCGCCCCGGGTCTGCACTAGCCGGCTCTCAGGCGGCGAGCGCCTCGGCGATCGGCGTATCCCCGCCCCCGAAGCGGATAAAACGGCCCACGGTGCGGTCGTCCTCGAGCGACGCCGCGATCACGGCCGCGACGTCGGCGCGCGACACCTCGCCCTTGCCCTCGGGGTCGAGCGTGATCTCGCCGGTCGGTTCGCCGAGCGTCAGGGTGCCGGGACCGAGGATCGTCCAATCCAGCGCTGTCGCGCGCAGGTGGTCGTCCGCGGCGAGCTTCGCGTCGGCGTAGGCGAAGAACGAGTCGTCGGGCGAGATGCCGTGGTCGGGTGTCGAGCCGATCCACGACACCATCACGAACCGGCGCACACCGGCTGCGGCGGCAGCATCCATCGTGCGGATCGCGGCATCGCGGTCGACCGCGTAGGTGCGCTCGGCGCTCCCGCCTCCGGCGCCCGCCGACCAGACCACGGCGTCGTATCCGGCGACGGCGTCTCTCAGGGCGGCCTCGTCGGCAGACTCCACGTCGAGAACGAGCGGCGTGGCACCGGCGGCGGTCACGTCGCCCGTGTGCTCGGGGTTGCGGATGACCGATGTGACGTCATCGCCGCGTGCGGCAAGAAGCGGTGCGAGCAGGAGGGCGACCTTGCCGTGACCGCCGAGAACGAGAACCTTCATGAATCAGTGCCTTCCGATGTGTTCGATGGACATGCTGAGGACGACCCGGTCGGCACTGTCGGGCGGCGGCTGCTGGTCGGCGTTGCCGTAGCGCTGACCGAGCCGCACGTAGAACGCGCCCTCGGGGTCGGGTGTCGCCTCGACGAGACGCCCGCGCACCTCGATGTAGCGGTAGGGATTCTCGGGGTCGAAGACCATCAGGCTCATCGACGGGTTCGCCTCGAGGTTGCGGAACTTCTGTCGCTTGGTCGTGTGGGTGAACAGCAGGTGCTCACCGTCGTATTCGAACCACATCGGGTTCACCTGGACCGAGCCGTCGGGTCGTACCGTGCCCAGTGCGCCGTAATTCGGTTCGTCGAGCAGATCGCGCAGGTCGTCGGGGATCATGCGCACTCCTTCCGTCGGGTTCCCACGCTACGCGCCGATCCCGACCTGCCCGGCGGGGCTTGACGCCGGAGAGTCGCCCGCGAGCTCGTTCGTGATCCGGGCGGCGACCGAGCGCCCGGCCCGGTTGGCACCGACCGTCGACGCCGAGGGGCCGTATCCGACGAAGAACAGGCGCGGCTCGTCGAGCGATCTGGAGTCGTCCACCCGGAAGCCGCCCTCCGGGGTGCGGAGCCTCAGCGGCGCCAGGTGCTCCAGGGCAGGACGGAACCCCGTCGCCCACAGGATCACGTCGACCGCGAGGAGCGACCCGTCGGGCATGCGCACGCCGTCCTCCTCGATACCGGTCATCATCGGCAGCCGCTCGAGCACGCCCCGCTCGCGCGCCGCGCGCGCCCACGGCGTCCAGTGCATACCGGTGACGGAGATGACGCTGCCGGGCGGCAAGCCACGGCGCACGCGGTCTTCGACACCGGCGATGGCAGCGAGCCGGGCGGGCACATCGAAGTCGGACTCGATCCAGTCGGGCTCGCGGCGCGTCATCCAGAAGACGGTGGCGACGTGCGAGATCTCCTCCAGCAGCTGCACACCCGACACCCCTGCCCCGACCACCAGCACCCGGCGACCCGCGAGCTCCTCGGCCGAGACGTAGTCGGCCGTGTGAAGCTGGCGTCCGCGGAACCGCTCCTGACCGGGGTAACGCGGCCAGAACGGACGCGTCCATGTCCCTGTGGCCGAGACCACGAACCGCGCGTCCCATTCGCCGGCGTCGGTCTCGACGCGCAGCCCATCGGCCTCGCGACGCACCGCCTTCACGGCGACCGGCCGACGCACCCGGAGGTCGAACTCGCGCTCGTAGTCCGCGAAGTACGCGGGCAGCACGTCGCGCGCCCGCGCCGTCGGGTCGGCGGCCGGCACATCGAAGCCCGGCAGCTCGTGGATGCCGTTCACCGTCGCCATGCGCAACGAGGCCCACCGATGCTGCCACGCGCCGCCGGGGGCGGAGTTGGCATCGAGCACCACGAACGATCGATCGGATGCGTGCGCCTCGTCATCGGGGATGAAGCCGCGGCGACGCAGGTGGTAGGCCGTGGAGAGCCCCGCCTGACCCGCGCCGATGACGACGACGTCGACCCGGCGCGTGGTGGTGCTCACGGCCTCCAGAACCATGCGTCGTGCGCCGGTATTCCGCGCGGCGCGGGTCTGGTCAGAGGATCTCGCCGTCGACGTACACCCATCGCCCGCCTCGGCGCGCGAAGCGGCTGCGCTCGTGCAGGCCGCCGCGAGCTCCCGCTTCGCTCCAGTGGGCGCAGAACTCCACCGCCCCCTCGAGGTCGGCCGGTCCGCCGTCCTCGGTGACGAGCACCTCGAGGCCGATCCATACCGTGGCGGGGTCCGGGTCGACGTCGGCCGGGCGGGTGCGCGGATGCCACGTGCGCCGCAGATGCTCCGCGTCACCGACGACGAACGCCGTGTATCGCGAGCGCATAAGCCTCTCCGCGGTGGGCGCGGGTTCACCGGCGAGGATCGGTCCGCAGCATCCGTCGTACCGCCCGGCTCCGCACGGGCACGGGTCGCCCGCCGCGAACCGGGGGAATCCCCCTCGCGAGGACGCGGCTCCGAAAGACACGCTCGTCACTGTACCGCCGCGCCCGCAAGGGCGTCCGAGGTGTCGACGATCTTCCGTAGCATGGGCGGACCACCGAACAGGAGCAGCCATGACCGACGGCACCCGCCCGAACGAGAACGAGCGAACCGCCGCGTCGCCTCCCGTGCCGCCGTACGCCGCAGGACCGCAGTCCGCGCCGCCGCCCCCACCGCCGCAGGCTGCTCCGTCGCCGTACGCCGCTCCCCTCCCGCCCTACGCTGCGCAGGCTGCATCCGGCGCTCCCGGAGCCTACGGCGCACCGCGCCAGGACTACCCGGGCGCCCCGCCCACGTGGGGTCCGCCGACGGGGGGACCCGCCCCCGGCGCACCGTGGAATCCCGGTCCACCGCAGGGCGGCTCGTCGGTGCTCGCGGTGCTCGCGCTCGTCGCATCGATTCTCGGCGCGCTGATCTCCTTCATCCCGTTCTTCGGGTCGGTGCTCGCCTGGGCTCTCTTCGCGACGGCGATCGTCCTCGCCATCATCGCCCTGGTGAAGAAGACCCCCGGCAAGGGGATGTCGATCGCCGCGCTCATCATCACGGGTGCGGGTTTCCTGCTGTCGATCGTCTGGGCCGTGATCCTGTTCGCCTTCGGCGTCTTCGGTTCGGCCCTCTCCCCGGGATCGAGTTCGGGGTCGGAATCCTCCCCCGCGCCTGACGACGAGTACTACTCCTATCCGATGCTCGGCACCCCCGACTTCGGCGCCGACGGCAACACCGTCTCCGCCCCGCTCGTGCCGGGCTCGACCATCACGATCACCGACGACAACGTGTCGGAGGACGTGTGGCAGCTGACCGTCCTCCCCTTCGAGGATCTGACGGCGGCCGCTGCGGCGACCGGCGATATCGAGCCCGCGTTCGGCGCTTACGTCGGCGTTCCCGTGCAACTGACGAACGTGACGGACGAGACGATCGACCTGACCGTCGACTACGCCTACCTGCCGTACACCCGCTTCCTCACCGCCGACGGTGGCGAGGCGGAACTGACGTTCCTCTCCGACATCGAGTCCTATCCCAGCGCATGGGACGTCGAGGTGATCGAGCCGGGCGAGACGGTCACGTTCTACGAGGTCTTCGACCTCGCACCCGATGCCGTCGCCTCCGGCTACTACGTCCTCGACCTCGACTCTGGGCAGACCGTGTTCTGGGGAGCGGCCACGCTCTGACGCGCGGCGCGCTGGCCGTCGGCGCCGCTCGTCAGTCGACGGCGCCGCGAGCGTTGTAGACGGTGGCGTCCGACGCGCCGTAGGCCCGGAAGACCTCGATCGCCTCGGCGTTGCGCACCCCGACCCGCACGCGGATCCCGCGCGCCTCGAACTGCTCCGCCCAGTCGGAGACCATCGGTCCCTCGTCGAACCCGCTCAGCTCCTCGAGCTCCGGACCGTCGCCCGCGATCACGAGCGAACGCACGCCGCTCCACATGGTCGAGCCGTAGCACATGACGCACGGACGCCAGTTGACGACGAGCTCGAGGTCGGCGCCGTCGGCACCCAGGTCCCACCGGCCGAGGGCGGTCTGGGCGAGCCCGAGGGCGGTGACCTCCGCGTGCTGCGAGCTGAGGCCCGAGCTGAGCACGACGTTGACGCCCGCCGACACGAGTCGACCGGTGGCGGCCTCCACGACGATCGCCGCGAACGGTCCGCCGTTGCCCTCGCGCCAGTTGCGGTCGGCGAGCGCGTTCACGAGGTCCATCCGCTCCTCCGCCGTCTCGAGCGCGTCGGGGAGCTGGTCGAGCTCGCCGCGCAGCCATTCGGGAAGGGAGACGGAGAAGCCGGTCGCAAGTGTCATGCCCACATCCTCGCCCATCCGTGTGAACCGCTTGTTACAGCGTCGCTGTGGAGAACCCGGGCGAGGTCTGCGCCCACCTCGTACCCTGATCGGGTGAACGCTCGCCACGTCTCCTCCGCCGCCCTCGTCATGATGGTTCTTCTGATGGGCGGATGCTCCGTCACCCCCGAACCGCAAGAGACCGCGCCGGCGTTCGCCACCGAAGAAGAGGCCTTCGCCGCCGCGGAGCAGACCTATCGTGCCTACGTCGACGCGCTCAACCAGGTGGATCTGAGCGACCCCGAGACCTTCGAGCCCGTCTTCGCCCTCACCACCGGCGAGGCGAACGCCAGCGCACGCCAGACCCTCTCAGAGCGACATGCAAACGGTTGGGTTGTGACGGGATCGAGCCAAATCACGGTGGCCGAGCCGCTTCCCTCTTCGAGTGACACTGAGAATGTGGTCCTGGCGGTATGTCTGGATGTCTCCGAGGTCGCGCTAACCGACTCGACCGGACTATCGGTTGTAAGCCCCGATAGGCCAGACACGCAAACGATGGCGGTCACGGTGACGCGCGCAGACGACTCGCACAAATGGCTGATTGAGCAATTCGCGGGTAGAGACTCGGGACCGGAATGCGCGAGCTGACCGGATCTGTCATCGCTGCGGCGCTGCTCATCGCCGGTCTTTCGATCGGACCAGCCGGAGTTTCAAGCGCGACGAGCTCACGGTGCGACTGGTCAGGATGGCAAGGATCATGCTCTGCCTCGACCGACGGCTCACAGGTCACCGTCGGGGGCACGGTCGGCTCCGGCGGCTCGAACGCCTCCACCGACGGCACTGCGCCTCCGAGCACCGGCGTCTCCCCCGATCCCGGTTCGCAAGCGCCGGCACCGGAGAACTGCGGACCGGCCGACGTCTTGTGCCGGGGCGGCGGATTCGGTGTGGTGTCGCTGCCCGACGTGACCGCTTCCGATCTGGCCTCGTTCGCGCCGGCCAGGCCGACGTTCGAGGCTGAGCCGGGCGGTGTCGGCATCGTCGGCATGCCGACCAACTTCGTCGCCTCCGCGTCGACGCAGACCCTCGCCGGCACGCTCTTCGACAGGCCCGTCACCGTGCGCTTCAGCCCAGCCGCCTACGTCTTCTCCTACGGCGACGGCTCGTCGGCACGATTCACGTCGGGCGGCGCCGCATGGACCGCCCTGAGGCAACCGCAGTTCACGGCCACTCCGACCAGCCACGCCTACGGTTCGCGCGGCGTCTACGCCGCGTCCGTATCCGTCGAGTACGTCGCCGCCGTCGACTTCGGCACCGGCTGGCGACCGGTGATCGGGGTCGTCACCGCGACCGGCGGCGGGCAGAGCGTCGAGATCTTCGAGGCGCGCACCGCACTGGTCGACAAGACCTGCTTCGAGAACCCGTCCGGCCCCGGCTGCTGACCGGTCCGCCGTCGCATCCGCAAGTCGGAGCGGATCGCTGCGTCCGTCTCCGGCGTAGGACATGGCGCAGGCGTAGGACGAATCGCCGCGAATCGTCCTACGCCGGCGCCATCTCCTGCGCCCAGACCCTGCCGAAGTACGACGCCGAGCGGCGCCACTCGCTCACGACCCCCCGTGGCTACGCTGACGATATGTCCTCCCGACCAGAGAAGTTGCTCCTGCTCGACTCGGCTTCGCTGTACTTCCGTGCGTTCTACGGCGTGCCCGACACCGTCAAGGCGCCCGACGGCACCTCGGTCAACGCGGTGCGCGGGTTCCTCGACATCATCGCGAAGCTCGTCACGACATACGAACCGACCCGCATCGTCGCCTGCTGGGACGACGACTGGCGCCCGCAGTGGCGGGTCGACCTGATCCCGAGCTACAAGACCCACCGTGTCGCCGAGCCGGTCGAGGACGCGCCCGATGTCGAGGTCGTGCCCGACCCGCTCGAGCTGCAGGTGCCGATCATCCGCGAGACCCTCGATGCCCTCGGCATCGCGATCGTGGGTGCGGCCGAGCACGAAGCCGACGACGTCATCGGCACGCTGGCTACGACCGCCGACGTCCCCGTCGACATCGTCACGGGAGACCGAGACCTGTTCCAGCTCGTCGACGACGACCGCGACGTCCGTGTCGTCTACACCGCTCGCGGCATGAGCAACCTCGAGGTCGTCACCGACGACGTCGTGTTCGCCAAGTACGGGGTGCACGCCCGGCAGTACGCCGACTTCGCCTCGATGAGGGGCGACTCCTCCGACGGGCTTCCCGGCGTGAAGGGCATCGGCGACAAGTCGGCCGCCTCGCTCCTGGCCGCGCACGGCGACCTCGACGGCATCGTCGCGGCGGCACGTGCCGGCGGAGGCATGCCCGCCGGGCAGCAGGCGAAGATCCTGGCCGCGCTCGACTACATCGCCGTCGCACCGACGGTGGTCGAGGTCGTGCGCGACCTGCCGCTCACCGAGGTCCCGACGGCCATCGTGCCGCTCGATGCCGAAAAGCAGGATGCCGCGGACGCACTCGCCGAGCGGTGGAACCTCACCGGCCCGATCGGTCGGGCGATCGCCGCGCTCGCCCGCTGACGAGCTTGCGCGCAGCATCCGACTACTCCCCCGGGAGTACACCGCCCCGGTCCGTGAGGCCGACGCCCGGCCTGCCGGCGCGGCGTAGCATCGAGCGCATGCCGAGCACCACCTGGGACGACGGCGCACCCCGCTTCCGCCCGCCGCCCGGGGTCACCCTGTACGTCCCCGTCGTCATCGCTTTCGTGCTGCAGGTGCCCGGAACGATCGTGGTCACGGTCGCCGCGCGCTCGTGGGGCCCGACAGCAGCGTTGACGATCGCACTCGCGACCGCTTCCGCCCTCGCCCTGCTGGGCGCCCGCCGGTTCCCCGGACCGACGGTCGTCGCCGTCACCGCCCTGACCGTCGCCGGGCTCTTCCTCCGCCCCGATGCGGGGCCTCCGATGTTCGCCCTCGCCTTCGCGATCATCGGCGCCGTCGTGCGCGGCGCCCGCTTCTGGGCCCTCGGCGCGGTCGGTGTCGGCTGGGTGGCCGCCATCGCGATCGCGAGCCTCCTCGCCGACACGTCGTGGCACCCGTTCCGCGTCGCGCTCGTGACGGTCGGGCTCGGCGTGTGCTTCGCCATCGGCGAGGGGATCCGCGCCCGCCGTGCGGCCGTCGACGAGCGCCGCGCGCAGCTGAGCGAGCGCCGCCGCACCGCCGAACAGGACGAACGCACGCGCATCGCCCGCGAACTGCACGACGTGCTTGCGCACTCGCTGAGCCAGATCTCGGTGCAGTCCGGCGTCGGGCTGCACCTCTTCGACCGCGACCCCGAACGCGCCCGCGAGGCGCTCACGAGCATCCGCGCCCTCAGCGCCACGGGTCTCGACGAGGTGCGCGGCGTGCTGTCGTTCCTCCGCGGCGACGAGCGGTATCCCACGACGGCGCCGTTGACGCCGCAGCCGCAGCTCGCCGATCTGTCGCTGCTCGCCCGCGACCGGTCAGGGCTCGGACTCGAGGTCAGGCTCGACGACGAACTGCGCGGAGACACCCCGCCGAGCGTCGTGCAGACGACGGCCTATCGCATCGTTCAGGAAGCGCTCACGAACGTCGTGCGCCACTCGGGAGCGACCACCGCGACGGTGACGCTCGCTCGCGACGCCGACGATCTCGTCGCCACGGTCGGCGACGACGGCACCGGCATGGTCCCCGACCACGTCGCAGGAGGCGGTATCCGCGGCATGCGCGAACGGGCGGAGCTCGCCGGCGGCACGCTCGTGATCTCCTCCGACTCGCGACACGGCACCGTGATCGCCGCCCGCCTCCCCTGGCGCGGCGCCCCATGATCCGCGTCGCCCTCGCCGACGACCACCAGCTCGTCCGCGCGGGGTTTCGAGCGCTGCTCGACTCCGAGCCCGACATCGACGTCGTCGTCGAGGCGTCGGGCGGCGAAGAACTCCTCCGGATGCTGCGCACGACGCCGGTCGACGTCGTGCTGATCGACATCCGCATGCCGGACGGGGACGGGCTGTGGACGACCGAGCAGATCGCGGTCGACCCCGCACTCGAGCACGTGCGCGTCGTGATCGTCACGACCTTCGAACTCGACGAGTACGTGGGCCGGGCGATCCGGGCCGGCGCGAGCGGCTTCCTCGTCAAAGACACCGAGCCCGCCGACCTGATCCGCGCCGTGCGGGTCGCCGTCGCCGGGGACGCGCTGCTCTCGCCGGGCGTGACACGGCGGTTGCTCGAGCGTGCCGCCGGCGGACTGCGCGCGAGCCCCGACCCCGTGCTGCTGGCCGCGCTCACCGACCGTGAGCGCGAGGTGCTGCGGCTGGTCGCCCAGGGTCTCACGAACGACGAGATCGCCGAACGGCTCGTCCTGTCGCCGTTGACGGCGAAGACGCACGTCTCGCGCATCCTGCAGAAGTCGCACTCACGCGACCGTGCTCAGCTGGTCGTGCTGGCGTACGAGTCCGGGCTCGTCGCGCCCGGGTGGCAGTAGAGGCCGACCGACGCTACTCCGCCGGATGCACGCGAAGTGCCTCCCCCGTGCGGATTCGCGACGACGGCGATGGGAGTGGACTCGACGCATCCGGTCGCGATCATCCGCGGCCCGACGGAGAGGAACTCCATGTCCGTACCCCTGGTGGCCGCGGCGGCCACTCACCTGTCCGCCCATCATCCCGGAGGGTGGGGCGGCGGCCCCGGCTTCGGCTGGTGGTTCTTGCTGATCCCCCTGTTCTGGATCGTGCTGATCGGCGTGCTCTTCGCCGTCTTCGGCCGTCGCTGGCGACGCGCCGCCGCAGCCAACGGCTATGGACCCGGCGGTCGGCGCAGTCCGGCGCAACAGGCGGAGGCCACCCTCGCCGAGCGGTTCGCGAAGGGCGACATCGACGAGACCGAGTATCGCGCGCGGCTCGAGGTGCTGCGCACCAACGCCCAGCCCGGCTGAAAGGTCGGCGATCAGCGCCGGCGGTCGAGCCACTCCCGCAGGCGGTCGAGCGGCCAGGTGGTGACGACCCGATCGGCGGGCACGCCCGCCCGCTCCGCACGCGCGGCGCCGTAGTCGATGAGCGAGAGCTGGCCCGGTGCGTGCGCGTCGGAGTCGATCGAGAACAGGCAGCCCGCCTCGAGGGCGATCGCGATCAGCTCGTCGGGAGGATCCTGACGCTCGGGACGCGAGTTGATCTCCACCGCCACACCGTGCTCCGCCGCCGCCGCGAAGACGGCGTGCGGGTCGAACGTCGAGGGGGGTCGCGTTCCGCGCGCCCCCTCGACGAGGCGACCTGTGACGTGACCGAGCACGTCGACCCTCGGGTTCGAGACAGCGCCGATCAACCGACGCGTCATCGGCGCGCTCTCCATTCGCAGTTGGGAATGGGCGGATGCGACGACCACGTCCAGGGCGTCGAGCAGGTCGTCTTCCTGATCGAGCGCGCCGTCGTCGAGGATGTCGACCTCGATGCCGGTGAGAAGAGTGAAGCCGTCGCCGCGGAATCCTTCGACGATCCCCATCTGGTCGCGGAGCCTCTCGGGCGACAGACCGTTCGCGACGCGTAGGCGCGGGGAGTGGTCGGTCAAGGCCAGGTACTCGTGCCCGAGGCGGCGTCCCGCGTCGACCATGAGCTCGATCGGCGTCAGACCGTCCGACCACTCGCTGTGGCTGTGGAGGTCGCCCCGGAGCAGCCCCCGCAGTTCGGAGCCGGCCGCGACGCCGGTCTTCTCCCTCAGGTCCGCCAGATAGTCGGGTACGCGCCCGTCGAGCGCCTGGGTGATCACGGCGAAGGTGGAGTCGCCGATGCCCTTGCGGCGGCGCAGACCCGGCTCGCGCCGGGCCGCGTCGTCGAGATCGGCGATGGCCTCCGCCGCCGTGCGGAACGCCTTCGACTTGTAGCGCGAGGAGCGCTCCCGTTCGAGCAGGTACGCGATCTCGTTCAGTGCGTCGAGCGGATCCACGTCGATCTCCCCACCCTCGTCGGTTCGGACTCTACGACGCCGTCGCGAGAGACCGGGTCGTCTCGACCCACTCGTCGAGCTTCGCCGCCGCCCTGCCGTCGTCGATGGCCTGAGCGGCAGCAGCCATCCCCTCCGCCAATCGCTCGACGATCGGGCGCTGGGCCTGCGTCGGGTCCTCGAAGAGCCGGAAGGCGACGATGCCCGCCGCCGTATTGAGAAGGACGATATCGCGCACCGCACCGCTGTCGCCGGCGAGCACGCGCCGGACGACCGCGGCGTTGTCGGCGGGCGACCCCCCGCGCAGGTCGTCGAGGTCGGCGAAGCGGATGCCCAGGTCGCGAGGGTCGAGATCATGCTCGTGCACGTCACCCCGGCTGACCTCCCACAGGCGGCTGTGGCCGGTGGTCGTCAGCTCGTCGAGCCCGTCGTCGCCGCGGAAGACGAGCGCGGTCGCGCCGCGCGTGCGGAAGACACCCGTGATCAGCGGGACGCGATCGAGGTGCGCCACGCCCACCGCATTCGCCTCTGCTCGCGCCGGGTTGCAGAGGGGGCCGAGGAAGTTGAAGACCGTCGGTATGCCGAGTTCGGCACGCGTCGGACCGGCGTGGCGGAATCCGGGGTGGAACGCCGCCGCGAACGCGAACGTGAGGCCGGTGCGCTCGAGCGTCTCGGCGACCGCCTCCGGCGAGAGAGTCAGGTCGATGCCGAGTTCGCTCAGCACGTCGGACGAGCCGGAGGCCGAACTGGCCGCGCGGTTGCCGTGCTTGACGACCGGGATACCCGCCGCGGCGGCGACGATCGCCGACATCGTCGACACGTTGACCGTGCGGTGGCGGTCGCCTCCGGTGCCCACGATGTCGAGCACGTCGGCCTTGACCGGCAGCCCGACCGCCGCCTCCAGGATCGCGTCTCGGAAGCCGACGATCTCATCGACCGTCTCGCCCTTCGCGCGCAGCGCCACGAGGAAGCCCGCCAACTGCGAGGCCGTGGCGTCGCCCGCCATCACCTGCTGCATCGCCCATGTCGACTCCGACACGCTGAGGTCGCGCCCGTCGAGGAGCATCGTGAGAATTTCGGGCCAGGAATACCGCTCCGCCATGATTCGATCCTAGTGAGGGCCGCCCGCATGACCGTGCGGTTCTCGCACCCGCGTCGGGCCCGGCATCCAGTGAACTCGCGGACGATTCTTAGGCATTGCTTAGTTAGACGAAGCAGTTTGTTGGGCCGCCGGTGCGAAACTACGACGCCGAAATCGTCCATAATGGTCAGGTGACGACCCCAGCGACATACTCCCAGGCTCTGCGCTCCGTGAAGCGGCCGGACCCGGTTGCCGTGGGCACCATCGTCTGGCTCGGCAGCGAGGTCATGTTCTTCGCCGGCCTGTTCGCCATCTACTTCACGCTGCGCAGCACCTCCTCCGGTCTGTGGGAGCAGGAGAGCGCGCTGCTGAACGTTCCGTACGCGCTGGGCAACACGATCATCCTCGTGCTGTCGTCGGTGACCTGCCAGATGGGCGTGTTCGCCGCCGAGCGGTACCAGCCCTACTCCACCAAGAAGCGCGGAATGCTCGGCTGGGGCATGGTCGAGTGGTTCTTCCTCACCTTCGCGCTCGGCGCGATCTTCGTCTCCGGACAGGTGTGGGAGTACGCCCAGCTCGTCGCCGAGGGCATGCCCATCACCGCCAACGCATATGCGTCGGCCTTCTACCTGACCACCGGCTTCCACGCCCTCCACGTCACGGGTGGCCTCATCGCCTTCCTCCTCGTGATCGGTCGTGCGTACGCCGTGAAGAACTTCGGGCGCAAAGAGATGACCACCGCCATCGTCGTGTCGTACTACTGGCACTTCGTCGACGTGGTCTGGATCGCCCTGTTCGCTGTCATCTACTTCCTGAAATAGAGCGGAGCTGCACCCCGACATGGCACGAGAGAAGAAGCGCCGCTCCAACGGCCGCCGAAGCCCCCTGGCAGCGGCCGCACTCATCGGCATCGGCCTGCTCCTCACCGGCGGCATCTACGCCGGTGCATCCGCCGCGATGGCCGCGACCGACGACAACTCCACGACGACGTCCACGCTGACCGTCGAAGACGGCCAGAAGCTCTTCCAGGCGAACTGCGCGACCTGCCACGGCATGGATCTGCAGGGGTCCGAGGCCGGGCCGTCGCTCTACGGCGCCGGCGAGCTGTCGGTGCACTTCCAGGTCTCCACCGGACGCATGCCGCTGCAGGCGCAGGCTCCGCAGGCTCCCCAGAAGCCCGTCCAGTTCACCGAGGAGCAGATCGACGCGATCGGCAAGTACGTCCAGTCGACGTCGCCCGGCCCGACGTTCCCCGACGACGAGACCCTCGACGGCGAAGGCGACCTCGCCAACGGTGCCGAGCTGTTCCGCATCAACTGCGCGATGTGCCACAACGTCGCCGGCGCCGGCGGTGCGCTGACCGAGGGCAAGTACGCCCCCAACCTGCACACCACGACCCCGGTCAACATGTACGCCGCCATGGTCACCGGCCCGCAGAACATGCCCGTCTTCAACAACCTGAACCTGACCGTCGAAGACAAGCGCGACATCATCTCCTACCTGATGTACAACCAGGAGAGCCCGTCGGTCGGCGGCTTCACGCTGGGTTCGCTCGGCCCCGTCTCCGAGGGCCTGTTCATCTGGGTGTTCGGCATCGGTTCGCTGATCGCCCTCACCGTCTGGATCACGGCGAAGTCGAACTAGTTTCGACCGACGCCCGCACGACACATCACACGCACGAGGAGCAACATGGCACACGAGGAAGACGCGCTCGAGCACGAGAGGGCTTCATGGAAGCCCGCCTCCGGGCTCGCTGTCGTGGTGCCCGACCCCGTGCAGGGTCCGGAGCTGCCGCCCCACCGTCACCGCGTCACCGACCAGGACCCGAAGGCCATGCGCCGAGCGGTCCGCACGGTCTACACGCTGTTCTACCTGTCGGTCGCCGCCAGCCTCTGGGCCAGCATCGCCTACATGATCTTCCCGATCGAGTCGGGCGAGATGATCGACATCCGCAACAACAACCTCTTCATCGGACTCGGCATCGGCTTCGCCCTGCTGGCCATCGGCATCGGCGCGATCCACTGGTCGAAGGCCGTCATGTCCGACAAGGAGTACATCGAGCCGCGTCACGCGACGCGCGGTCGCGATGCGACGCGTGAAGGCGCGATCAACGTCTTCGTCGACGCGAACGAGGAGTCGGGCTTCGGGCGCCGCGAGGTCATCCGGAACTCCCTCTTCGCCGCCCTGGTCGCCTCGGTGATCCCCGGCATCACACTCTTCCGTGGCCTCGCACCGGAGAACTCCCCCGAGAACCCCATCGCGGGCAACCCGGTGGCCCTCCTGAGCCACACCATGTGGAAAGAGGGCTCGCACCTCGCCCACGACCCGTCGGGCCGTCGCATCCGCGCCGCGGACGTCACCCTCGGCTCCGCCTTCCACGTCATCCCCGAAGAGCTCGCCGACCTCGGTCACGACGAGGGCTACCTCGAAGAGAAGGCCAAGGCGATCGTGCTGCTCATGCGCATGCTCCCCGAGCAGCTCACCGAGGCCGACGACAAGAAGGACTGGTCGTACGACGGCATCGTCGCGTACTCCAAGGTCTGCACGCACGTCGGCTGCCCCGTGGCCCTCTACGAGCAGCAGACCCACCACCTTCTCTGCCCCTGCCACCAGTCGCAGTTCGACGTGGCCGACGGCGCGAAGGTCATCTTCGGGCCCGCCGCGCGTCCGCTGCCGCAGCTGCCCATCACCGTCGACGACGAGGGCTACCTCGTCGCTCGTAGCGACTTCACCGAACCCGTCGGACCGAGCTTCTGGGAGCGTCATTGAGTACCGGATCTCACCCCACCGATAACGTCACCCTCGAACCGGCGGTGACCGAGACGCCGAAGCCCGAGGCCGGGCGCGACGGCAAGCCGCTGGGCGGCCGATTCGTCGGCGCCGCAGCCAACTACCTCGACGAGCGCACGAGCATCTCCGGCCTCGTCAAGGAGCTCGGACGCAAGATCTTCCCCGACCACTGGTCGTTCATGCTCGGCGAGGTCGCTCTGTGGAGCTTCGTCGTCGTGCTGCTCTCGGGAACGTTCCTGACGTTCTTCTTCCAGGCCTCGATGGTCGAGACGCACTACGACGGCGCCTACGAGCCGATGCGCGGAATCGCCATGTCGGCCGCGATGGACTCGACGCTGCGCATCTCGTTCGACATGCGCGGCGGTCTGCTCGTCCGGCAGATCCACCACTGGGCTGCACTGACGTTCATCGCCGGTATCGGCGTGCACATGCTGCGCGTCTTCTTCACGGGCGCGTTCCGCAAGCCCCGCGAGCTCAACTGGGTGATCGGCTTCATCCTCTTCATCCTCGCGATGGCAGAGGGCTTCACCGGCTACTCGCTCCCCGACGATCTGCTCTCCGGTAACGGTCTGCGCATCATCGACGGCATGGTCAAGGGCATCCCGCTGGTGGGCACCTGGATCTCGTTCCTGCTCTTCGGTGGAGAGTTCCCGGGAACGGCGATCGTCGGACGACTCTACACGCTGCACATCCTCTTGCTCCCCGCGATCCTCGTGGCGCTGCTGGCCGTGCACCTCATGCTCATGATCGTCAACAAGCACACGCAGTTCGCCGGGCCCGCCCGCACGAACAGCAACGTCGTGGGCTACCCGATCCTCCCGGTGTACGCGTCGAAGATGGGTGGATTCTTCTTCATCGTCTTCGGTGTGATCGTCACGATCGCCGCGCTGTTCACGATCAACCCGATCTGGAACTACGGGCCCTACGACCCGTCACCGGTGTCGGCGGGTACGCAGCCCGACTGGTACATCGGCTTCGCCGACGGCGCCCTGCGTCTCGTGCCGCCGCACCTGGAGACGGTGCTGTTCGACCACACCTTCTCGTGGAACATCATCCTCCCGCTCGCCATCCTGGGCCTGTTCATCGTGCTCGTCATGATCTACCCCTTCATCGAGGCGTGGGTCACCGGCGACAAGCGCGAGCACCACATCGCTCAGCGTCCGCGCAACGCCGCGACGCGCACCGCGATCGGCGCCGCCGGCGTGACCTTCTACGCCGTGCTGTGGGCGGCGGCATCGTCCGACATCATCGCGACGCACTTCTGGGTCACGATGGAGGGCGTCATCCACACCCTGCAAGCCCTGCTGATCCTCGGCCCGATCATCGCCTACTTCGTCACCAAGCGCATCTGCATCGCGCTGCAGAAGAAGGACCGCGAGATCGTCCTCCACGGATACGAGTCGGGCCGCATTGTCCGCCTCCCCGGTGGCGAATACATCGAGGTCCACCAGCCGGTCGACGAGTTCGATCGCTGGAAGCTCGTCGCGAACGACGGCTACGAACCGCTCGTCGTGCGCCCGAACGCGAAGGGCCACATCCCGTGGCACGAGAACCTTCGCGCCGGCATCTCGCGCTGGTTCTTCGAAGACCGTCTCGCTCCGCTGTCGCAGGCAGAGCTCGACGCGGCGGCAGCGCACCAGCACCACGAGATCGAGCACCTCGACGAAGAAGAGGCGCTCGAGATCGAAGGAGCCCGCGAGCGTGCAGCGGAAGACGGCCGCCCCGTGATGGCCCCGCACGACGAGCGGGCCGACGTGGAGATGCGCGCCCCGAAGATCCTCGACGAGACCAACTCGTCCGAGAAGAAGGATCCTCAGAAGGACGACGAGAAGTAGCCCTGCTGATCGGATGCCCCGGCCTGCCTCTTACGAGGTACGGACCGGGGCGTCCGTCGTTTTACGCTCCGCGGTCCGCGGTGTCCGTATTCCTCCGCCGACTGGCACCTCGAACGCTCGTGCCGCCGCCGCCCGCGACCTAACGTCGAACCATGACGAACCCCGACTACTTCGCCGCTCGCCTCGCACACGAGACCGATCCCGCCGACGTGTACGCCGAGCAGCGCGCCGGGCGCGAGTTCGTGCTGGTCGACGTGCGCAACGACGAGGCCTGGCGCCAGGGGCGCATCAGCGGCGCCCTGCACCTCCCCCACGGTGAGATCTCCTCGCGGGCGCTCGACGAGTTCGACCTCGCGATCCCCGTGGTGGTGTACTGCTGGAGCCCGGGGTGCAACGGCGGCGTGCGCGGGGCTCTGGCGTTCGCTCGACTCGGGTTCACCGTGAAAGAGATGATCGGCGGGTACGAGTACTGGGCACGCGAAGGACAGCCCACCGAGAACGACGACGGACCGCTCCCCCGCACCTTCGACCCGCTCGTCACCGTCCTCAGACGCGCAGCCGAACGCCACGCTCAGGCGGTCTCGACGTCCTCGGCGAAGTAGCGACCGGCGGAGCCGTAGAACACGGGATGCTCCGCCCCCGCCTCGGTGTCGACGACGTCGCAGACGACGGCGGTCACGTTGTCACGCGTGCCCGCCTCGAGCGCGAGGGCGACGATGTCGGCGGCCGCGTCGACGGCCGTATCGGCCGAACGCAGCAGCTCCACGATGTCGAGCTCGGGCACGTAGTCGGTCAGTCCGTCGCTGCACAGCAGCCAGCGGTCACCGACGACCGGCTGACGTTCGAGCACCGAGATCGTGTCGTCCTCACCGCCCCCGAGCGACGCCGTGATGATGTTGCGTCGCGGGTGCGAGGCTGCGGCTTCGGGGGCGAGGAGCCCGTGATCCACCAGAGCCTGCACGTACGAGTCGTCACGTGTCTCCCGGGTGAACCAGCCGTCTCGGAGCAGGTACGCGCGTGAGTCGCCGGTGTGCGCCAGCAACAGGTCACCGGCGGCTCCGAGGAAGAGGCCGGTGAAAGTGGTCGCCATGCCCCGCAGGGCGGGATCACGCTCGACGTGGGCACGGATGTCCCAGTTCGCCTCTCGGATGCGCACCACGAGGGTCTCAGGGTCGGGGATCATCGCCCCTTCGGCGACCAGACGGTGCACGAGGGCGGCCGAGGCGAGATCGCCTGACGGTCCGCCTCCGACGCCGTCGGCGACCGCTGCTCCCCAGGGTGCGGTGAACGCCGCATCCTGATTCGTCTCGCGGTGAACGCCGACATCGGAGACGGCGGCCGCTCTCAGCCGGATGGGCACGAGGTCAGCGCGCGAAGTACCCGCGGTAGTACTCGAACACCCAGCCGACGATGGCGACAGCGAACAGAGCAAGCCCGATGGGCATCAGGAACGTGCCGACGGCCAGACCGAGGATCGCGACCGCAGCCGACCCGGCCAGCACGAGCGGCCACCACGACCACGGGCTGAACTCGCCAAGTTCGGGGTCTCCGTCGTCGATGTCGGCGGTGAGCACGTCTTCCGGCAGCTCGCCGCCCTGCGCCCGGTGCACGTGCTGGACGTAGTACGCGATGAGGGCGGACATGATCGAGGTGAACAGCAGCGCCGTCGAGCCGACCCACTCGATGCGGTTGACGAACTCACCCTGGTAGTAGAGCAGCGACCAGACGGTGTAGACGACCGCGAGGAGGAGGAAGAAGGCGGACAGCATCCACCAGAGACCGACGTTGGTACGCACTTACTTGACCTTTCCCTGGTCCGCATCGACGACCGGCGCTTCGGGTGCGTCCTTCGCCGGACCCACGCCGACCGGGATTCCGGCCTCGGGGTGGTTCAGGTCGAACGCGGGCCGCTCGCTGCGGATGCGCGGGATGGACGTGAAGTTGTGGCGCGGCGGCGGGCACGACGTGGCCCACTCGAGCGATGCGCCGTAGCCCCACGGGTCGTTGACCGTGATCCGAGGCGCCTTGCGGGAGGTGATCCAGACGTTCAGGAAGAACGGGATCATCGATGCTCCGAGGATCATCGCACCCACCGTCGAGACCTGGTTCTGCCAGGTCCAGCCGTCGGCGGCCGAGTAGTCGGCATAGCGACGCACCATGCCGTCGACGCCCAGCCAGTGCTGGATGAGGAAGGTCATGTGGAAACCGATGAACAGCATCCAGAAGTGCACGAAGCCGAGGCGCTCGTTCAGCATCCGGCCGGTCCACTTCGGCCACCAGAAGTAGAAGCCGGCGAACATCGCGAACACGACCGTGCCGAACACCACGTAGTGGAAGTGGGCGACGACGAAGTACGAGTCGGAGAGGTGGAAGTCCAGCGGCGGCGAGGCGAGGATGACGCCGGTCAGACCACCGAAGACGAACGTGAGGAGGAAGCCGAGTGCGAAGACCATCGGCGTCTCGAAGGTCACCGAGCCTCGCCACATGGTGCCGATCCAGTTGAAGATCTTCACGCCCGTGGGTACGGCGATGAGCATCGTCATGAGGGCGAAGAACGGCAGCAGCACCGCACCCGTCACGTACATGTGGTGAGCCCAGACGGCCACCGACAGCGCGGCGATCGCGATCGTCGCGTAGACGAGCGTCTTGTATCCGAAGATCGGCTTGCGGCTGAAGACCGGGAAGATCTCCGACACGATGCCGAAGAACGGCAGCGCGATGATGTAGACCTCGGGGTGCCCGAAGAACCAGAAGAGGTGCTGCCAGAGCAGCACGCCGCCGTTCTGCGGATCGTAGATGTGCGCACCCAGAACGCGGTCGGCGGCGGCGGCGAAGATCGCGGCGGCGAGCACGGGGAACGCGAGCAGGATGAGGATGCTGGTGATCAGCGTGTTCCACGTGAAGATCGGCATGCGCCACATCGTCATGCCGGGGGCACGCATCGTCAGGATCGTGGTGATGAAGTTCACCGCACCGAGGATGGTTCCGAAACCGCTCATGCCAAGGCCGAGCATCCAGAGGTTTCCTCCGACGCCCGGCGAGAAGCTGGCGTTCGCGAGCGGTTGATAGGCGAACCACCCGAAGCCGGCAGCACCGGCCGGGGTGAGGAAGCCGGCGACCGCAATGGTCGAGCCGAAGAGGAAGAGCCAGAAGGCGAAGGAGTTCAGACGCGGGAACGCCACGTCGGGCGCACCGATCTGCAGCGGCAGGATCGCGTTCGCGAAGCCCGCGAACAGCGGGGTCGCGAACATGAGCAGCATGATCGTGCCGTGCATCGTGAAGAGCTGGTTGTACTGCTCTTTCGTGGGCACGATCTGCATGCCGGGCTCGAAGAGCTCGGCGCGGATGATCAGCGCCATGACGCCGCCGAGGCAGAAGAAGATCACCGACGCGATCAGGTACATGTACCCGATCGTCTTGTGGTCAGTGGAGGTGATCCACTTGACGAAGACGTTGCCCTTCTGCTCGATGCGCGAGGAAGTGAGCAGCGCAGCCTGCCGAGGGGGAAGGGTCGTCGGGCGCGGGGCGCTCGTCGTCTCTTCGGGAGGAACCGTGGTCGTCATCAGCCTTTACCTTCCACAGCAGTGCCGAAGCCCGTGTTGTTCTGCAACCGGTCGTAGGCGTCGTCGATGTCACCGGTCTGACCGTCGGAGCGGAGGGTCGAGAGGTAAGCCTCGTACTCCGCCTCGCTGACGACCTTGACGTTGAAGAGCATCGCGGAGTGGTACTCGCCGCACAGCTCGGCGCACTTGCCGGCGTAGGTGCCCTCGCGCGTCGGGATGAACGACATGTAGTTGTCGCGACCGATGTACATGTCTTTCTTGTACAGGAAGTCGACGATCCAGAACGAGTGGATCACGTCGCGCGACTGCAGCTCGATCTTCACGGTCTTGTCGACCGGCAGGTAGAGCGTGGGCAGTGCGTCCTGGTCGACGTCGCCGTTGGACGCGGGCTCGGCCTGCACGCCCATGGTCCAGACCGCGTCGGAGTTGTCCTCGCGGTCGCCGTTGTACTGGAAGTCCCACGCCCACTGCTTGCCGAACGCGGTGATCGAGACGTCGGGATCGTCGTACTGCGTCTCGAGGATCGTCTGGTCACGCGCGGTGAACGCGAAGAATCCGACGACGAGGATGAGGGGGACGACGGTGTAGAAGATCTCGATCGGCATGTTGTAGCGCAGCTGCACGGGCAGACCGGTCTGGCCCTTGCGGCGGCGGTACACGATGACCGACCACAGCATGAGCGCCCAGGTCACGATGCCCACGGCGAGGAGGACGAGCCAGGAGTTCACCCACAGGCCCGAGATCATCTCGGTGTGGTTCGTCGCCTGCACACCGTCGTCGGTGAAGCCGGGGAGGAACCCGTTGAGCTCGGTCGTCGTGCAGCCGGCCAGGACGAGCGCCGTGGCGATCCCGACGGGAAGTGCGGCCAGGCGGAGGCGTCGTCTGGAGGGCGCTGTCTTCAAGGGCACAGTGCACCTTTCCGGGTCGAGAATATTGCTGTCTCAGTCTAGAGCAACCTCTTATGGTTCTCGGGCCAAGCATTCAGGTACGAAAAGACGAAACCCGCGGAAGTGACCGGATTTCCGGTGACTTCCGCGGGTCTGGGCGTGTCGCCTGCCGTCGAGATGTCTCGACGTCGAACGGCCTGACGTCAGCGCGCTCGTCTCAGTGGAACGAGTCGCCGCAGGCGCAGCTTCCGGCGGCGTTCGGGTTGTCGATGGTGAAGCCCTGCTCGGAGATCGTGTCCTTGAAATCGATCTTCGCGCCGTCGAGGTACGGGACGCTCATGTCGTCGACGATGACCTCGACACCGTCGAAGTCGACGGCCTTGTCGCCGTCGAGGAAGCGCTCGTCGAAGTAGAGCTGGTAGATGAGTCCGGAGCAGCCGCCGGGCTGGACCGCCACACGCAGTCGAAGGTCGTCGCGACCCTCCTGGCTGAGCAGGCTCTTGACCTTCTCGGCGGCGGTATCGGTCAGCGACACACCGTGGTCACGGACGGTCGGCTCGTTCGACAGGGCAGTGTCGGTCATGACTCTCCTCAGGCGTGTGGGGCGAACGGATGCTGCAATTGTACGCCGCCCCCGGCGGCACCGGCTCGATCAGATCGTGCGCGCGTCGAGCTTCTCGAGCAGCAGCGCCTCCGACACCACGGCCTTGCGGAAGGTGTCGAGGTGCAGCGACTCGTTCGGACTGTGCGCTCGGGAGTGGGGATCCTCCACGCCGGTGACGAGGATCTGCGCGCCGGGATTCTCGCGGACGAGGTCGGCGATGAACGGGATCGACCCTCCCACGCCCACGTCGACGGACTCGACGCCGTAGCCCTCCCGGAAGGCGTCGCGCATGTCGTCGACGGCCCATCCGCTCGTGTCGACGAGGAACGCGTCGCCGCAGTCGACGTCGGAGAACTCCAGCTGCGCGCCGAACGGGGCGTGCGCGCGAAGGTGCGCCTCGATCGCGGCATAGGCGTCCTCGGCCCGCTGACCGGGGGCGACACGGGCGCTGATGACGACGGAGGTCTCGGGCGCGAGAGTGTTGGACGCCGCCTCCACGCTCGTGGCGTCGATGCCGGTGATGGTCACGGACGGCTTGTTCCAGATGCGTCCGAGGAACGACCCGGTGCCGATCGGCGAGACGCCGTCGAGGAGCCCCGTCTCGGAGCGGAGCGTCTGCTCGGTGTAGTCGGGCGTAGCCGCATCCCTCTCCTGCAGCCCGTCGACCGCGACCGCGCCGTCGTCGTCCCACAGGGTCGCCAGGAGCTTCACCGTGGCCAGCATCGCGTCGGGGACGGCGCCGCCGAACATTCCCGAGTGCGAGGCGTGGTCGAGCGTGCGAACGCGCAGCGTGAACCGCGCGTTGCCGCGCAGGGAGACCGTGAGGGCCGGGGTCTTCTCGTCCCAGTTGCCCGAGTCGGCGACGACGATCACATCGGAGCGCAGCACATCGGCGTGGTCGGAGAGGAACGTCGCGAACGAGCGCGAACCGTACTCCTCCTCCCCCTCGATGAAGAGCGCGACGCCGAGGTCGAAGTCATCGCCGAGCGCGGCCGCGAGCGCGCGGAGGGAGGCGAGGTGCGCCATGACCCCCGCCTTGTCGTCGGCGGCCCCGCGACCGTAGAGACGGCCGCCGCGCACCGTCGGCTCGAACGGCGGCGACTCCCACAGCGACTCTTCTCCGGGAGGCTGCACGTCGTGGTGGGCGTAGAGCAGCACGGTCGGCCGACCGTTGCGCGCCCGACGGACCGCGAGCACGGCGGGCTGGCCGAGTTCGTCCGTTCCGGGGATGCCTGCGCGGGCGATCTCGACGGAATCGAACACCCCGATCTCGCGGGCGAGATCCGCGATGGCCTCGGCGCTGCGCTGCAGCTGCGTCTGATCGAACGCCGGCCACGCGATCGACGGGATCCGCACCAGGGCGCCGAGATCGGCGAGAGCGGTCGGGATGCCATCGGTCGCGGCGGAGCGCACAGCGTCCTGTCGGGAAGTTTCGGGGGTCATGCGGGTAATCTTAAGGCTCCCGCAACGACGTTTTCGAGGTTCACCGTGGCCAAGTCCCCCGCCCCCGCATCGAACGAAGCTCCCGAAGAGGAGTTCGCGCCCGGCAGCGGCAAGGGCCGCGCCACGCCCACGCGAGCCGAGCAGGAGGCCGCGCGCAAGCGCCCGCTGGTGGCCGACACGAAGGAAGCCCGCGCCCGCGCCCGCGCCGAACTCGCTGTCGCCCGCGACCGCGCCCGCGCCGGCATGGCCGCCGGCGAGGACAAGTACCTTCCGCTGCGCGACAAGGGTCCGCAGCGCCGGTTCGCCCGCGACTGGGTCGACGCCGGGTGGCACCTCGGCGAGGCGCTCATGCCGATGGCGATCCTCGTGATCCTCTTCACCTTGATCCCGAACGTCTACATCCAGCTCTTCGCCTACCCGGTGCTGATGGTCTTCGTGCTGCTGACGATCGGCGACATGGTGCTCACCGCGCGTCGCGTGAAGAAGGAAGCCCGCAACAAGTTCGGCGAGGCCCGCATGGAGAAGGGTCTCGGCTGGTACGCCGCGATGCGCACCGTGCAGATGCGGTTCATGCGCCTGCCGAAGCCGCAGGTCAAGCGCGGCGGCTACCCGGTCTGACCCCGGTCAGCCGCGGCGGAGTCCGCGGTTGATCTGGCGGGCCCACAGGGGTCCGCGATACAGGAACGCCGTGTACCCCTGAACCAGGGTCGCGCCCGCCGCAAGGCGCTCTCGCACGTCGTCTGCGGTCTCGACCCCTCCGGCCGAGATCACGGCGAACTCTTCCGGTACCACCTCGCGCACGAGGCGCAGCACCGCCAGGGCGCGTTCCTTCAGCGGCGCGCCCGACAGACCGCCGGCGCCCGCGGCCTCGACGACGCCCGCGGGCGTCATGAGCCCTTCTCGCGAGATCGTCGTGTTCGTGGCGATGAGGCCGGCGAGTCCCAGGTCCACCGCGAGACGAGAGACCGCGTGCACCTCGTCGTCGGGGAGGTCGGGGGCGATCTTCACCAGCAACGGCGTGCCGCCCGCAGCATCCCTCACCGCCTCGAGCAGAGGACGCAGCGTCTCGACGGCCTGCAGGCCGCGGAGACCGGGCGTGTTCGGTGACGACACGTTCACGACGAGGTAGTCGGCCAACGGGGCGAGGAGCTCGGTGCTGCGCACGTAGTCGGCGGTCGCGGCCTCGACCTCGACCGCGCGGCTCTTGCCGATGTTCACTCCGACGACCGTGCGCCCGCCGCGCCGACGCAGTCGCCGCAGGCGTTGCGCAGCCGCGGCGGCACCCGAGTTGTTGAACCCCATCCGGTTGATGACGGCTCGATCGGCCACGAGGCGGAACAGGCGCGGACGCGGATTACCGGGCTGCGGGAGCGCCGTGAGCGTGCCGACCTCGACGTGACCGAAGCCGAGCGCTCCGAGACCGCGCACCATGCGGACGTCCTTGTCGAACCCGGCGGCCACGCCGAACGGCGAATCGAACTCAAGACCGAGGGCCCGCGTTCGCAGTTGGGGAGCGGGCGCCGTCACAGCGCGGACGACCCAGGAGAACGGGCGCACGCCCGACAGCCGGATGACCGGCACGGCGAGGTGGTGGGCGCGCTCGGGATCGATCCGCGACAGCACGTGCCGGAAGAGAAGGGGATACATCCCCGCCAGATTACTGGACGGCGTCAGTCGACCTGCGCCGCATCGTGCGCCCGGCGACGATCCCGGTGATCGACGCGCAGCTGCTCGATGGCCGTCTCGAAGTCCTCGAGCGATTCGAACGCCTGATAGACGCTGGCGAAGCGGAGGAAGGCGACCTCGTCGAGCTCGCGGAGCGGGCCGAGGATCGCCAGACCGATCTCGTTCGCATCGATCTGCGAAGAACCGGTCTGACGCACGGCCTCCTCGACCGACTGGGCCAGCATCGCGAGATCGGCGTCGGTGACGGGGCGGCCCTGGCAGGCCTTGCGCACGCCCGACATGACCTTCTCGCGACTGAACGGCTCGATCACGCCGGAGCGCTTGATGACGTTCAGGCTCGCGGTCTCGACCGTGGAGAAGCGACCGCCGCACTGGGGGCACTGGCGTCGACGACGGATGCTGAGGCCGTCATCGCTCGTTCGGGAGTCGATGACACGGGAATCGGGGTGGCGACAGAAGGGGCAGTGCATGGCACCGAAAGACTACGCCTCGAACCGGGCCACGACGGCCTCGCCGTGCGCCGGCAGGGCCTCGGCCTCGGCGAGGGCGACGATTCCGTCGCGCACGGTCGCGAGAGCGGCGCGGTCGTACTCGATGACCTGCTGCGGGCGGAGGAAGGTGGCCGCCGACAGGCCCGGCTGGAAGCGCGCCTGCCCACCCGTCGGGAGCACGTGATTGCTGCCCGCCAGGTAGTCCCCCAGGCTGACCGGGGTGTGCGGGCCCACGAAGATCGCTCCGGCGTGCACGAACTCCTCCGGTCGGGCGTCCGCGATCTGCAGCTCGAGGTGCTCGGGTGCGTAGGCGTTGCTGAAGGCGGTCGCGGCGTCGATGTCGTCGACGAGCACGATCGCCGACTGCGGGCCGGTGAGCGCGGCCGTCACCCGAGCGCTGTGCCGGGTCGACGCAGCGCGGGCGTCGACGGCGGCCGAGACCGCGAGGGCGAGCTCGGGCGAATCGGTCACGAGCACCGCGGAGGCCTGCTCATCGTGCTCGGCCTGGCTCACGAGGTCGGCCGCGACCCACCGGGCGTCGGCCGAAGCATCGGCGACGACGAGGATCTCGGTCGCGCCGGCTTCGGAGTCGGTGCCGACCCGACCGGCGACAGCGCGCTTGGCGGCGGCGACGAAGTTGTTGCCCGGGCCGGTCACGACATCGACGGGCTCGAGTCCGATGGCCGCCACACCGTGGGCGAGGGCACCGATCGCTCCGGCACCGCCCAGGGCGTAGACCTCGGTGACGCCGAGCAGGTGGGCGGCCGCGAGGATCGTGGGGTGCACACGCCCGCCGAACTCGCGCTGGGGCGGCGACGTGAGGGCGACCTGGGACACGCCCGCGACCTGCGCGGGAACGACGTTCATCACGACGCTCGACGGATACACGGCTTTGCCGCCCGGCACGTAGACACCGACCCTGCGCACCGGCTGCCAGCGCTGCGCCACTCGCGCGCCCGGCGCGATCTCGGTCACGACCGGAGCGGGCACCTGCGCGGCGGATGCCCGACGCACCCGCGTGATGGCCTCCTCGAGAGCGGCCCGCACGTCGGGGGCGAGCCGGTCGAGCGCCTCGACGAGGTGGGAGGCCGGGACACGGAGGTCGTGGCCGCTGACCCCGTCGAACGCGGTGGCCTGTTCGCGGAGCGCGGTCTCGCCGCGCTCCGCGACGTCGGCGACGATCTCCGAGGCGACGCTCAGCGCCTCGTCACGGGCCCCGTCGGCTCGCGGAACGGCCGCGAGGAACTCGGCCGGTGACAGGGCGCGACCGCGCAGATCGATGGTACGAAGCATCCCTCAAGGCTACCGGCTGGAGCCGGTGGAGCTCAGCCGCGCGTCACGCCGGTGACGTCGTGGAGGTACCCCACGCGCCCGTCTTCGTGGCGGACGACGAAGGCTTCACCACGGTCTTCGATGACGAGCGCCCAGGCTGTGGGGCCGATGCGGAAGAGCGGGTTGCCGTAGTCGTCGACGACGTCGCGCTCGACGGGGACGAGCGCCCAGAAAGCCTGGGTCTGCGACTGTGCGGGGATCTGCGTGGTGCGGACGGTGTCGTCGTTCGCGGGAGCCCAGTCGTCGTCCGAGGTCTGCGTCGTCTCACCGGTGTGCAGCGGGGCGAACACGTCGGTCCCGTACGCGCCGGTGTCGGCGGTCGGGCTGCTGTAGGCACCGGTGTCCGACTGATCGGCGACAGCCGGCTGCGCGCCCGTGTCGTACGACCCGGTGTCGTGCGCTGCCGGCGGGACGTAGGCCGGGGCCGCGTGCTGCTCGGCGGGCGCCGGGGCGGGGCGCTCCGGACGGGGGGTCTTCGGCCGGGCGACGACCGCGCGGATCGGACGGGCGTTGCGGTGCGCGGGCACCTCGCGGCGGTCTTGGAAGTCCTGCTCGAGCGCGGGGATGAACGGCGCGAAGACCGTGAGCACGACGCCGGCGAGCATCAGGACCAGCTCGACCCAGATCACCCACGAGCGCACCCAGGCGCCCGTCTCGAGAGAGATCGCGACGGTCTCCCAGACCGACTGCAGCCAGTAGATCGCGGCGACGGAGAAGGCGACCGAGGCGAACTGGTCGATGCCGAGCGACCCGACGCGCGGGATTCCCTGCGGCGAGAGGCGGCGGAGGATGACGAGGAAGACGGCGACCGTCGGCACACCGATCGAGAGGATCCAGGCCAGGCCCGAGACCCACACGTTCACGCCGCCGACCAGAGCGGCGGGCGCGCCGACGAGAAGGTTCACGGGGAAGAACGACACGATGAACGCGACGAGCCACACGCCGCCGAGAATGACCTCGCGGAGCGAGAAGGGGCCGACGCCGTACTGCGGAGGAGCACCCGTCGCCTTCGCGTCGTCAGCATCCGTCGACGACGCGGCCTCGCGCTCGCTGCTCGTGCTCTCGGTCGCCGCGACCTGGTCGCTCGACTCCGCCGTGGGTTCGTCCACGGAGGTGTCGGCCAGGTTCTTGTCGTTCAGATTCTCGTCGGTCACGATGGTCCTCTCCGCTGTCGCGCCGGGGGTGCGCGCCGTCCGATCCTAGTCGCGCGTCGCTGCGAATTCCTGCGCGGCGCGACGTTCGACGTCACTCGACGACGACGGATCGAGCCGCTCGCAGGGTGCGCACAGACGCGCTCTCAGCCGAGGCAGTTCGGGCCCAGGAGGCCCTTCAGTTCGCCGTACAGATCGGCCGTGACACGCACCGGCATGGGCACCTCGAAGACTTTGGCCATCCCTCCCCTGTGCAGGCGGAGCGACACCTCGGTCTCGCCGCGATGACGCTCGAGCACCTCCGCGAGGTCTTTCACCAGCACCTCCGTGGCGCGCTGCTCGGGCATCAGCAGCACGAGAGGCCCCGAGGCGTCCACCGCGCCCAGGTCGGGAGACAGCGCGGACTGCGCGTGCAGGTTCAACCCGTCGTCGCGCCGGGACACGCGCCCGCGCACCACGAGGATCGAGTCCTGCTGGAGGACGGGCGAGAACTCCTGGTAGGTCTTGCCCATGAACATGACGGTGACCTCACCGTCGAAGTCCTCGACCGTGATCATGCCGTAGGGGTTGCCGCTCGCCTTCGCCACGCGATGCTGCACGCTCGTCACGAGGCCCGCGACGGTGACCTGGTCGCCGTCCTCGATGTTCTCCGAGGCGAGGAGGTCGTGGATGCTGGTCGACGCGTGCTTCGCGAGGGGCACCTCGAGCCCCGCCAACGGATGATCTGACACGTAGAGGCCGAGCATCTCGCGTTCGAATGCGAGCTTGTCCTTCTTCGTCCACTCCGGGCGGTCGGGCACCTTGGCCGGTACGGCTTCCTCGGCCTCGTCGTAGAGGCTGTCGAAGTCGAAGCCGATGGCCCCCGTCGCCTCCTTCCGCTTCACGTCGACCGCCGCTTCCGCGGCATCCTCGTGGATCTCGTGGAGCGCGCGACGCGTCGCCCCCATCGAGTCGAACGCGCCGGCCTTGATCAGCGACTCGACCGTGCGCTTGTTCGCGGCGGGCCCGGGCACGCGGGCGAGATAGTCGTGGAACGACGTGAAGGGCCCGTCGGCGCGGGCCGCGACGATCCCGTCGACCACGTTCGCGCCCACGTTGCGCACGGCGCCGAGACCGAAGCGGATGTCTTCGCCGACGGCCGCGAAGTAGCGGATCGACTGGCCGACGTCGGGCGGCAGCACCTTGATGCCCATGCGACGGCACTCGTTGAGGTAGACGGCCATCTTGTCCTTCGAGTCGCCGACGCTCGTGAGGAGCGCGGCCATGTACTCGGCCGGATAGTGAGCCTTCAGGTAGGCGGTCCAGTACGAGATCATGCCGTAGGCGGCCGAGTGCGCCTTGTTGAAGGCGTAGTCGGAGAACGGCAGGAGGATGTCCCAGAGAGTCTTCACGGCCGCTTCGCTGAAGCCGTTCTTCTTCATGCCGCCCTCGAAGCCCGCGTACTGCTTGTCGAGCTCGGACTTCTTCTTCTTGCCCATCGCCCGGCGGAGGATGTCGGCCTCGCCGAGGGTGAAGCCGGCCACGCGCTGCGCGATCGCCATCACCTGCTCCTGGTAGATGATCAGGCCGTAGCTCGTATCGAGGATGTCGGACAGCGCCTCTTCGAGCTCGGGGTGGATCGGCGTGATCTCCTGCTGACCCGTCTTGCGCAGCGCGTAGTTGATGTGCGAGTTCGCACCCATGGGGCCCGGACGGTACAGCGCGATGAGGGCCGAGATGTCTTCGAAGTTGTCGGGCCGCATGAGCCGCATGAGGCTTCGCAGCGGGCCGCCGTCGAGCTGGAACACGCCGAGCGAATCACCGCGCGTGAGCAGATCGTAGGCGCCGCGATCGTCGAGGGGCAGGTCTTCGAGGACGAGCGGGTGCCCGCGGTTCGCCTCGATGTTGTCGAGCGCGTCGTTGATGATCGTGAGGTTGCGCAACCCCAGGAAGTCCATCTTGATCAGACCGAGCGACTCGCACGCGGGGTAGTCGAACTGCGTGACGATCTGGCCGTCCTGCTCGCGGCGCATGATCGGGATGATGTCGATGAGCGGTTCGCTCGACATGATCACGCCCGCCGCGTGGACGCCCCACTGCCGCTTCAGGTTCTCGAGCCCGACCGCCGTGTCGAAGACCGTCTTCGCCTCGGTGTCGGTCTCGATGACGGTGCGGAACTCCGACGCCTCCTTGTACCGGGGGTGGTTCTTGTCGAACATGCCGCCGAGGGGCATGTCTTTGCCCATCACCGCCGGGGGCATCGCCTTCGTCAGGCGCTCACCCATGCTGAAGGGGAAGCCGAGCACGCGACCGGCGTCTTTCAGCGCCTGCTTCGCCTTGATCGTGCCGTAGGTCACGATCTGCGCGACCCTCTCGCTGCCGTACTTCTCGGTGACGTACTGGATGACCTCGCCACGGCGACGATCGTCGAAGTCGACGTCGAAGTCGGGCATCGAGACGCGGTCGGGGTTGAGGAACCGCTCGAAGATCAGCCCGTGCTGCAGCGGGTCGAGGTCGGTGATGCGCATCGCATAGGCCGCCATCGATCCCGCACCGGAGCCTCGACCGGGCCCGACGCGGATGCCGTTCTCCTTGGCCCAGTTGATGAAGTCGGCGACGACGAGGAAGTAGCCCGGGAAGCCCATCTGCACGATGACGCCGGTCTCGTACTCGGCCTGCTTGCGCACCTCGTCGGAGATGCCGTCGGGGTAGCGGTACTCGAGGCCCTTCTCGACCTCTTTGACGAACCACGACTCCTCGGTCTCGCCCGCCGGCACCGGGAAGCGCGGCATGTAGTTCGCCGAGGTGTCGAACTCGACGTCGCAGCGCTCGGCGATGAGGAGCGTGTTGTCGCATGCCTCGGGGTGGTCGCGGAAGACCTGCCGCATCTCGGCGGCGGTCTTCACGTAGTAGCCGTCGCCGTCGAACTTGAACCGCTTCGGGTCGTCGAGGGTGGACCCCGACTGCACGCAGAGGAGGGCGGCGTGGCTCGTGGCATCGTGCTGGTGCGTGTAGTGCAGGTCGTTGGTGCCGACGAGCGGGATGCTGAGCTCCTTGGCGATCTTCAACAGATCGCCCATGACGCGGCGCTCGATCGAGAGGCCGTGATCCATCAGCTCGACGAAGTAGTTGTCTCGGCCGAAGATGTCTTGGAACTCGGCGGCCGCGGCCTTCGCAGCGTCGTACTGGCCGAGTCGCAGGCGGGTCTGCACCTCGCCCGAGGGGCAGCCGGTGGTGGCGATGAGGCCCTTGGAGTAGGTCTGGAGCAGTTCGCGGTCCATGCGGGGCTTGAAGTAGTAGCCCTCCATGCTCGCCCTCGACGACAGCCGGAACAGATTGTGCATGCCCTGGGTCGTCTCGGAGAGCAGAGTCATATGGGTGTACGCACCCGAACCCGACACGTCGTCGCTCTGCTGCTCGGGGCTGCCCCACCGCACGCGGGCCTTGTCGGAGCGGTGCGTGCCGGGGGTGACATAGGCCTCGATGCCGATGATCGGCTTGATCCCCGCATCCTTCGCCGTCTTGTAGAACTCGTACGCGGCGAAGGTGTTGCCGTGGTCGGTGACGGCGATCGCCGGCATCTCGAGCCGGGCCGCCTCCTGGACCATCGGCCCGATGCGGGCCGCGCCGTCGAGCATCGAGTACTCGCTGTGCACATGAAGGTGAACGAAGGAGTCTGCTGCCACGCCCCGAGTCTACGTTCGGGCTCCGACACGATCGCCCTCCCCCGCTACCGTTGAAGCATGCCCACCCCGGATTTCGTGCTCGAACTGCGTGAGCTCGTCGGTACGCGCCCGCTCCCCCTCGTCGGCGTCACGGCCGTGATCGTGCGCGAGGGCGAGGTGCTCCTCGGCCGCCGGTCCGACAACGGCGCCCTGACCCCCGTCACCGGCATCGTCGACCCCGGGGAGGAACCCGCCGACGCCGCCTGCCGGGAGGCTCTGGAGGAGGCGGGGGTCGTGATCCGCGCCGATCGCCTCGCCTGGGTGCACCAGATCCCGCGGGTCACCTACGACAACGGCGACCAGAGCGACTACCTCGACCTGACCTTCCGCTGCACCTGGCTCTCCGGAGACCCGTACCCGGCGGACGGCGAGATGACCGAGGTCGGCTGGTACCGCCTCGACGACCTCGCCGACGTCGGCGACGAGATGCGCGCCCGGATCGCGGCGGCCCTCGCCGACCGCCCCGACGCCCGCTTCGAGCAGGGCGCCTGAGCGCCGACGGCCCGCCGCCGTCCCGAGCGGGTGCTCAGGCGCAGCTGCGCCGCATCAGCACCCGAGGGAAGCCCGCGAGCACGGAGGCGGTCTCCGACGCCTGCGAGAATCCGGCTTTCTCGAAGAGCGCCTTCGTCCCCACGTAGGCCATCGTCAGATCGACCTTCGACCCGCCGTTGTCGACGGGATAGCCCTCGACCGCCGGCGCGCCCTGCTGGCGTGCGAAATCGACGGCGCCGTCCAGCAGCACGTGAGAGATCCCCTTCTTCCGGTGGCCGGGCCGAACCCGGATGCACCACACCGACCACACGTCGAGATCGTCGACGTGCGGGATCTTCGTGCTCCGGGCGAAGGAGGTCTCGGCGCGGGGTGCCACCGCGGCCCAGCCCACGACCTCGTCGCCGTCGTACGCGAACACGCCGGGCGCGACCTTCCGGTGGCAGAGCTTCTCGACGAACTCGCCGCGCAGGGGACCCGAGAGTTCGCGATTCTGCTTCGCCGGTACGCGATAGCTCAGGCACCAGCACACGTTCGCGTCCGCCCGCTTCGGGCCGACCATGGTGCGCATGTCGGCGAACGAGCGGGCGGGCCGCACCTCGAGGGGCATGCATCCAGGGTGCCCGACCGCGCAGCATCCGGCCAGAGCCCCCGCACGGCGAATGCGCCACTTCTGTGCGTATGACACCACCGTCCGGTGCGGTCATTCGCAGGAATGCGTCACATTCCTGCCGAGGGTGGGCGGGTCAGTCGGCGCGGAGGATCTCGAGCGCTCGGGCCAGGTCAGCGGGGTAGTCGGAGGAGAAGGTCGACCATTCGCCGGTCGCCGGGTGCGCGAAAGCGAGACGGTGCGCGTGCAGCCACTGGCGGGTGAGCCCGAGACGGGCGGAGATGGTGGGGTCGGCGCCGTACAGCGGGTCTCCGACGCACGGGTGGCGGTGGGCTGCCATGTGCACGCGGATCTGGTGCGTGCGACCGGTCTCGAGGTGGATCTCGAGAAGCGATGCCCCGGGAAAAGCCTCGATCGTCTCGTAGTGGGTGACGGAGTCCTTGCCCGACGGGGTGACGGCGAACTTCCACGAGTGCGTGGGGTGCCGCCCGATGGGCGCGTCGATCGTGCCCGCGAGCGGGTCGGGGTGCCCCTGCACGACGGCGTGGTAGATCTTCTCCACCTCGCGCTCCTTGAACGCGCGCTTCAGAGCGGTGTAGGCGTTCTCGCTCTTCGCGACCACCATGAGGCCGCTCGTGCCGACGTCCAGGCGATGCACGACGCCCTGCCGCTCGGCCGCGCCGGTCGTGGCGATGCGGAAGCCCGCCGCCGCGAGCGCGCCCAGGACCGTGGGCCCCTCCCATCCGACCGAGGGGTGCGCCGCGACGCCGGCGGGTTTGTCCACTACGACGATGTCGTCGTCGTCGTACACGATGCCGAGGTCGGGGACGGCGGTCGGCACGATCTCGGGTTCACGGCGGGGGGTCCACTCGACGCTCAGCCAGGCGCCCGCGCGCAGGCGATCCGACTTCTCGACCGCCCGCCCGTCCTGGGTCACCCCGCCGGCATCGGCGACCTCCGCGGCGAAGGTGCGGGAGAAGCCGAGCATCTTGGCGAGGGCGGCGTCGACGCGCGTGCCGTCGAGCCCGTCGGGAACCGGGAGGGAGCGGGACTCCACGATCAGCGCTCGGCCGGATCGCCGGGCTCGGGCGCGCGCGTCGCCGCCGCGCCGGTTCCGGCCTCCGTCGTGTCGGCGGAGCCGTCGGACGTTTCGGACTCGGCGTCGTCGGACCCTCGGCGCGGCTCGCGGGTGCCGTCGAACCGCACACCGACGAGCACGATGATGGCGACGCCGATCATCATCGTCACGATGAACATGTCGGCGATGTTGTAGATCGCCGGCATCATCCAGGGAGTGGAGATGTAGTCGACGACGTGACCGACCGCGAAGCCGGGTTCGCGGAAGAGCCGGTCGGTCAGATTGCCCAGCACGCCGCCGAGCAGCAGTCCGAGAACGATCGCCCATGCCCGCGAGCGCAGACGGGTGACGGCGATCCAGACGATCGCCACCGCGACGGCCGCGAGGGCGATGGTGAAGATCCAGGTGACGCCCTCGCCCAGCGAGAACGCCGCGCCGGGGTTTCGGATCAGGTAGAGCTGCAGGAAGTCGCCCAGCACCGGAACCACCCGTTCGGGCGGGAGGTTCTCGATCGCGAGGTACTTAGCGAACTGGTCGGCGGCCAGCACCAGCACCGCGAGGATCGCGATGATGGCGCCGGCCGCCGCCTTACGCAGGGGGACTCGGTGTGGCACCGAGCCGGCCTAGAGACCGATCGCCGAGACCGGGGTGGAACCCGACGGCGTGGCGGTGGTGTCGAGGTCGCGGAGCTTGCCCTCGATGTAGCTGCGCAGCTGGGTGCGGTAGTCGCGCTCGAACGTGCGCAGCTCGGTGATGCGGGCTTCGAGGGTGGCGCGCTCGCGGTCGAGGCGGGCCATCTCTTCGCGGCCCTTCGCCTCGGCCTCGTTGACGATGCTCGCGGCCTGCGACTGCGCCTCGGAGATGAGCTGGTCGCGCTGCGCCTTGCCCTCGGCGACGTGCTCGTCGTGGAGGCGCTGAGCCAGCTCGATGATGCCGGCGGATGCTGCGGCGGGGCCCTCGTTCGACGCGGCGGGCGCCGGCGCGGGTGCGGGAACCTCTTCGATGACCTCGGCCTCGGCCACGGGCTCAGCCGCGGCGGGCTCCTCGGCGGCCTCGGGCGCAGAAGCGGGCGCGGACTCGCCGGACTCGAACGCGGCGAGTTTCGCCTTCAGTTCTTCGTTCTCGGCGATCGTCTTGCGCCACTCGACGACGATCTCGTCGAGGAAGTCGTCGACCTCGTCGGGGTCGAAACCCTCTTTGAAGCGGACGTGCTGAAACTGCTTCGTGACGACGTCATCGGGTGTCAATGCCATGGTGGTTCCTCTTCCGAGAGATCTGGTCGCGGGGCCGATGTCGGGGGTGGCACACCGCCGCGTGCCGCTTCGGACCAGCATAGTCTCAGCCTCAACGGCATGTCGAAGTGCGAATGCGGGTTGCGGCGCGTCGACGACGCGTCAGTTCACGACGCCAGCGCGCGGGTGACGCTGAGCAGGATGAAGCAGAGCAGCATCGTCAGCATGAAGGCGAAATCGATGGCCACCGGCCCGACCCGCAGGGGCGGGATGAACCGGCGGAAGAGCTTGATGGGCGGGTCGGTGACGGTGTACACGAGCTCCGCCGCGACGAGGCCTGCTCCGGTCGGGCGCCACGATCTGTTGAACATCGGGATGTACTCCAGCACGAGCCGTGCGAGGAGCACGAGCACGTACAGGAACAGCAGGACGTTGAGGATCGAGGCGACGAGGCCGACGACGTTCACCGCGGATTACGGGGCGAACGACGCCGGGGCGAACGGCGTCGCCTCGGGGTCGGCCTGCGCGACCGCGCCTTCGCCGGAGACGGCGACGTTCTCGGGCGACAGCAGGAAGACCTTGCTGGTGACGCGCTCGATGCGACCGTACAGACCCAGCGACAGACCGCTCGCGAAGTCGATGAGACGACGCGCGTCGGCGTCGGACATCTGCGAGAGGTTGATGATCACGGGGATGCCGTCGCGGAAGTTCTCGGCGATCGTCTGGGCATCCCGGTACTGCTTGGGGTGCACCGTCAGGATCTCGCTGATGGGTCCGGCGGTGGGCTGGCGCACGACGGTCGGCCGGTGCAACGGAGTCACCGTCGCCGTCTTCTCGACGGCTGCGGGCTGCTGCTTGCGGCTCGTGGGCTGCGGTGCCGGCTCATCGAACGTCTCCTCCTCGTCGGCGAGGCCCAGGTACACCATGGTTTTCTTGAGCGGGTTCGACATCGCATCCTCCGTTCGCTCGTGTGGTTTGAGGCTATCCGCGAGTAGGGCGCGGACCCGTTATTGCCGAGCCGATCCGTAGGTGTGTCGCACCCATCGAGATCGCCTCGGGGAAATCTGCGGTCATTCCGGCCGAGATCCAGTCGGAATCGGCGACGACCGTACGCACCCGCGCACTCGCTGCGGCGAGGCGCTCGAACGCACGAGCGGGTTCCTCGTCGAGCGGGGCGACGGCCATGACACCCCTGAGGCGCAGACCGGCGAGACCGGCGACATGCTCCGCCAGCCCGACGACGCCATCGGGCGACACTCCGCCCCGGCCGGGATCGTCGGTGAGGTTGACCTGCACGAGGACGTCGAGGACGCCGGATTGCGGCTGGCCCGCAGCATCCAGAGCGCCGGCGATCCGTCCTCGATCGACCGAGTGGACGACGGAGGCCGCGTCGCGCACGGCCCGCGCCTTGTTCGACTGCGCCTGGCCGATGAAATGCCACGAGAGCCCGTCGAGCGATCCGACCTCCGCCGTCTTCGACGTGAGCTCCTGCTGCCGGTTCTCGCCGACGTCGCGCACCCCGAGGGCGTACAGCGCCTCGACGAGGCTCGCCGGGTGGAACTTCGTCACGACGATGCGCGTGATCCCCGCCGGATCGCGGTTCGCCGCTCGCGCGGCATCGGCGATACGCGCGTCGACGTCGGCGAGCCGCTCGGCGAGCTGATCGTCCACGTCACTCCTTCTCGGTCGCCGCGGGCTCGACGCCCGCGACGCCGGGGTCACTTCAGGAAGTCGGGGATGTCGAGGTCGTCGTCGCCGAAGGCCGAGTCGTACGCCGGCTCGGGCACGTTGGCGGTGACCGGGACGGACTCCTTCTTCTTCTCCTCGACGACGGTGTCGCGCTCGCGCGTCGCCTCGTCGGCGGCGGGCACGCTGGGCAGCGCCGGCGGCACCGGTGTGCGCTGCGCGACGACCGGGTCGATCCGGAGCGACGGCTCTCCCCCGTCGAAGCCGGCGGCGATGACGGTGACGCGCACCTCGTCGCCGAGGGTGTCGTCGATGACGGTTCCGAAGATGATGTTCGCCTCGGGGTGAGCGGCCTCCTTGACGAGCTGCGCGGCGTCGTTGATCTCGAAGATGCCGAGGTTCGACCCGCCCTGGATCGACAGCAGCACGCCGTGCGCACCCTCGATCGACGCTTCGAGCAGCGGCGATTCGACGGCGAGTTCGGCCGCCTTTATCGCCCTGTCGGCGCCCCGCGCCGAGCCGATGCCCATGAGGGCGGACCCCGCCCCCTGCATGACCGACTTGACGTCGGCGAAGTCGAGGTTGATGAGACCGGGGGTCGTGATGAGGTCGGTGATGCCCTGCACACCGGCGAGGAGCACCTGGTCGGCGGTGGCGAACGCCTCGATCATCGAGATGCCGCGGTCGCTGATCTCGAGGAGCCGGTCGTTGGGGACGACGATGAGGGTGTCGACCTCTTCCTTGAGCTTCGTGACACCCGCCTCGGCCTGGCTCTGGCGACGACGCCCCTCGAACGAGAAGGGCTTGGTCACGACACCGATCGTCAGTGCGCCGATGGACTTCGCGATGCGGGCGACGACCGGCGCGCCGCCCGTGCCGGTGCCGCCGCCTTCGCCGGCGGTGACGAAGACCATGTCGGCGCCCGAGAGGGCCTCTTCGATCTCTTCGGCGTGGTCTTCGGCTGCGCGGCGACCCACCTCGGGGTCGGCGCCGGCGCCGAGTCCGCGCGTGAGCTCACGGCCCACGTCGAGCTTCACGTCGGCGTCGCTCATGAGCAGTGCCTGCGCGTCGGTGTTGATCGCGATGAACTCGACCCCGCGCAGTCCGAGCTCGATCATGCGGTTGACCGCGTTGACGCCGCCGCCGCCCACGCCGACGACCTTGATCACGGCGAGGTAGTTCTGGTTCTGGCTCATGCCGGCCTCCGTTGTGTCGAACCCCGAAACCCTCAACCTCAGCTAAAGGGTTAAAGAATTGCCCGGTATGCAATTCCTGATTCCGAAGGTAAGCGGCACTCCCCCGCCGCGCCGCCAGGCGGCGGGCGTGTCGCGACAAAACCGGCGGAACGGACCGATCAGCTGACGACGACGGCCTCGGGCGTCGAGACGTCGTAGCTGCGCACACCGTCGGGCGGGCGGTTGACCATCGCCGACGCGAGCACCACCGCCTTGTACGCCGACCGCTCCGCGCTCCCCCAGACGACCTGGGTGTTCGTCGCTCCCAGCGTGAAGGCGACGTCGTCGGGTGTGGCGGCGGTCACGGCCGTCACCTGCGCGCGGATGCTCTCCGGGAGGGTGCGGATCACCTGCCCGGCCGCGCGGAAGGCGTCCGACCCCGTGCCGCCGGTGATGTCGAACGTCGGGAGCCCCGCGGGCGCATCGGGGCTCGTCGAGAGCGCGATGCCGGCCGCGTCGACGACCGTGAAGCCCGCGCTGGACTGCACCACCCCCACGGGCTGACGCTCGACGATGCGGACGACGAGGTCGTTCGGCGGGCGCGCCTCGAGGCTGTACGACTCCACGAGCGGGAACGTCACGAGGGCGGCCTTGATCTCGCTGTCGTCGATGAGCGGAAGCGGCGTGCCGATCTGATCGTCGAGGGCGGCGGCGACGGCTGTCGGGTCGAGCTGCGTGGTGCCGATGACCTCGATCCGCTGCACGGCGAACAGGGGGCTGTACGCGACGCCGAAACTGCCGGCGACCAGCACCACGAACGCCCCGAGCACCCCCAGCCAGACCATCCGTCGACGGCGCTGGCGCACGGTGAACCGCCGCACCTCCGCGCGCAGTGCGCGACGCCGAGCGCGCGCGGCGCGCCACACGTCGCGGAAGCCCAGGTCGGCGGCCTCCTCCGCGGGCGCGGGAGACGCTGTCCCGATCGGTGCGGGGCGTCGTCGATCGGTCTCGAACGGGAGCACCGGCGCAGTGTCGCCGGCGGGGTCGACGACCGAGGGCTCCGGCGGCGCGGGCGGGCGCGGCTCGGGCGGCGGGGGCAGCGGGGTCGGCCGGCGCACCCGGGGTCAGCTCTCGCCGTCGGCGGGCTCGATCCGGCTGAGCGCCTCCACCACCTGCGGAATGATGAGGTTCACGTTGCCGCAGCCCAGCGTCACGATGTAGTCGCCGGGGCGCGCCGTCGCGGCGGCGTAGTCGGCGGCGTCCTGCCAGTCGGCGACGAAATGCACGTGCGACGGATCGGCGAACGCGTCGCTGACGAGCTCTCCGGTCACCCCGGGGATCGGGTCTTCGCGCGCCCCGTAGACGTCGAGCACGACGGTGTGGTCGGCGTGCGACTCGAGCACCCTCGCGAATTCGCGGTACATCGCCGCCGTCCGCGAGTAGGTGTGCGGCTGGTGGAGCGCGATGATGCGCCCTTCGCCGACGACCGTGCGCGCCGCCGACAGCGCGGCGGCCACTTCGGTCGGGTGGTGGGCGTAGTCGTCGTAGACGCTCACCCCGCGCTCGACGCCGTGCAGCTCGAACCGGCGCGCGGTGCCGCCGAACCCCTCGACCGCCCGGACGGCGGCCTCGAGCTCGAAGCCGAGCTGCAGGAGCACTCCGACCGCGCCGGCGGCGTTGATGGCGTTGTGCGCACCCGGTACGCGCAGGGACGCCTCGACCGTGCGACCCTCGTACGTCACGGTGAAGCGGACCGGGCCGACGGTGCGGATGTCGGCGACACGCAGGTCGGCCGCATCCGATTGCCCGAAGGTCAGGACGCGCGGATGCTGCATCGCCTCGCGCACGCGCCGCGCACCGGTGTCGTCGGCCGAGATCACGACGCCCTCGCTCGCACCATCGGCGAACCGGGCGAAAGCCGCATAGAACGCGTCGTCGGAGCCGTAGTGGTCGAGGTGGTCGGGGTCGACGTTCGTGATCAGCGCGATCGAGGTGTCGTACAGCTCGAACGTTCCGTCGGACTCGTCGGCCTCGATGACGAAGAGCTCGTCGGAACCCGTGCCGCTCGAGACCCCGAGGTCGGCGATGACGCCGCCGTTCACGAACGTCGGATCGGCGTCGAGCGACCGGAGCGCGGTGACGAGCATCCCCGTCGACGTGGTCTTGCCGTGGGCACCGGCGACGGAGACGAGCCTGCGCCGACCGATCAGCCAGTGCAGCGCCTGCGAGCGGTGGATCACGGCGAGGCCGCGCTGCTTGGCCGTGACGAACTCGGGGTTCTCCGGCCAGATCGCCCCGGTGTGCACGACGGTGTCGGCATCGCCCAGATGCGCGGCATCGTGGCCCACGAAGACCGTGGCGCCGAGGGCGGCGAGTTCGCGCAGGCCCGGGCTGTCGGCACGGTCGGAGCCCGAGACACGGATGCCGCGGGCGAGGAACATCCGGGCGAGACCCGACATGCCGGAACCACCGATCCCGATGAAGTGGGCCGCCTCGATGTTCTCGGGGATGGGCAGGCTGAGGTCGGGTCTGATCATGGCGCGTCAATCCTAAGTCGGGGCCCCTGGGAGGGGACCTGCGGCACGCGGGGCGGTGGGCGCGTCGCGCATCGGGCGAGGACGCCGCACAATCGAAGGCGTGATCGACATCGACCCCGATTCCTCCGTCCCTCCGTTCGAGCAGCTGCGCGCCGGCGTCGTGGCGGCCGTGTCGACGGGCGACCTCGCCGCGGGGCACAGGCTGCCGACCGTGCGTCGCCTCGCGGAAGACCTCGGGGTCGCACCCGGCACGGTCGCCCGCGCGTACCGCGAGCTCGAGGCATCCGGCATCATCGAGACCCGAGGGCGCAACGGCACCTTCGTCTCGTTCTCGGACGACCCGGCCCGCGAACAGGCGCAGCGCGCCGCGGCCGTGTTCGCCGAGCAGATGCGCGCGCTGCGGATCGACACGACCGACGCCCTCTCACTGGCGGCCGCAGCGCTGAGGGCGTGACGCTCGTCAGCGCGCGAGCGCGCGGTCGATGAGGGCGATGACGTTCTCGGTTCCGGTGCGCGTGCCGACCGATGCGGCGGCGTCGCGCATCGCGGCGATGCGGGCGCTGTCGGCCAGGAGCGGTACGACCTCGGCACGCACGCGCTCGGGCGTGAACTCGCCGTCGGGGATGACGAAAGCGGCGCCGGCGCGCACGGCGGACGCGGCGTTCAGGCTCTGCTCGCCGTTGCCGACCGCGTACGGCACGTAGACCGCGGGGATGCCCAGCGCGCTGATCTCGCTGACCGTCGCCGCGCCCGAGCGCGAGACGATCAGATCGGCGATCGCGAACGCCAGGTCCATCCGGTCGACGTAGCGACGCAGCGTATAGCCGTCGGCACCCGGATCAGGCAGCTCAGACCGTTCGCCCGTCACGTGCACGAGCTGCCACCCGGCGTCGAGCACGTCGCGCCAGGAGCCCCCGAACGCCTCGTTCAGGCGCAGGGCGCCGAGCGAGCCCCCGAAGACCAGCAGCGTCGGCCGCTCGGGATCGAGCCCGAAGTGAGCGGCGGCCTCCTCGCGCAGGGCAGCGCGGTCGAGGTCGACGATCTCGCGGCGCAACGGCATGCCGACGACCGTGGATCGGCGCAGCGGCGTCCCCTCGAATGCGACGCCCACCTCGGCGGCCGCGCGGGCGCCGAGCACGTTCGCAAGACCCGGCTTCGCGTTGGCCTCGTGCACGACGAATGGGATACCCGCACGGCGAGCCGCGACGTAGGCCGGCGCCGAGGCGTAGCCGCCGAAGCCGACGACGACATCGACGTCGTGGTCGAGGATGTGCCGCCGCACCTGGGCGATCGCCCGCCGGAACCGATTCGGGAACGCCGCGGCCGCAGCATCCACCCTTCTCGGAAAGGGGACCTTGTCGACGACCAGCAGCTCGTAGCCGCGTTGCGGGACGAGGCGCGCCTCGAGTCCCTCCTTCGTGCCGAGCACCAGCACGGTCGCCTCGGGATCACGGGCGCGGAGCCCGTCGGCGACGGCGAGAAGCGGGTTCACGTGGCCGGCGGTGCCACCGCCGGCGAGAAGGTACGTCGTCACCTATCGACCCTAACCGGCGCGGCCGATGCCGACGGTTGCGTCAGCGGGCCTGCACCGGGAGCGACCGCGCGAACGACAGCAGCACACCGCACGCGAGGAGCACCGAGAGCAGCGAGGTGCCTCCCTGCGACATGAAGGGCAGCGGCACTCCGAGCACCGGGAGCACACGCAGCACGACGCCGATGTTGATGAGGGCCTGACCGACGATCCAGATCGTGATCGCGCCCGCCACGATGCGCACGAACGAGTCGTCGGTCTTGCGGATGATGTGGAAGGCGCCCACGGCGAACAGCGCGAACAACGCGAGGATGACCGCGCAGCCGATGAGCCCGAGCTCTTCGCCCACGATGGCGAAGATGTAGTCGTTCGCCGCGGCCGGCAGCCAGTCGTATTTCTCGCGGGAGTTGCCCAGACCCAGCCCGAACACTCCCCCGCCGGCGAGACCCCAGACGCCGTGGAGCGCCTGATAGCAGTCGTCGTAGTAGCAGTCGAGCGTGCCGGCGTTGAGGAAGCTCATGATGCGCGCCATGCGGTTGGGACTGCTGACGGCGAAGAACGCGACCGCGCCGAGCGCGACGATCGCCGGGAGGATGAAGATCCTGAGCTTGACCCCGGAGAAGAACAACGCGGCGAGGATGACCAGCACGAGGATCATCGCGGTACCGAGGTCCTTGCCCGCCAGCACGGTCGCGACGACCATGATGCCCACCGGCACGACGGGGATGAAGACGTGGCTCCACGACGTGAGCAGCGTGCGCTTTCGGTAGAGCACGGCGCCCATCCACAGCGCGAGGGCGATCTTCAGGAATTCCGCGGGCTGGAACTGGAAGCCGGCGATGACCACCCAGTTGCGGTTTCCGTACGACTCGACGCCGAGCCCCGGCACGAACACCAGGAGCTGGAAAGCGGTCGCCCCGATCAGCGCGACCCACGCGATCTTGCGCCAGAAGCTCACCGGCATGCGGCTCGCGACGAACATGAGCGGGACGCCCAGCAGCGCGAAGATGCCCTGCTTGATCACGTGCTCGTAGGGGTCGGTTCCGCCGTTCAGGGCGGAGGTGGCCGACAGCACCATGACCAGCCCGAAGCCGGTGAGCAGCAGCGCCGTGGAGGCGATGAGGAGGAACTCGCTCGGGACGGGCGCGAACACCTTGCCCAGCGAGACCCGCGCGGAGAGCCCGCGCCGGCCGGACGGATCAGGGGCCGGACTGCTCGGGGGCGTCTTCGGCGGGATGATCGCTGTCACGCGGTGCCTTCCCGTTGTCGATCCGGTCGGTCACGGCCCGGGCGAAGCGCCGGCCGCGGTCTGCGTAGGAGTCGAATTGATCGAACGATGCCGACGCGGGGGCGAGGAGAACCACGTCTCCGTCCGCGGCGACGCCCGCCGCCAGTTCGACGACCCGTGCCATGACGTCTTCAGTCTCGGCGTGGTCGACCTCGAACAGCGGCACCCCGGGGGCGTGTCGCGCGAACGCCGCGACGATCTCGCCGCGGTCGACGCCGATGACGATCGCCGCCTTCGCGATCGACCCTCGGGAAGCGATCAGCCCGCCGATGTCGACGCCCTTGAGCAGGCCACCCACGACCCACACGGCGCCGGGATATGCCGCGAGCGATGATGCCGCCGCGTGCGGGTTGGTGGCCTTGGAATCGTCGACCCACGTGATGCCGCCCGACACGGCCACGACCTGGATGCGGTGCGGATCGAGAGCGAACTCGTCCAGCGCCTCGCGGATCGCCGGCGGCTCCACTCCCAGCGAACGCGCGAGCGCCGCCGCCGCCAGGATGTTCGCGACGACGTGAGGGGCGGCGAGGCCGCGCGCGGCGAGATCGGCGACCGTGGTCAGCTCGAGCGCCGACGTGCTGCGCTCCTCGAGGAAGGCGCGGTCGACGAGGATGCCGTCGACCAGCCCGAGATCGCTCGGTCCGGGCACGCCCAGATCGAATCCGATCGCGCGGGCTCCTTCCACCACCTCGGCGTCTTCGACCATCGCGCGGGTCGCCGCATCCGCCTTGTTGTAGACGCACGCGACACGAGTGTTCGCGTATACGACGGCTTTCGCGTCGCGATACGCCTGGAACGACCCGTGCCACTCGAGGTGGTCGTCGGCGAGGTTCAGGCAGACCGCGGCGTGCGGTGAGAGCGGCTCCGGTCCCGACTGCAGACCGAGGTACCAGAGCTGGTGGCTGGAGAGCTCGACGACGAGGACGTCGAAGCCCGCCGGATCGCGCACCGCGTCGAGCACCGGTACGCCGATGTTGCCGCAGGGGGCGGCGCGGAGGCCGCCGTGCACCATCATGGTCGCGGCGAGCCGCGTGGTCGTGGTCTTGCCGTTCGTCCCGGTGACGAGCACCCAGTCCGCCGGTGCGCCGTCCGCGCGCACGACCTTGTCGCGCACGCGCCAGGCGAGCTCGACGTCGCCCCACAGCGCGACGCCCGACTCCTGGGCCCAGAGGACGAGCGGATGCTGCGGCGAGAACCCGGGCGAGGCGATGACCACCTCCGGTGCGAAGTCGACGAGCTCGGAGGGAACCGTGTCGAGGGGGCCGACGTGGAGGTGCGCGCCGATCACGGGGAGCAGGCGTGCGTATTCGCCGTCGGCCGACTCGGTGACGACGAGGACGTCGGCGCCGAGTTCGGCGAGGGTGTCGGCGACGGAGAATCCCGTGACAGACAGGCCCAGCACGGCGACGCGCAGCCCGCGCCAGTCTGCGTGCCAGCTGGTGAGCGGATCGAGTCTGGCCGAACTCATGCGCGCGTGAGCCATTCGACGTAGAAGAAGCCGACGCCCGATACGGCGAGGAGCCCCGCGATGATCCACATGCGCACGACGATCGTGATCTCCGACCACCCGCGCATCTCGAGGTGGTGATGCAGCGGGCTCATCAGGAACAACCGCTTGCCTCGGGTGAGCTTGAAGTAGAGACGCTGGAGGATGACCGACCCGGAGGCGATCACGTAGACGCCGGCGACGAGCACGAGGAGGAGTTCGGTGCGGGTCAGGATCGCCATGGCGGCGACGACGCCGCCGATCGCCATCGAGCCGACGTCGCCCATGAAGACCTTCGCCTTGGGCGCGTTCCACCAGAGGAATCCGACGAGAGCGCCGACGAACGACGCGGAGATGATCGCGAGGTCGAACGGGTCACGCGTTCCGTAGCAGGCCGACTGCACCGCCGAGGCGACGTTGGTGCAGACCTGCTGCACCTGCCAGAACGCGATGAGGCTGTAAGCGCCGACGACGAAGATGCCCGAGCCCGCGGCGAGACCGTCGAGCCCGTCGGTGACGTTGACCGAGTTCGACGAGGCGACGCCGATGAGGGAGATCCACGCGAGGTACAGCAACCAGCCGATGATCGGGCCGAGAGCCATGAACCACAGGCCGGGAACGTCACGGAAGACCGAGATGTACGCGGAGGCGGGGGTCTGCCCCACGGAGTTGGGGAAGCTCAGCGCGACGATCGCGAACGGCACGGTGACGAGCACCTGGCCGATGACCTTCGGCCACCCCTCGAGACCGAGGCTCCGCTGTCGACGCAGCTTCATGTAGTCGTCGATGAAGCCGACCGCTCCGAAGCCGACCATCATCCAGAGCACGAGGATGCCCGAGATCGTCGGCGGGTTGTTGCCGGTGAACGATCCGACGAGGTAGCCGACGATCGTGCCGGCGATGAAGATCGTGCCACCCATGGTCGGGGTGCCGCGCTTCGCGCCGTGCGAGGGGTTGTGGATGTTCTCGGGGGTGCGGATGACCTGTCCCCATCCCCACGCGCGGAACAGTCGCAGGAACGCCGGGGTCAGGAAGAGGGTGAATGCCAGCGAGATCGCCGCCGCGGTCAGGAGTGATCTCACGAGGACGATTCTCCCAGACGATCGCCGAGGCACCCGAGTCCCGCGGTCTTCATGGATGACGAGGTCATGCGAAGAACTCCCCGAGACGGTCGCCGAGGAAGCGCAACCCCGCCGAGTTGGAGGACTTCACCAGCACGCGGTCCCCGTCGCGCAGCTCGGTCACCAGGTAGTCGTAGGCCTCGTCGGCGGTCGCGAAGAACACCGCTTCGCTGTCCCAGGAACCCTGGGCGACGGCTTCGAGGAACATCCGCCGCGCATCGGCGCCGATGACGACGATGCGCTGGATGCCGAGGCGCACCGCGAGGAGTCCGACGCGGTCGTGCTCCTCCTCGGCGTACTCGCCGAGCTCGCTCATCGCGCCGAGGACGGCCACGGTGCGCTCCTGCGGACCCGTGATCTGCGCGAGCGTGCGGAGGGCGGCCGCCATCGAATCGGGACTGGCGTTATAGGCGTCGTTGATGATGCGCACGCGCTCCGAGCCGAGGGGCTGCATGCGCCACCGCTCAGCGAGCTCGACCGTCTCGAGCCTCGCGACCGCGGTCGCCGCATCGATACCGAGCGCCGTTGCCGCCGCGAGCGCGGCGAGAGCGTTCATGACGTGGTGCTCACCGAGCACGCGGAGGCGCAGGGTCAGCGGTGCTCCGTCGACGACGAGTTCGGCACGGGTGCCGGTCGCGGTGACCTCCACATCGACGGCGCGCACCTCGGCGGTGTCCCCCCGTCCGAACCAGCGGACGTCGATGCCCCGCTCGGCGGCGATCGGCGCCATCGCCGCGACGCGGGGGTCGTCGGCGTTGAGGATGGCGAGGCCGCCGGTACGCACCGCGCGCACGAGTTCGGACTTCGCGTGGAAGGTGGCCTCGATGCCGCCGAAGCCGCCCGCGTGTGCCATGCCGACCATCAGGACCACCCCAATGTCGGGGGTGACGAGACCCGCGAGCCGCGCGATCTCGCCGGGGCCGCTGGCGCCGAACTCGCTCACGAGGAACCTCGTGTCGTCGGTCAGCCGCAGCATCGTCAGCGGGGCGCCGACCTCGTTGTTGAACGAGGCGCGCGGGGAGACCGTCTCGCCGTCGTCCTCGAGGATGCGGGCGAGGAGGTTTTTCGTCGTCGTCTTGCCGTTGGAGCCGGTGATCCCCACGATCCGCAGCTCGCCCCGCTCGCGCACACGCGCGACGACGAATCTCGCGAGGTCGGCGAGAGCGGCGACCGCGTCCGCGACGACGATCTGCGACACGGACGCATCGACCGTCCGCTCGACGATCGCGAGCGCGGCACCCGACGCCACTGCGGCGTCGACGAACCGATGGCCATCGGTCTGTTCGCCGGGCTTCGCGACGAAGACGCCGCCCGCGACGATCGCGCGGGAATCGGTGTCGACGGGGCCGTCGACGACCGTCTCGGGGGTGTCGTCGCCGAAGAGGTGGAGGTCGCCCGCGACGGCGTCGGCGAGCTGAGAGAGAGTGAGGGAGATCATAGGTTCGCGGGCTGCGGCGGTCAGCCGAACTTGGGCAGTTCGGGGGTCTCCGATTCCGACGGCATGACGCGGTAGGTCTTGAGGACCTGCGTCATGGCCTTCTGGAATGCGGGCGCGTTGGCCGCAGACGACTTTACCGTCACGGGCTCGTCGAGGGTGACGGCGACGACGTACTGCGGGTCCTCGGCGGGGGCGAATCCGATCATCGTGGTGAAGTACGCCCCGGCCTTGTAACCGCCCATGCCATCGCTCTTCTCACCGGTTCCGGTCTTGACCGCGAGCCGGTACCCGGGCACGGCCACCTGCTTGGCGAGCGACCCCTGGGTGGCGACGTTCTCCAGCATCAGCGAGACGTCGCCCGCCGCCGTCTCGGACACGACCTGCTGACCGGTCGCATCCGGAACGTCGGTGACCGTGCCGTCCGAGGCGGTGCACCCCTCGACGATCGACAGCGGCATGCGCATCCCGCCGTTCGCGAGGGTCTGGTACGCGCCGACGAGCTCGGGGACGGTCGTGGTGAGACCCTGACCGAAGTTCGTGTTGTAGAAGGTCTGGTTGTCCCACGTGTCGGGGGTGCGGAGTTCGCCGACCCCCTGGCCGAGCCCGAAGTTCTCGCTCTCGCCGATGCCGAAGTTCTTCAGGTAGTCGTATCGCGTCTGCGCCGAGACGGTGTCGCCGAACTTCGAGATGCCGACGTTCGACGAGTCGATGAGAACCCCGGTCAGGGTGTAGTTGTTCGTGGGGTGCGCCGTGGGGTCGCGCACGGTCGCGCCGTTGGGGAAGGTCTCGCGATTGGCGGCCGTGACGGTCGAACCGGGGTTCTGTCCCCCCGCGTCGATGGCGATCGCGGCGGTGAGCGCCTTGAACGTCGAACCGGGTTCGAACGTGCCCGAGAAGATGCGGCTGTACCGGTCCTCCGGGGCGGAGGCGTCGTAGGCGTTCGGATCGACGGTCGGCCACTCGGCGGCGGCGCGCACCTTGCCGGTCTTCGCATCGACGACGGTGATGGTTCCGGACTTCGCTCCGACGTTCTGCGCCTGCTCGGCGATCAGCTGCGTCAGGTACCACTGCAGGTCGCGGTTGATCGTGAGCTGGAGGGTCCCCCCGTCCACGGCGGGGTCGTCCACCTGGGTGCCGGGCAGGATGACGCCGTCCTTGCCCCGCTGGTACTTCCGCGTGCCGTTCTCCGACGAGAGGCAGTCGTTCTGCGCCAGTTCGAGGCCGGCGAGCGCCTCGCCGTCGCGACCGACGAACCCGACGAGGTTGCCGCCGACCGCGCCGTCGGGGTACGTGCGGGCCGGATGCGTCACGAAGGTGAGGAAGGGCGCACCGAGGTCGGCGAGCGCGAGGCGCTGCTCGGTGGTGATGCCCTGCTTGAGGTAGGCCCAGCGGGATTCCTCGTTGACGGCGAGGGCGTCGGTGACGATCTTCTCGACCTCTTCGGCCGTCTGACCGGTGATCTGCGCCATCTGCGCGGCGAGGTCGGGCCAGGAGACCTTGACCGACGTGCCGTTCTCGTCCTTCCGGGTGATGCCGTCCTGCGCGAGCATCGGGTCGAGCTGGGCGTCGTAGAGCAGGATGCTGCCGGCGAGCGTGTCGCCGTTCTCGTCGACGATCTCGCCCCGCGCCCCGAAGAGGGTCTGCGAGGCGCCGAACCCGAGGGCGAGCGAGTCGTCGATGTGCTCGCGCGCGTTGACGACCTGGATGTCGACGAGTCGCACGACGAAGACGATGAGCACGGCGAGGACGACCGAGAGGGCGACCACCGTGCGACGGCGTGAACTGCGAGTGCTGCGCGTCGTCATGGGGCTAGCGTGTCGCCGGAGTCGGCAGACCGTCGGCGATCGGCGGGGGTGTCGCGGAATCGCCCGTCGATTCGGCCATGGGCGCTCCCTGGATCGTGGCGTCGGGCGCCGTGACGAGCGGGGTGTCGGCGATGAGGGCGTTCTGCACCGCCCCGCGACCGATCGCATCGACGGAGGACGTGCCCGACGCGGGCTGCCCCGCCCCGATCAGGGCGCCGTCGCTGAGGCGGAGGTAGGAGGGGGTGTCGGCGACCACCATCCCCAGTGCCGACGCGTTCGCGGCGAGGTACTGCGGCGAGCCGAGACCGGCGACCTCGTCGTAGAGCATCTGCTTCTCATAGTTCAGGTCGCGCTGCTGCTGGTTGAGTGCGGCGACCTCGAACGTGCCCTGGGTGGTGAGGATCGAGAACGTCATCTGAGCCAGGGCGATCGCCACGGCACCGGCGACGGCGATGATGCCGTACGCGAGCTTGGGACGACGACGGCGCTGGGGCGCGTCGAGAGGCCGCAGACGTCGTTCGGGGTTCTCGACGCGGCGCGGTGAGGCCGGGAAGAGCTCGTAGGCGAGATCGCTCATGCGGCCTCCTTCAATCGTTCGGCGGCGCGCAGACGCACCGGTGTGGCTCGGGGATTGCGTGCGCGTTCCTCGTCGCTCGCGATCTCCGCCCCTTTCACCAGCAGGCGGAAACGGGGGGTGTGCTCGGGGAGCTCGACGGGGAGTCCGCGCGGGGCGGTCGAGGCGGCAGCATCCGCCAGCACGTGCTTGACCAGACGGTCTTCGAGCGACTGATAGGCCATGACGACGATGCGCCCGCCCACCGCGAGCGCGTCGAGCGCGGCGGGCAGCGCCCGTTCGAGCACGGAGAGCTCTTGGTTGACCTCGATGCGCAGCGCCTGGAAGACGCGCTTGGCGGGGTGCCCCGCGCGCTGCACGGCCGCGGGGGTCGCGTCGTGGAGGATCGAGACGAGACGCCCGGATCGGAGGATCGGCTCCTGCTGCCGCGCGGCGATGATGGCACGGGCGTAGCGCGCGGCGAGCTTCTCCTCGCCGTAGCGCTCGAAGATCCGCCGGAGCGCGCCTTCGCCGTAGGTCGCGAGGATCTCGGCCGCCGTCACTCCCCCGCTCTGGTCCATCCGCATGTCGAGCGGAGCGTCCTGCGCGTAGGCGAAGCCGCGGTCGGCAAGGTCGAGCTGCAGCGACGAGACGCCGAGGTCGAAGAGGATCCCGTCGACGCGGTCGACGCCCGCCGACGCGATCGCCTCGGCGATGCCGTCGTAGACCGTGTGCACCAGGGTCACGCGGTCGCCGAAGGGCGCGAGGCGGTCGCCGGCGATGCGCAGTGCGTCGGTGTCGCGGTCGAGGCCGATGAGCCGGACACCCGGGAAGCGCTGGAGGAACGCCTCGGAGTGCCCTCCCATGCCGAGGGTGGCATCGACGAAGACGGCTCCGTCGCGCTCGAGAGCGGGGGCGAGGAGCTCGACGCAGCGGTCGAGGAGGACGGGGGTGTGGAGATCGCGAGCTTCCATGGGAAGAAGGGCTTCGTGATCCGGGACCCTGATCCCCCTCCGCATCGACCTGGCGCGGGGGAAGTGCGTCAGGGCGAGCGGCTGGGAATCACGGCCGAGGATCAGAACAAGCCCGGGATCACCTCCTGCTCCATCTCGGAATACGTGTCTTCGTTCGCTTCGGCGTAGGAGTTCCACGCGTCGGCGTTCCAGATCTCGGCGTGCGCGCCGACTCCGGTCACGACGAGCTCGCGCTCGAGCCCGGCGTAGGTGCGCAGTGCCGGCGGCACCGTGATCCGGTTCTGGCTGTCGGGCTTCTCCGCGCTGGCCCCCGAGAGGAACATGCGCAGGAAGTCGCGGGCCTGCTTGTTGCTGAGCGGCGCCTCACGGATGCGCTCGTGCACCCGCTCGAACTCCGCCTCGCTGAACACGTAGAGGCATCGCTCCTGGCCGCGAGTGACCACGACGCCGCCGCTCAGGTCGTCGCGGAACTTCGCCGGAAGGATGACGCGCCCTTTGTCGTCGAGCTTGGGGGTGTGCGTGCCGAGCAGCATCCGCTCTCCCCCCTTCGTCCGGCCTGCGAAGTGAGCCCCACTTTACTCCACTCTCCTCCACTTCACCATCATGTTCGGCGATATTCCGGGGAAGTCCGGCGATGTGATAGGCGGATGCTGCGCGCCCTCGAACGCCGCAGACCCCCGCCGTTCCGGGGCGGGGGTCTGACGCGGGGGGCCCGTGGAGGATCGTGGAGGGACATCCGGGCAAAGAAAAAACCCCGACTCCGAGGAGTCGGGGTTTCTCAGGGTGGATTAGGAGGGGTCGTTGCGTCGATCCCAGCGATCATTCATCCGGTCCATGAACGAGGAGCCGGCTCGCGATTTCGAGGCGCCGGCCGACGGGGCGGCGGCGGGTGAACTGGGCGACGGGGCCGACCCGCGAAGAGGCGTGACGGCGAGGATCACTCCGCCGAGCATGACGACGAAGCCGATCACACCCACCGCGATGCTCGCGGCCTGCACGTTGATCGCTACGCCCGCGATGAGGGCGCCGATCCCGACGAGCACCAGGATCGTGCCGTACACGATGTTCCGATAACTGAGGGCACGACCAGGGGCCGTGACGACATCGGCGTCGTTTCGCATGAGATGGCGTTCCATCTCGTCCAGCAGACGCTGCTCCTGCTCTGACAGTGGCATGCATCCCCCTCTTGTACTCGTGGCATCGATTGTACGCGTGCCGCTGATCACTAGGCTAGGCCCGTGCTGCCCTCCCCGGATCCCATCGAGGCTGTTTCCCAGCGACTCGACAACTTCGTGGGTTCGCAGACCCGCTCTTCCGACGAGATGGGGGACGAAGCGGGCCGTTTCGTCGAGGTCGCCGCCGATGCGCTCCGCGGTGGAAAGCGCCTCCGCGCCCGTTTCTGCCTGACCGGCTGGCGCGCCGTCGTCGAAGCCGGCGGGCGCCCGGCCGCATCCGACCCCGACGGCATCGTCGCCGCGGCGGCGTCGCTGGAGATCTTCCACGCTGCCGCGCTGGTGCACGACGACATCATCGACAACTCCGACACCCGTCGCGGACGCCCCGCGACCCACCGTGCCCTCGAGGCCGTGCACCGCGAATCGGGTTGGCACGGCGACGCCGCGGCGTTCGGCCGCTCCGGCGCGATCCTGCTGGGCGATCTGCTCGTGGCGTGGAGCGACGATCTGCTCGAAGAGGGCCTCACGACCCGCCCGACCGCGGCGGCGGCGTCTGCCCGCGCCGAGTACGCGCGCATGCGCCGCGACGTCACGATCGGTCAGTTCCTCGACATCGCGGAGGAATCGGCGTTCGTCCGCCAGCCCGACGAGCACCACGCGGAGCGCGCGCTGCGCGTCGCATCCTTCAAGTCGGCGCGGTACAGCATCCAGCAGCCGTTGCTCATCGGGGCCGCCCTGGGCGAAGCCGACGAGGAGCAGCGCGACGCGCTCTCGGCGTTCGGCCACCCGGTGGGGATGGCGTTCCAATTGCGCGACGACGTGCTCGGGGTCTTCGGAGACGCAGCCGTGACCGGCAAGCCGTCGGGAGACGACCTGCGCGAGGGCAAGCGAACCGTGCTCGTGGCGTACGCCCGGGAGGGCCTGTCTGCGGGGTCTCGTCGGGTGTTCGACGAGCTCATCGGCGATCCGACTCTGGACGACGAGCAGATCGCCTCGCTGCAGCAGACGATCGTCGAGACCGGTGCGCTCGACCGCGTCGAGCAGCTGATCACCGACTACGCACGCACCGCCGATCGCGCCCTCTCGGGCGCGCGCCTCGGCAATGCGGCGGTCGGCGAGCTGCGCGATCTGGCTCGCGCGGCCACGACCCGGTCCGCCTGAGCGGAAGCAGGGTTCAGCCGAGCGACTGCGCGACGCGACGCACTTCGCTCTTGCGCCCGGCGAGCAGCGACTCGATCGGCGAGACGCCGATGGACTCCTCCGGGGAGAGCAGCCACTCGATCGCCTCGTCGTCGGTGAATCCGCGATCGTGCAGCACGATCAGCGTGCCGCGAAGCGACCCGAGCGGCTCGCCGTCGACGAGGAACACCGAGGGGACGAGGAGCTTGCCGTCTCGTCGCGTGCCGACGAGCTGACGCTCGTCGAGCATCCGGCGGACGCGGCTGAGCGTCTCGCCGGTCGCCTCCACCAGTTCGGGAAGGGACAGCCAGGTCGTTTCGAAGGTCGCACCGCTCACGATGCCACTATCTCATCCGCGCGCGCGGTCCTCATCCGCGGTCGGGCAACGACTTTCACATCAGCCTCATGCGTCACTTCCGTTGACACACGTACACATCCGTGACACGGTACCCGGAGTCGGAAGAACGGATGTCCCCCCCATGCGTCGACCTGTCGCTCACCCTGCCCATCGCGGATCGAAGGGCGCCCTCGCGGGCCTGCCCGTCGCTCTCGTCGGTGCCCTAGCCCTCGCCAGCGTCCCCGAGGCGGCCCACGCCGCCGAGTACACCGTCGCCCCCGGCGATACCGTCAGCGGCATCGCGGCACGCCACGGCCTGTCCACGGCCGAAGTGCTCCGCACCAACGGACTCGGGTGGTCGTCGATCATCCGTCCCGGCCAGAAGATCCAGTTGGGGGCCCCGGATGTTGGGGCCGCCCCCGCCCCAGAGGCCGTCACTCCCTCGCCGCCCGCGGCCACGGGCTACACGATCCGCGCGGGCGACACGATCAGCGGGATCGCCCGAACCCACGGCTCCACCACCGACGCCGTGCTCGCCGCGAACGGGCTGGACCGGTCGTCGATCATCTACCCCGGGCAGGTCATCGCCGTGCCCGCGGGAACCGCGTCCGCTGCATCCGCGGCCCCGGTCATCGACGGACTCGACGCCGAGCAGGTCGCCAACGCACAGGTCATCGTGCGGGTGGGTCGCGAGCTCGGCGTGCCCGACCGCGGGATCGCCATCGCCCTGGGCACGGCGATGCAGGAGTCGTGGCTGCGGAACCTCGACTGGGGCGACCGCGACTCGCTGGGCCTGTTCCAGCAGCGGCCGAGCATGGGCTGGGGGTCGGCCGCCGAGGTCAGCGACCCGACGCGCTCGGTGCGGGTGTTCTATGGCGGCCCCTCCGATCCGAACGGCACGCGCACCCGCGGGCTGCTCGACATCGCCGGGTGGGAGGCCATGAGCTATGCCGACGCGGCACAGGCCGTGCAGATCTCGGCCTACCCCGAGCGTTACGCGCAGTGGGAGGCGCCCGCCGCCCTGTGGCTCGCCGCACTGCGGTGATGCGCAGCATCCGCTTCGGGCACAGCTGGATAACGGCGGTGAGCCGCTCCCCCGGCTCACAGGAGCCGCTCCGTAGACTCTGAGCGTGAGCACGAGTCAGCAGACCGACCCGCTGATCGGCCGTCTCGTCGACGGCCGATACCGGGTTCGCGCGCGCATTGCGCGCGGCGGTATGGCTACCGTGTACGTGGCCACCGACATGCGACTCGAGCGCAGGGTCGCGCTGAAGGTGATGCACGGCCATCTGAGCGATGACACCGTGTTCCAGAGCCGGTTCATCCAGGAGGCGCGCTCAGCCGCGCGCCTGGCGGATCCGCACGTGGTCAACGTCTTCGATCAGGGCCAGGACGGCGAGATGGCCTACCTGGTCATGGAGTACCTCCCCGGCATCACGCTGCGCGAACTCATGCGCGAGCAGAAGCGCCTGACGGTTCCGCAGACCATCACGATCATGGACGCCGTGCTCTCGGGTCTGGCGGCGGCACACCGGGCCGGAATCGTCCACCGCGACGTGAAACCCGAGAACGTGCTGCTCGCCGAAGACGGCCGCATCAAGATCGGAGACTTCGGTCTCGCCCGCGCGACGACCGCGAACACCGCCAGCGGCGCCATGCTCATGGGAACGATCGCCTACCTCGCACCCGAGCTCGTCACCCGCGGAACTGCGGATGCGCGCAGCGACATCTACTCCCTCGGCATCCTCCTCTACGAGATGCTCGTCGGCGAGCAGCCCTACAAGGGCGAGCAGCCCATGCAGATCGCCTTCCAGCACGCGACCGACTCGGTCCCCCGTCCGAGCGCGAAGAACCCCAGCGTTCCCGAGCAGCTCGACGAGCTCGTGCTGTGGTCGACAGAGAAGGTGCCCGACGATCGGCCCACCGACGCGTCGGTCATGCTCCAGCGCCTTCGCGACATCGAGCGCGAGCTCGGGGTGGCCCCCCAGGTCGCCCGAGCCGTCTCCGTGGGCACCGCCGTCGACGACGAGGCCTTCGACTCCGGCGGCTACACGAAGGTGCTCCCGGCGAATGCGGCCACGCCGACCGGGCCGACCGCCACGGTCGACGAGATCGACAACGCGGCACGCCTTCGCGGCAAGACGCGACGACGCACCGCTCGCGGCGCCTGGCTCTTCACGCTCGTGATCCTGCTCGCGGGCCTCGCCGCCGGCACGGGATGGTGGTTCGGCTCCGGCCCGGGCTCGCTCGTGGCGGTGCCCTTCGTGGAGGGCGGGTCGTTCGCCGACGCCGAGGCCGCCATCGCGGCGCAATCGCTCGTGGCCGTGCAGCAGGACGTCTACGACATCGACATCCCCGCGGGGGTCGTGGTCGGCACCGACCCCGGAGCCGGCGCGCGCCTCGACAAGGAGTCGACGGTTTCTGTACAGGTCTCGCAGGGACCCCGGCCCCAGCAGGTCGAGTCGCTGAACGGACGCACCGCCGACGAGGCGAACGGGATCATCACCGCGCTGAACCTCGCCGTCGGCGACCGGGCGGAGGAGTTCACCGACGCCGATGCCGGCACGGTGCTCGGCGCCACCCTCGTCCCGCGCGCGGGCGGGGAGGCGGTGCCGTGCACCGACGGGTGCGCCGCTCTCGAAGGCGACACCGTCTCGCTTCTCGTCTCGAAGGGCCCCGTGCCCAACGTGCGCGGCCTCAGCATCGGAGATGCGACGTCGGCGCTGACCCAGGCCGGTCTCGTCGTCTCCGGCGACACCCGCGAAGACTTCAGCACCTCGGTCGACGAGGGTCGTGTCATCGACATGGCCGGCCGCACCGACGGCGGCAACTGGCGCCCGGGTGAGACCGTCACGCTCATCGTGTCGAAGGGGCCGCCCCTCTTCCCGATCCCGAACGTCGTCGGCATGACCCGCGATCAGGCGAAGTCCGCGCTCACCAACGCCGGCTTCACCCTCGAGTACGACACCCGGTGGGACGCCTTCCCCGACCCGTTCACCAAGGTCGAGTCCCAGACTCCCGCGGCGGACACGCAGCGCGTCAAGGGCACCGAGGTGTCGATCCGCATCGCCGCTTCGCTCTGAGCGCCGGCGCGCGCTGCGTGCGCGGCATCCGTTCGCCGTTCCCGGCGAAGGAAATGGCACGGAGGTAGGACGATCCTCGCGGTATCGTCCGACCTCCGTGCCGTGTCCTACGTCGGCTTATGCGTCAGATCTTCGCCAGCTCCTCGGCCACGAGGAACGCGAGCTCGAGGCTCTGCATGTGGTTCAGACGCGGGTCGCAGAGGCTTTCGTAGCGCGTCGCGAGGGTCGCCTCGTCGATGTGCTCCGAGCCGCCGAGGCATTCGGTGACGTCGTCGCCGGTGAGCTCGACGTGGATGCCGCCGGGGAACGTTCCCGCGGCGCGGTGCGCCTCGAAGAAGCCGCGCACCTCGTCGACGACGTCGTCGAAACGACGGGTCTTGTAGCCGGTGGGCGTGGTGATCCCGTTGCCGTGCATCGGATCGGTGACCCACAGCGGCGTCGCACCGGAGTCGCGGACAGCCTCGAGGAGCGGCGGCAGGGCATCGCGGATCTTGCCCGCACCCATGCGCGTGATGAACGTCAGGCGTCCGGGCTCGCGCTCGGGGTCGAGCTTGTCGATCAGCGCGAGCGCCGTCTCGGGCGAGGTCGACGGACCGAGCTTCACGCCGATGGGGTTGCGGATCTTCGAGAAGTAGTCGATGTGCGCGCCGTCGAGGTCGCGCGTGCGCTCACCGATCCACACGAAGTGCGCGGAGGTGTTGTACGGCGTGCCGGTGCGCGAGTCGATCCGCGTCATCGGGCGCTCGTAGTCCATGAGCAGGCCCTCGTGGCCGGTGTAGAACTCGACGCGCTTGAGCTCGTCGAAGTCGGCGCCCGCCGCCTCCATGAACTTGATCGCGCGATCGATCTCGCCCGCGAGGCGCTCGTACTGCTGGTTGGCGGGGTTCTTCGCGAACCCCTGGTTCCAGCTGTGCACCTCACGCAGGTCGGCGAAGCCGCCCTGAGTGAACGCGCGGATCAGATTGATCGTCGACGCGGCGGTGTGGTACCCCTTCAGCAGTCGCGCGGGGTCTGCCCGGCGCGATGCCTCGGTGAAGTCGTACCCGTTGACGATGTCGCCGCGGTAGGCGGGGAGCGTGACGTCGCCGCGCGTCTCGGTGTCGCTCGAGCGGGGCTTGGCGAACTGGCCCGCCATGCGGCCCATCTTCACGACCGGCATCGAGGCGCCGTAGGTGAGCACGACGGCCATCTGCAGGACCGTCTTGATCCGATTGCGGATCTGCTCGGCGGTCGCGCCGGCGAAGGTCTCGGCGCAGTCGCCGCCCTGGAGGAGGAACGCCTTGCCCGACGCCGCGCGTCCGAGGCGCTCGCGGAGCTGGTCGACCTCGCCCGCGAAGACGAGGGGAGGAAGGATGGCGAGTTCTTCGGATGCTGCGGCGGCGGCGTCGGCGTCATACCACTGCGGCTGCTGCTTGATCGGCAGAGAACGCCAGTGATCGAGTGCGTCGAGCTGAGGGAGCATCCCTGAAGTCTAGCGAGCCGAGAGGGGGGTCGCTGCGGCCTGGGCGGCGGCGAGTCTGTCCTTCACCGTCGAGGCGTAGACGTCCTCGTACTCCTGCTCGCCCAGTCGCTGCAGAGCGACCATGATCTCGTCCGTCACCGAACGCAGGATGTACCGGTCGCCCTCCATCCCGGCGAAGCGGGAGAAGTCCAGCGGTTCTCCGATGACGATGCCCACTCGGCCGATGCGCGGGATGCGCTGTCCGATCGGCTGGATCGTGTCGGTATCGACCATCACGACGGGGACGACGGGTACGCGCGCCTCCAGCGCCATACGGGCAAGACCCGTCCGGCCGCGGTAGAGCTTCCCGTCGGGGCTGCGGGTGCCCTCGGGGTAGATGCCCAGGAGATCGTTACGACCCAGGACGGCCAGCCCGGTGTTGAGGGACGCCTCGGAGGCCTTGCCGCCCGACCGGTCGATGGGGATCTGCCCGGTGGCCTTGAAGAAGATGCGGGTCGCCCAGCCCTTCAGGCCCTTGCCGGTGAAGTAGTCGCTCTTGGCGAGGAACGCCATCGGCCGGTCGATCATGAGCGGCAGGAAGATCGAGTCGGCGAAGGAGAGGTGGTTGCTTGCGAGGATGGCCGCACCCTCGGCGGGGATGTTGCGGCGCCCGACGATCCACGGCCGGAAGATCGCCTTCAGAACGGGTCCGATGACGATGTACTTCATGAGCCAGTAGAACATCGTCAGCGATCCCGTCCCGCGAGGTCGGCGACGCCGATCAGCCCCGCGTCGTTGCCGAGACGGGCGATCACGAAGTCGGCGACGGGTCGGTCTCCGAAGCCCGGCAGCGATGTCTCGTACGCCAGACGCACCGGCTCGAGGAGGTCGTCGCCGAGCTGCGCCACTCCCCCGCCGATCACGAACAGTTCAGGATCGAGCACCGCCTGGAAACCGCCGCAGGCCTCTCCGAGCGCGGTCGCCACGCGGCGGAGGGCTTCGACGGCGCCGGGGTCGCCGGCGAGCACGAGTCGAGAGATCGATGGACCCTCGATCGTCCCCTGCTCGTCGCGCAGGGAAGCCAGGCCCGCTCCGATCGCGGGATCGTCTGCGATCTCGAGAGCCTCGCGCTGCAGTGCTCGGCCGGATGCGTACTGCTCCAAGCATCCGCTCTGCCCGCAGCCGCACGGGTGACCGCCGCGGATGAATCGCATGTGCCCGAGTTCGGCGGCGATGCCGTTGCCGCCCCGGTACAGGCTGCCCTCGGCCACGATCGCTCCGCCGACGCCCGTGCCCATCGTGAGCATGACCATGTCGGAGACGCCCCGACCGGCCCCGAAGCGGAACTCGCCCCAGCCGGCCGCGTTGGCATCGTTCTCGATCGTGACGGGAGCTTCGAGGCGGGCCTCGAGCCGGGCGCGCAGCGGCTCGTTGCGCCAGTCGATATTGGGCGCGTAGATGACCGTCCGTCGCGCACGGTCGATGAAGCCCGCCGCGGCGACGCCGATGCCGGCGACGCGGTGCGAGCGACGGAAGTGAGAAGCCATGTCGACGACGGCGTCCAGGAGAGCTTCGGCATCGATCGGGGTGTCGACGCGGAGTTTCTCGACGATCCGGCCTTCGGCGTCCACGACGCCTCCGGCGATCTTCGTCCCGCCGATATCGATTCCGACGTTCAGCACCTCGTTGTCCCTTCCGGCCGACGCCCTCGCGACGGCGTGTGAAGTCTAGCCAAGGCGCGCGGCCTCGGATGATGCCGGAGACCCTCCGGATAGACTCGAAGCGTCCAGCGAAACCCGCCCGGTACCAAAGGAGTTGCCGTGATCCAGTTCGACGCACCCCCCGTCGTCCCTGCAGACCCGCAAGCGAACGTGAGCGATCTGCTCGTCGACCGTGTGGCCGCGAGCCCCGACCGTGCCCTGTTCGCCGTACCCGACGGCACCGGATGGCGCGACATCTCGGCCCGGGATTTCCACCGCCAGGTCGTGTCCCTGGCGAAAGGCTTCGTGGCGGTCGGCATCCAGCCCGGCGACAAGGTCGCCTTCCTCGCACGCACGACGTACGACTGGACCCTCGTCGATTTCGCGCTCTTCTTCGCCGGGGCCGTCATGGTGCCCGTCTACGAGACGAGCTCGCCGGCGCAGATCCAGTGGATCCTGTCGGACTCCGGCGCGATCGCGATCATCGTCGAGTCCTCCGATCATTCGGCCCGCCTCGAAGAGGTCCGCGGCGAGCTCCCCCTCCTCCGCAACGTGTGGTCGATGCACGGTGGCGACCTCGACCGCCTCGTCTCGCAGGGTGCGACCGTCGAAGACGACGAGATCGAGCGCCGTCGCAACCTCGCCGACGGCAACGACATCGCGACCCTCATCTACACGTCGGGCTCGACCGGCCGCCCGAAAGGCTGCGTGCTCACCCACAGCAACTTCGTGGAGCTGTCGCGCAACTCGGGCAAGGCGCTGCGCGAGGTCGTCGACGTCCCCGGGGCATCTACGCTCCTGTTCATCACCACGGCGCACGTCTTCGCGCGCTTCATCTCGATCCTCAACGTGCACGCCGGGGTGAAGACCGGCCACCAGCCCGACACGAAGCAGCTTCTTCCGGCGCTCGGGTCGTTCAAGCCCACGTACCTCCTCGCCGTCCCCCGCGTGTTCGAGAAGGTCTACAACTCCGCCGAGCAGAAGGCCGAGGCCGGAGGCAAGGGCAAGATCTTCCGTGCCGCCGCCGCGGCAGCCGTCGAGCACTCGCAGCTGCTGCAGGACGGAAAGCGCATCCCGCTCGGACTGAAGATCAGATTCGCCCTGTTCGACAAGCTCGTCTACAGCAAGCTGCGCGAGGCCATGGGCGGGCGCGTGGTCTACGCCGTGAGCGGGTCCGCCCCGCTCGGCCCGCGCCTCGGCCACTTCTTCCACAGCCTGGGCGTCGTCATCCTCGAGGGCTACGGACTCACCGAGACCACCGCGCCCGCGACGGTGAACCTCGCCACCCGCTCGAAGATCGGCACCGTCGGCCCCGCGCTGCCGGGCGTCGGGGTTCGCCTCACCGGCGAGGGCGAGATCCAGGTGCGCGGCATCAACGTGTTCAAGGAGTACTGGCGCAACCCGCAGGCGACCGCCGAGGCGTTCGACGGCGACTGGTTCCGCACCGGCGACATCGGCGCGTTCGACGACGACGGATTCCTCACCATCACCGGCCGCAAGAAGGAGATCATCGTCACCGCCGGCGGCAAGAACGTCGCCCCGGCCGTGCTCGAAGACCCCATCCGTGCCAACCCGATCGTCGGTCAGGTCGTCGTCGTCGGCGATCAGAAGCCGTTCATCTCGGCCCTCATCACGCTCGACCCCGAGATGCTGCCCACCTGGCTCGGCAACAACGGACTGCCCGCCGATCTCGCGTTGACGGACGCGGCGCAGCACGAGGCCGTCCGCGCCGAGGTGCAGCGGGCGATCGACGCCGCCAACGCGCACGTGTCGCGCGCCGAGTCGATCCGCAAGTTCACGATCCTGCCGATCGAGTGGACCGAGGCGAGCGGTCACCTCACGCCGAAGATGAGCATCAAGCGCAACGTCATCGTCGGGGATTTCGCCGACGAGATCGAGGAGCTCTACGCCACGCCCGTCAACACCACGAACATCTCGCTGGCGTGAGCGTCAGCATCCGCTGAGACACACGTTCCGGCCGAGACCCACCGCCAGGCGGTGCGTTTCGGCCGGAAATGGTGTCTCGTGCGCGGACGCGTCAGAACCAGTCGGATTCGCGGATCTCGCGCATCGCCTGGCGGCGCGTCTCCGGCGGAAGGCGGGAGATGAACAGCATCCCCTCGAGGTGATCGGTCTCGTGCTGGAGCGCCTGTGCCATGAGCCCCTCGCCCTCCAGGACGAGCTCGTCGCCGTTGACGTCGATGCCGACGACCCGGGCGTAGGGGTGACGGAGTGCCTCGTGCCAGACGTTGGGGATCGACAGGCAGCCCTCGCCGACGAGCTCGGGCTCGCCGCGGGTCTCGACCAGGACGGGATTGAGGATGTAGCCGATCTCGCCGTCGACGTTGTAGCTGAACGCGCGGAGCCCGACGCCGATCTGCGGAGCGGCGAGCCCCGCGCGATTCGGCAGGGCAACGCCCTCGACCAGGTCGTCGACGAGAGCGCGTATGCCGTCGTCGATCTCGTCGATCGGAACACTCGGGGCGCGGAGAACGGGGTCGCCGAAGAGGCGGATCGTGCGGATGGGCATGGTCAGGCGGCCTCGGGGGCGGCGCGGAGGCCGCCGATGACGGCGGCCGCGAGCTCGCGCGCGGCCTTGCGCGTCGCGGGCTGCAGGTCGCGGAACACGATGGCGCTGCCCGTGCCGATGGCGGTGTCGTACGGAACGCGCACCACCGACCGCACGCGGGTGCGGAAGTGCCCTTCCAGTTCGCTCTCGCGCACCAGCGGCGCACCGGGGCGGGCGTTGTTGAGCACGACGACCGCCTCCCGCGCCTGCCGCGCGTAGCCGTTGGTCTCGAGCCAGGTCAGCGTCTCGGACGCGAGGCGCGCCTCGTCGACGCTGAGTCCGGCGACGATCACGAGCTGGTCGGCGAGGTCGAGGGTCGCCCCCATCACGGAGTGGACGATGCCGGTACCCGTGTCGGTCAGGACGAGCGAGTAGTAGTGGGCGGCGAGTTCCGCGACATCGCGGTAGTCGCGGTCGTTGAACGCCTCGGACACCCGCGGGTCGGCGTCGGACGAGAGCACGTCGAGCCGGGTCTCGTCTCGGGCGACCAGGGCCGAGATGTCGGCGTAGCCGGTGACGTCGGCCCGGCCGCGCACGAGGTCTCGCACCGTGCGCGAACTGGTGCGCGAGATGCGGTCGGCGAGGGTCCCGCGGTCGGGGTTCGCGTCGACGGCGATGACCCGGTCGTCGCGGGCGTCGGCGAGGGCCATCCCGAGGAGCGCCGTGATCGTGGTCTTGCCGACTCCGCCCTTGCGGGAGAGCACGGGGATGAAGCGCGCCCCGCCCGACAGGGGCGCGGAGATCAGTCGATCCAGCTCCTTGCGCGCACGAGCCTTCGGACCGTCGCCGAGGTTGATGCGGTGGCCGGAGATCGAATAGACGAGCTGCTGCCAGAGCCCCTCGGGCTCGGGGCGGGAGAGCTGCGACGGGTCGAGCAGACGATCGGGCGTGAGCAGATCGGAGCTCTCGCGACTGCCGTCGAACTCCCCCAGTCGCTTCGAGGCCAGCGTCACCTCGGGCTCGCGCGTGGCGATGCGCTCCGACGCGTGCTCGCGGTCGATGCGCGGGTGCGCGCCGGTGTTGTTCGCCTCGCGACGGGTGGTCGGAACGCTGCCGGTGCGCGGAGCGAGCGGCGCCGCGGAGACCGCGACGGCGGCGGCGGGCGCCGGCACGACCGGACTCTCGACGGATTCGGCCGCGGCGGTGGGCGCTTCGGCGGGCGCGGCAGCAGCGGCGGGCGCGGCGGCAGCGGCGGGCGCGGCGGCAGCTGATTCTTCGGCTTCCGCCGACGAGTCCGCGCGCTCCTCGGTCGCGTCCGCGCGCTCGACGACCACGGCCTCCGGCTGCGGCTCGACGGGCGCTTCGGAAGCATCCGCCTCCTCCGCATCCGTCTCGGCGACGGCGTCGACATCGTCCGCGGTCTCGGAGTCGTCGTCGGCCTCGATCTCGTCGACCTCGATCGTCGCCTCGGACTCCGCGGGCTCGGACCAGCGCGCCTCGGACCCGTCGTCGACGTCGGCGTGGCCGGATGCGTCGAAGGCAGCGTGCTCGTCGTCGATGACCTCGGCGTCGTGGATCTCTTCTGCGTCGTGGATCTCTTCTGCGTCGTGGATCTCTTCTGCGTCGTGGATCTCTTCGGCGTCGACGGTCTCGGCGGCCGGCAGCTCCTCGACGAGGATCTCGCCGGTGGGGATCTCGTCGATCCGGATCTCGTCGCCGATCACGTCGTCGTCGTCGAGGTCATCGTCGCCGGAGCCGACGGGGAGGACGACGCGCAACTGCGCCGTGGGGGTTCCGAGAAGGCCGATTCCGGCGGAGTCGAGACTGCCGGTGTCGGAGAGGACACCGTGTTCGGCGTCTTCTGGCGGGTTCTCGTCGTGTCGATCGAGCGTCACTGCGGGTACTCCAAACGGGGATCGGGCGCGAGCGCCCATCCCCTCAGGTTACTGCGCGGGACGGATCACGACCAAAAGGTCTCCGGCGTCGACCTGCTGAGGCGACCCCACGGCGAGACGTTCGACCACTCCCGCGACGGGTGCGGTGATCGCAGCCTCCATCTTCATCGCCTCGATCGACGCGACCGCCTGGCCCGCCTCGACCTTGTCGCCCTCGGCGGATTTCAGCGTGACCACGCCCGAGAAGGGAGCGGCGACCTGACCCGGTCGAGTCGTGTCGGCCTTCTCCGCCTGCCGCACGTCGACCTCGATCGACCGGTCGCGCACGAACACCGGACGCAGCTGTCCGTTGAGGGTCGTCATGACGGTGCGCATGCCCTTGTCGTCGGCCTCGCCGATCGCTTCGAGTCCGACGAAGAGCTGAACGCCCTTCTCGATCTCGACGACGTGCTCCGCTCCGGCGACGAGTCCGTAGAGGTAGTCGGGGGTGTCGAGCACGCTCAGGTCGCCGTAGGCATCGCGCATGTCGCGGAAGATCTTCGTCGGTCCGGGGAAGAGCAGCGTGTTCAACGCGGCACGCCGCTCGGCGGACGCACCGTCGAGCGCGGCGGACTGCTCGGGCGTCAGCGGGGTGACGCCGATCTTCACATCGCGTCCGGCGAGCACCTTCGTGCGGAACGGCTCGGGCCACCCTCCCGGAAGGTCGCCGAGTTCGCCGGCCATGAAGCCCACGACGGAGTCGGGCACGTCGTACTTCCCGGGGTTCGCCTCGAAGTCGGCGGGGTCGGCCCGCACCGCGGCGAGGTGCAGCGCCAGATCGCCGACCACCTTCGACGAGGGGGTCACCTTCGGCACGCGGCCGAGGATCGCGTTCGCGGCCGCGTACATGTCCTCGATCAGTTCGAAGTCGTCGGCCAGGCCGAGGGCGATCGCCTGCTGGCGGAGGTTGGACAGCTGACCGCCCGGGATCTCGTGGCGGTACACCCGACCGGTGGGGCCGGGGAGGCCCGACTCGAACGGGCCGTACAGATGCCGCACGGCCTCCCAGTACGGCTCGAGGTCGGAGACGGCCTCCAGGCTCAATCCCGTATCGCGCTCGGTGTGGGCCATCGCTGCCACCAGCGCTGACAGCGACGGTTGGCTCGTGGTGCCCGACAGGGGCGCGGCGGCCGCGTCGACGGCGTCCGCTCCGGCCGCGGAGGCCGCCAGGAGCGTCGCGAGCTGGCCGCCGGCCGTGTCGTGCGTGTGCACGTGCACCGGCAGGTCGAAGCGCTCGCGCAGCGCGGTGACGAGACGTGAGGCCGCGGCAGGTCGCAGCAGGCCGGCCATGTCCTTGATCGCGAGCACGTGGGCGCCGGCGTCGACGATCTGCTCTGCGAGGCCGAGGTAGTAGTCGAGCGTGTACAGCGACTCGGCGGGGTCGAGCAGGTCGCCGGTGTAGCAGACGGCGACCTCGGCGACGGCCGTGCCGGTCTCGAGCACCGCATCGATCGCGGGGCGCATCTGCGACACGTCGTTGAGCGCGTCGAAGATGCGGAAGATGTCGACGCCGGATGCTGCGGCCTCGGCCACGAACGCGTCGGTGACCTCGGACGGGTACGGCGTGTAGCCGACCGTGTTGCGCCCGCGCAGCAGCATCTGCAGGGCGACGTTCGGAAGAGCCGCGCGCAGGGCGTCGAGACGCTCCCACGGGTCTTCGCCGAGGAAGCGCAGCGCCACGTCGTAGGTCGCGCCGCCCCATGCCTCGACCGAGAGCAGCTGCGGCGTCAGTCGCGCCACGTACGGCGCCACCGTAACGAGGTCCTTCGTGCGCACCCGTGTCGCCAGGAGCGACTGGTGGGCGTCGCGGAACGTGGTGTCGGTGACGGCGAGAGCGGTCTGTTCGCGCAGCGCCCGAGCGAATCCGGCGGGGCCGAGCTCCTGCAGGCGCTGGCGCGACCCGGCGGGGGCCGGACTGAGCAGATCGAGGGCGGGGAGCTTGGAGCGGGGGTCGACCGACAGCGGGTTCTGCCCGTTCGGTCGGTTGACCGTGGCGTCGACGAGCCAGTTCAGCATCTTCGTGCCGCGGTCCTTCGACTCGCGTCCGCGCAGCAGCTCCGGGCGCTCGTCGATGAACGACGTGCTCACGTCGCCGGCGACGAAGGCCGGGTCGTCGAGCACGGCCTGGAGGAAGGGGATGTTCGTGGAGACACCGCGGATGCGGAACTCCGCGAGGGCACGGCGCGCGCGTGCGACCGCGGCGCCGAAGTCGCGCCCACGGCACGTGAGCTTGGCGAGCATCGAGTCGAAGTGGGGGCTGACCTGCGATCCGGCCGCGGTCGTTCCGCCGTCGAGGCGGATGCCGGCGCCGCCGGGAGAGCGGTACGTCGTGATCTTGCCGGTGTCGGGACGGAACCCCTGCGTGGGGTCCTCGGTGGTGATGCGGCACTGGAGGGCGGCGCCGCGCAGGCGGATCTCGCCCTGCGTGAGGCCGAGGTCGATGAGGGTCTGCCCGGCGGCGATCCGCATCTGCGACTGCACGAGGTCGACGTCGGTGACCTCCTCGGTCACGGTGTGCTCGACCTGGATGCGCGGGTTCATCTCGATGAAGACGACCTCGCCGGCGCGGGGGCCCGTGGTCTCGAGCAGGAACTCGACGGTGCCGGCGTTCTGGTAGCCGATCGACCGGGCGAAGGCCACGGCGTAGCGGTGCAGATCGTCGCGGATGCCCTCGTCGAGGTTCGGGGCGGGGGCGATCTCGATGACCTTCTGGTGACGCCGCTGAACCGAGCAGTCGCGCTCGAACAGGTGCACCGTCTCTCCCGCCTGATCGGCGAGGATCTGCACCTCGATGTGGCGAGGCCGCTGCACGGCCTGCTCGAGGAACATCCTCGCGTCGCCGAAGGCGCTCTGCGCCTCGCGCATGGCCTCCGCCAGCGCCGGCGCGAGCTCCGCCGCATCCGCCACACGGCGCATCCCTCGTCCGCCGCCTCCGGCGACCGCCTTGGCGAACAGGGGGAATCCGATGTCGCCCGCCTGAGCGACGAGCGCGTCGATGTCGTCGGATGCTTCGGTCGATCGCAGCACGGGAACGCCCGCGGAGATCGCGTGGTGCTTCGCCGTGACCTTGTTGCCCGCCATCTCCAGCACCGCGGCCGGAGGACCGATGAAGGCGATGCCGTTCGCGGCGGCCTGCTCGGCAAGGTCGGGGTTCTCGGAGAGGAAGCCGTAACCCGGGTAGATCGCGTCGGCGCCCGACTCCTTCGCCACGCGGATGATCTCCGCCACGTCGAGGTAGGCGCGCACGGGATGACCCCGCTCCCCGATCAGATACGCCTCGTCGGCCTTGAGCCGATGCAGAGAACTGCGGTCTTCGTAGGGGAACACCGCAACGGTGCGTGCGCCGACTTCATACGCCGCGCGGAACGCGCGGATGGCGATCTCCCCACGGTTGGCGACGAGGATCTTCCGGAACATTCGCACCTCACTGAGCAGACGACCTAAGGGGGCAAAGTGTGCTCACAGCCTAGGGGACGGTAACGTAGGGGATCGTGCACGTTCTCTCGGTCAGCTCGCTCAAAGGTGGGGTCGGCAAGACCACCGTGACGCTCGGGCTCGCCTCAGCAGCGTTCGCGCGTGGTGTCCGCACCCTCGTCGTGGATCTCGATCCCCAGTCGGATGTCTCCACCGGCATGGACATCCAGGTCGCGGGACGCCTCAATGTCGCCGACGTCCTCGCCAATCCGCGGGAGAAGGTCGTCCGTCAGGCGATCACGTCGTCGGGTTGGGCCAAGGTCCACCCGGGAACCATCGACGTCCTCATCGGCAGCCCGTCGGCGATCAACTTCGACGGTCCGCACCCGAGCGTCCGCGACGTGTGGAAGCTCGAGGAGGCGCTCGCGACGATCGAGGCCGACTACGACCTCGTCCTCATCGACTGCGCGCCGTCGCTCAATGCTCTGACGCGCACCGCGTGGGCGGCGTCCGACCGCGTGATCGTGGTGACCGAACCCGGGCTCTTCTCCGTCGCCGCCGCCGACCGCGCACTGCGTGCGATCGAGGAGATCCGCCGGGGCCTCTCCCCCCGCCTCCAGCCGCTCGGTGTGGTCGTCAACCGCGTGCGCCCCCAGTCGATCGAGCACCAGTTCCGCATCAAGGAACTGCGCGACATGTTCGGCCCTCTCGTGCTGAACCCTCAGCTGCCCGAGCGCACATCGCTGCAGCAGGCCCAGGGTGCAGCGAAGCCGCTGCACGTGTGGCCGGGCGATTCGGCGCAGGAACTCGCGGCCGACTTTGACGCCCTCCTCGACCGCATCATGCGCACCGGCCGTATCCCGATTCCCGGCGACGCGCGCGCCTGACGCGCGGCAGCTCTACGCGCGGGACGCGCTTCGACGCGCCCCGCCGCACGCTCGGTCACGCGCCGCCATCGACCACTGGCGCGACACCATCGACC